>CAYQKN010000086.1:0-17169 GCA_964417885.1 uncultured Burkholderiales bacterium | reverse complement strand
CCGGCGCTCTGCACCATGCCCTGGGTGTTGGTGGCGGCGGCGCCGCCCATCACCAGCGCGAGGCCGACGACACCGTCGTTGCCGATCACGGCGACCTCCGGCGAGGACCCGTTCTTCAGCAGGGTGAGTACTGAGATGATGCTCGAGATCGGAAAGATGGCGTAGTCCTGCGTGCTGCCAGGCTCATAGATGGCCAGCCCGCGCGGCAGGGCGACCAGTTCCAGACTGGGCAGCAGGCGATCATAGGTTTCGCGCGGGAGCGCAGCCAGAAGCCGGTTTTGCATGGGTGTACGTCGCATCAGAATTTTCTCCGTCTCGGATGCTCGTCGAACGGGAGATGACGGTCTGTGCGCCAGCCCACAGAGCAAACCGCCGGACCGGGACCAGAATCGGCAGACAGCCCGGCCCGGTGGCCGCGATCGCTGCCAGGGCACTGCCCGCAACAACAGGAAAAAATGACGTGAAGTTCCGGAAATCATGCGACTGACCGACCTCGGGCCGCTGCCGCTGACGCTGATCGCGTCGCTGTTGGTGACGGTGGTGTTGCTGGCGGTGCGCATCTTCGTCATGCAGCGCATCCAGCAGCGGCGCCAGCGCGAAAACCGGCAGGAAACGGAACGGCTCAAATCGCTGGTCGCCGCCTACCGCTCGCTGGCCGGATCGTTCTCGCCCGCCTCGCAGGAGCACAACCTGCAAATCGAGGAGACGCTGGCGGACATCGTGCTGTTTGGCTCGCTTGAACAGGTCGAGTTCGCCGTTCGATGCGCCAATCACCTGGGCCGCGGCGAGCCGGTCAACTATCAACCGCTGATCGAATCACTGCGCGCGGACTTGCGAACGCAGCTGGGGCTGGAGCCGCTGCCGCCAAGCCTCCTGCTGCCGGCTTCCGGGCCCGGCCGGCCGTTGCGCGCCGGGCGCGCGGAAGGCGACGGCGGCAATCGTGCCGGTGCGCGCGGCGCGGGAGGTGGTGGCGGTGGCGGGGCGGCGGCCGGGGCAGGCGGCATGAGCGCCGGCCTGATTGCGGCGGACGCGGGCATCGAGCGCGAGCCGGGCTGACCGGTTCACGGCTGATCAGTCCGGAACGTGCGTCGGATGGCGGGAAATTGTCCGGCCGGATCACGCCGCCGCGCCCGGCAGCCGGCGTGACCGTCAGCGAATCGTCGCGTAATTGAACAGCGACACCGGCGGCAGGACGTCGAGCTGTTTGGCGACGTCGATACGCACGATGAACGAATAGCGCGACAGCGATTCGATCGGTATCGCGCGCGCCGCCTGCTTGCAGAGCAGGATCTGCTCCGCCTTGTAGCCGGCGAACTGGCCGATGGTGTAGTAGCTCGACACCAGGCCCGCGAGCACCGGCGCCTTGCCGTTCAGCGCGGCTTCGGTGGCCGAAAAAGTCGGCAGGCGCTGCGCCATCGCCGCATTGGCCACGCGTTCGATCTGCGAGAACAGGTAGGTATCGGGGCCCAGATACAGCCACTCGGCGCCGGCCTGTTTCATGGCGCGCACTTTGTCGTCGATGTTTGCCGGCAGCGCCTTGCCGTCGGCGCTGCGATCGAAGACTTGCTCGACCAGCTGGAAGCGCTGGCTGGCGGCCAGCTGCCGCAAACCTTCCGCGGTGGCCACCGAATTGCGTTCGGCCGCGTTGTACAGCACGCCGAGACGCGCGAACGGGCGATAGGTGCGGATCGCCTCGAGCTGCGATTCCAGCGTGGCGACGTGGGTGACGCCGGTGATGTCGCGGCCGGGTGCGGTGAGCGACGGCACCACTTTCGCCGCCACCGGCGCGGCCACCAGCGCGAACACGATCGGGATGCCGGTGACATGGCGCGCGGAATCGACGGCGTCGTGCGCGCCGGCGATGCCCAGCGTCGGCGGCGTGCCCCAGGTGTAGACCAGGTCGGGACGCAGCGCCTTGATCTCTTGCACGAACTCGGGCAGCCGCGCGGCCTGCTGCTCGGCGTCGCGCCAGATGAATTCGACCGCGATGCCCTGCTTGCCGAAGTAATCCTCCAGGCCGCTTTCGACCTGGGTCTTGCCGCGCCAGGTGACGGCATAGATGCGAAATCGCTTCGCGCCCTGCGCGATCGAGGCCGGCATGCGGCCGGCGGCCAGCAGCGCGGCGGCACCGGTCAGCTGGCCGAGAAAACGCCGGCGCATCAGCCGGCTCCCTGCGAGGCCGCTGCCGGCAGCGGCGCATCGCCGCCGCGCCGCAGGAACACCAGTGAGAACAGCGCCGCGCAGCACAACACGGCGCCACCGATGGCGATGAAGGCGGTGTTGAAACCGGCCAGTTCCAGCAGTGCCGCGGCGATCAGCGGGCCGATGGCGTTGCCGAACCGCTCCACCATCCGGTAGACGCCGTAGACCGCGCTCTGCCCCAGGGCGCGAATTTCTTCCTTGCAGACCTCAGCCACCATCGCCGCCTGCGGCGAAATCGACAGCGACTGGCCCACGCCAAGCAGCAGCACCACCAGCAGTGGCGAGAGCAGGCCGAACGGCAATGCCATCGCCAGCCCGGCCGCGCCCGATAACGCCAGGCCGGCGGCGACAAACAGCGCCTCCGGCTCGCGTGCATGGCGGGCGCGCAGGCCGACCACCCAATTGGCCATCATCGGCACCAGCAGCACCATCATCACCGAATAGAGCATGATCATGCGGCCGGCCATGGCAGGAGTACTGCCGGCGGCAACGATGTAGAGCGGGATCAGGTAGAAACAGTAAGCGATGAGGATGACCTTGGCCGGCACCGCTGCCAGCAGCAACAGCAGCAGGAATCGCCGGTTGGCGAATGCCACACCCAGCCGCGGTGCGGCGACGGCGGCTGTGGGTGGCGCCACGATCGCCGCGCGCGGCGGATCGACCGGCAGCCGGCGCCACGCCAGCGCCAGCGCGATTACGGTCAGGGCACCGCCCACCACCAGCGTGGCACGGTAGCCGATGCCGTCGGCCAGGATGCCGCCGATCGACGGCCCGCAGACCAGCGACACCATGATGATGCCGACGAACGCGGCCAGGCCGGCGGTGCGGGTCTTCGCATCGGTGTGATCGAGGATGTAGCCCTGCGCGGCGACAAAGGCGATCGCCCAGGCCGCGCCGCCGGCCGCGCGCCAGGCCAGCAGTTCGATCAGGCCGGTCGCCTGCGCCGACAGGAAATGCGCGCAGCACGCCAGCAGCGCCCCGGCCAGGAACGAGCGCCGCCGGCCGATGCGTTCGCTCCAGCCGCCCAGCACCGGCTGCGACAGCGCCACCACCAGCATGAAGACGAAGATCGGCAGGCTCGCCACCATGTTGGGCGAGATCGACAGCGGTCCGGCCGCGAGCCCGGCGGCGAACATCGGCATGAACGAGCGCGACAGGTCGTCCGCCAGCAGCAGCAGGAAAAACGGCGCCCGCATCGCGCCCAGCACCAGCGCCGCGTCGCCGCCGGGACCGGCCCGCCGCCCCTGGCGCGATTCGGCAAAGCTGAAACGGGTGCGCAAATCGCGCAACGCGGCGATGGAACTGCGCAAGGCGGCCGCACGGTCACCGGCCGCCTGCCGATCGACATGACGCCGCTGCCAGCGCGTGCGCAGTGCGGCCAGCGCCTGGTGGTAGCGGCCGGTGATTTCCGCCGCGCGCGCCTCCAGCGCCCGGCTCCACGCCTGTCCCAGCCAGGCTGCTTGCGGCATCGGGAAAAACGCGCCGCGCGACAGCGCTGCCGCGCGCGCGCGCAAGGCGCCGACGTCGGCCACCACGGCGCCGGCCAGGAAGTACAGCAGCTCCAGCGAAACGAACAGGGTCACCACCGCGACCACCAGCAGGTCGAGCGCCATTTCCTCGAACAGCTTGCGCACGTATTTGGGATCGATGCCGACTGTCAGTTCGGCGCCGGCTGCCGCGTAGCCGGCCACCGGCAGGCGCGCGGTCAGTTCGGCGGGCACCTCGACGCCGCTGCCGGCGCTGGCGATGGGCTTGCCCGCGCGCAGCAGGGCGATGTGCGAAATCTCCGGATGCTTGCGGGCGGTGTCGGTAAACAGCGCATCGACGCCCACCAGTTTGTCCAGCGCGATCTCGTGGCTGGCTGCCTGGCTGATCAGGCCGCTCAGCGAGCGGCCTGCAGTGCCGGCTTTTTCCAGCACCTGCGGCGCGATGCTGTCGTCAAAGGTGCGGTACATCAGTCCGACGGTGGCGGCGATGGCCGCCATCACCACCAGCAGGATGGCGGCCATCGCCACCCATAGCTGGCGCTGCAGGTATGACGGCGCCTTCATCGCGCCGGTTCCGGGTTGACGGCGGCCAGCTGCCGGCTGGCGGCGGTGAGTTGCCGATCGATGGCGGCCACGTCGGCGGCGAGGGCGTGCGAATGGGGTTCGCCGTGCACGGGCGGTGGCGAGCCGGCCAACGCCGATGCCGCGCGCGACAATTCCCGGTCGGCCTGCCGCCAGCGCCAGGTCAGCATGGCGTACAGCAGCAGGGTGAAGGCGGCAAACACGCCGGCGCAGGTAAAGGCGAGGCGGCTGGTAAAGGCGCGCATCGCTTCCTGCTCGCGCTGGCGGTTATAGCGGATCACCGCGTAGCCGGCCGGCTGGGCAAAGCTGTTGCGGATGGTCGAGGCGACCACCGCCTCGTCCGCCGATGGCGACAGGTTGCTGAAGCGCGGCTGTCGGGCGAACGCCGCCATCCACTCGGCCGGCAGGCTGGAGCCGATGCGTGCGAGATCGGTGGAATAGGCGATCTTGCCGTCCTTGCCGGCGACATCGATGCCGGTAAAGATCCGGTCGGCCTCGCGCCGCCTCTCGATCACGTCCTGCAGGGTGGCGATTTCCCAGAAGTCCTGGCCCAGCGAGAGGCTCTTCTCCGCGATATCGTCGATTTCGCCGGCGACCAGCATCACCCGGTCGCGCTGCAACCCGGTAAACACGCTCTGGTACTTGAAGAACAGCAGCAGGCCGGTCATGAACACGGCAAAACCGATCACCCAGAATGCGAGCCAGAAAAGTTTGCGGTGGATGGCGGGCATGTCCGGGGAAGGGGATGTCGATCGGTCAGTTGGCGGGTGGGCGGCCGGATAGCGGCTGGCAGGCGGGGATGCGATCGGTCAGGAGGTGGCGCGCGCCATCAGGTTTTCCAGATGCAGGTCGATGGCCGGCCACTCGGTGTCGAGGATGCTGTAGTAGACCGATGAGCGCGGCGTGCCGTCGGCCAGGATGATGTGGTTCCGCAACACCCCTTCGCGGTAGGCGCGCAGCCGCTCGATCGCGTCCAGCGAGGCGAAATTGCGGTGGTCGATCTTGAACTGAACCCGCATCACGCCAAGCGTGTTGAAGGCATGCTTGAGCATCAGTTGCTTGCTCTCGAGGTTGAGGCCCTCGCGCTGGAAGTTGAGGCCGATGAAGGTGCCGATCTCGACCACCCGGTTTTCGATTTCGATTTCCATGAAGCGCGTGGTGCCGACCGCATTGCCGGTTTTCAGGTCGATCATGGCGAACGGCAGGTCGGTGCCGGCCGCCTGGCGTCCCAGCAGCGCCGTCACCAGGCCGGCCATCCCGTGATCGCGGTACACGCGGGCGTCGAGCAGGTAGCGCCAGATGGTGCGGCGGCCGTCCGGCGAGTCCTTGCAGGCGTAGTCGAGGTCGGCGACGTGATCCATCGACAGCGGTTCCAGTCGCAGCTGCCGGCCGGTGAGCGTGACGGGTTTGATTTCCATGGCGCTGTTCTCCGAAGGCGGCGTGCCGCGGGGCAAAAGAATCCAGCGAGTATACAGATCGACATCCATGCCGGCTGCGGTGCGCGCTGCCGATTTGCCGCCGCGCCGCGTCGCGATATCCGTGCCCGGCAAATGCCGGTGTCGCTTGAGGTAACATGAAACGCTTCGACATGCCCGCACGGCGCTGTGCAGTTTGCCGATCCGGGCCGGCAGCGGCAGTGATCACGCGCATTCGGCCACGCGGCAGACCCAACGGCAGACACCCATGAATCAGGATTCCAGCAAGGACGAGCGGGCGCAATCGGATATCACCCGGCTGGCGCGCGACGGCCACCTGCCGCCGGCAGCCCCGCCGGCCGCGCCCGCGGCGGATGATGACGCCACCGTGGTGGCACCGCACCCGGCTGCCGCCGACGACGCCACCGTGATCTCGCTGACCGCCGCGGCGTCCGCCCCGGCCGCGCCGCAGCCGCACGTGACGCCGCTGGCCCTGCCGGTCGGCTACCAGCTGCACGAGTACCGCGTCGACAAGGTGCTGGGGCAGGGCGGCTTCGGCATCACCTACCTGGCGAGTGACATCAACCTGAATTCCAAGGTGGCGATCAAGGAATACCTGCCCGAGCAGGTTGCCAGCCGCACGGTGGACATCACGGTCGCGCCGCGCTCGGCCAATGACGAGGACATTTACGAAAAGGGCCTGGAGAACTACCTGGTCGAGGCCCGCACCCTGGCGACTTTCCGCCACCCGCACATCGTTCGCGTGGCGCGCTTTTTCGAAGCCAACAACACCGCCTACATGGTGCTCGAGTACGAGCGCGGCGAATCGCTCAAGGCCTGGTGGCGCTCGCATGCCGAGATGGCGGAGGTCGACCTGCTGCTGCTGTTGCGGCCGCTGCTCGACGGCCTTGCGGTGGTGCATGAAAGCGGCTTCCTGCATCGCGACATCAAGCCAGACAATATCTATGTCCGCGACACCGACGGCACCCTGGTGCTGCTCGATTTCGGCGCGGCCCGGCACACCTCGCAGGAGCGTTCGGAAGAAAATAATTTCGTCACGCCGGGATACGGGCCGATCGAGCAGTACGTGCTCGGCGAACAGGGGCCGTGGACCGATCTCTATGCGCTGGGCGCGACCCTGTACTGGATGGTGGCTGGCAAGAAGCCGATCGAGGCGCCGGACCGGATGGTGGCGCAGGACCCGCTGAAGCCGGCGGTCGAGGTCGGCCAAGGCCGCTACAGCCGCGAATTCCTCAGCGCCATCGACTGGGCGCTGAAGCCGGAGACGCAGGACCGGCCGCGCGACGTGGCGGCGTTCAGCAAGGCGTTGTTCGCCGCCCATCCGTCCAGCCTCAACCTGCAGGACGCGCTGCAGGACGGCGAGGGCGAGGCCGCCGACCACGAAAGCTGGCTGGTGGCAATCCGCTCGCCGCGGCTGCTGCGCGCCCGGCTGGGCCGCATCGGTACCATGCTGTCGCGACCGGCGTCGTGGCCGCTGGCGATGAAGATGACGCTCGCAATGGTGCTCACCGCGCTGACGCCGATGTTGCTGACCGCGTATTTCAATTACACCGGCAGCGTGGAGCGCGTCAGCGCCGGCGAGTTGCGTAACCTCGAGCAGCTGGCCGGCAGCGTCGCCGGCCGGGTTTCACAGCTGATCACCGACAGCAGGAACCTGGCGGTCTACGTCAGCACCGACGCCGACTTCGTCGCCTTTCTCAAGAATCCGACCGAGGCGCGCAAGGCGCAAATCCTCGCCAAGCTCGACGGCCTGGTGAAAGCCAATCAGGATATCGACGTCGCCACCGTGCTCGATGCCGGCGGCACCGCGCTGACCTCGACCAACAAAACCGTGCCGGGGCAAAATTTCCGGTTCCGCAAGTATTTTCAGGAAGCCAGCGCCGGGCGGCCGTTCATCACCGGCATCATTGTCGGCGCCACGGCCGGCGGTTCAGGCGCTTTTTTTGCCAACCCGGTGCTGGACGAGGCCGGCAAGGTGATCGGCGTGGTGACTATCCGCATCCGCGCCAGCGCCGTCGCCGCCATCCTCGAGGAATCGCGCGGCATCACCGAGCGTACCGCGATGCTGGTCGACGGCGATGGCGTGCTGCTGCATCATTCCGACCCGTGGCTGATTTACAAGAGCCTGGCGCCGTTGCCGCCGGATACGCTGAAGGCGATCGTCGCCGACCAGCGTTTCCGGCGCGATTCGATCGAGTCCGTAAATTTGCCGGGACTTGCGCAGAAGATGGTCGGTGCCACCGCGCAGGGCAATGCCAGCTTTGCCTCGCCGGTCTCGGGCGTGCCGGAAATCGCCGGCTTCGCACCGGTTGCCGGCCACAACTGGGTGGTGGCGATGGCGGAATCGCGCGATTACTTCGAGGCGCCGCTGCGCGAGCTGTTTCGCATCGTGTTCTACAGCGTGGTGGTGGTGGGGCTGGTGTTCATCGCGCTGGCGGCGTGGTTCGCGCGCTCCATCGTACGGCCGATCGAGGCACTCACCGCCGCGGCCCATGCCCTCAAGAGCGCGGACTACGACAAGGCCACCGTGCGCGTTACCTCGACCGACGAGATCGGTCAGTTTGCGCGCGTGTTCAACGTCATGATCGACGTGCTGCGGCAGCGCGAGCGCGAGCTGGGCGCGGCCAGGAAACGTGACGCCTCGCGCTCACGGACGCCTGGCGCCGGCTGACCTGCAGCAGGGCGCCTCGCGCGGCACGCCGGCGCTCAACGGCACTCGAATTCCAGCACATGGGCCGCCGCCTGGCGCGACTGGCCGAACGCAATCCAGCCGCGGCCCAGCAGGGCGCACTCCTCGCGCCGCAGGACAAATTCGGCGTTGCCGTCGAAGGTCACCCAGGTGCCGTTGACGCTGTGGTCGGTCAGGATGAATTTGCCCGAACGGAACTCGATCGAGCCGTGGTTGCGCGAGGCGTTGGCATCGTCCACCACCAGCTGGGCGGCCTTGTCGCGGCCGAACGCCAGCGACGGGCGCGCGGCGTCCAGCAGCAGCGTGGCAGTGCCATAGCGCAGCGTCAGCGCGGACGACGCCACCGCCTGCGACCGGCCCGCCAGCACCGTGACGGTCTGGTCGGCGTCTTTCCACAGCACCTCGCAGATGTCGATCTCGTTCTTGCCCTTGACGGCGATGGCGTGCAGCTGGCGGCAGGAGGCGCGCAGCACCGGGTTCAGCCGGTCCGCGGTGCTGCGGGTGGTGATGACCTGGCCGCGAATCGCCACGCCGGACAGGCGGGCCGCCAGGTTGACGCTGTCGCCGAACAGGTCGTTGTCGCGCTCGATCGCCGGGCCGAAATGAAATCCGATGCGGGCACCCAGGCGGGTGCCGGCGGTGGGCTCGAATCCTTCCAGTGCGTTCTGCATGTCGATCGCCGCAACGGTGGCGGCGGCCGCATCCGGAAACACCGCCATCACTTCGTCGCCGATGGTCTTGATCACGCGGCCGCCGTTTTTCTCGGTCGCGTGGATGAACGCATCGACGCACTGCTGCACGGCGGCAAAGGCGATCTTGTCACCGACCGTGTCGTAGAGTTTGGTGCTGCCGCTGACATCGGCAAACAGGACCGCGGCTTCGATTGATTTTTCCATGGCTCTCGCGTCGCATTGATGGAGCGCGCACCTGGTGCGCTGACGCGGAGTGTGGCGCAGAATCTGCCGCCCGACAAGTTGGCGCGCGGCCCAAAAAAAACGGGGCCGTCGCGATGGCGACGGCCCCGTTTGCTGCGGGTTCGCTGGTCAGTCGGCCGAGGACTGGGGCAGGGCGACCGCCTGCGGGGTGCCGCCGCCGCGTCCGCCGCGTGCCCGGATCAGCGCGACCAGTTTCATCACCAGCCGGTAGACGAGGCGGATCAGCAGCAGGGCAAGGATCGCCTCGACCAGCGTGACCACGAATGCGTAGAACGGATTCCAGCGTGCTTCGCGGGCGTGGAACTTGGCAATCGCCCGGTCGCGCGCGATCTCGATCGAGTCGTAGAACGTCGGCACCACCAGCAGCGTCAGGATGGTCGAGGTGATGGTGCCGCCGATGATCGCCACCGCCATCGGCCGGTAGAACTCGCCGCCTTCGCCGAGTCCGATCGCCACCGGCAGCATGCCGGCAATCAGCGCGAAGGTGGTCATCAGGATCGGCCGCAGGCGCACCCGGCCGGCGTGCATCAGCGCTTCCTCGCGGCCGACGCCCTGCGCTTCTTCCTTGCGCGCGCAGTCGAGCAGCAGGATCGCGTTCTTCGCCACCAGTCCCATCAGCATGATGATGCCGATGAAGCTCATCAGATTGAGCGTGCCGCGGGTGATCAGCAGCGCCAGCACCACGCCGATCAGCGACAGCGGCAGCGACATCATGATCGGCAGCGGCGCGGTGAACGAGCCGAACTGCATCACCAGCGTGAGGTACATCAGGCCGATGCCCATGACCAGGGCGATGCCCATTTCGGTGAACACCTCCTGCTGGTCGCGCGCGGCGCCGCCGAGCTCAAGACCATAGCCGGCCGGAAAATCGATCTGCTTGGCGATCTTGAGCGCGTCGGCGGTCACTTCGCCGGGTGAACGGCCCTGCACGTTGGCGGAGACCGCGATCATGCGCTTGCCGTCCGAATGCTGGATCTTGGCCGGCCCCTTGCCCATGCTGATGGTGGCGATCTGGTCCAGCGGCACCATCATGTTGCTGCCGGTGACGGCGATCGGCAGGTTCTCGATGTTGGCCGCGCTGACCCGGTCGTCCGGATGCAGCCGCACCGCCACGTCGCGCGATTCGCCTGTCGGGTCGACCCAGTCGCCGACCTCGACGCCGGCGAACGCCACCCGGAGCGACTGCGCCGCGTCGCCGACCGAAATGCCGAGCGCATTGGCCAGGCCGCGATTGAGTTCGATCTTGAGCTCGTCCTTCGGGTCCTGTTCGGACAAGCCGACGTCGACCGCGCCCGGCACCTTGGCCAGCCGGTCCATGAAGTCGCTGGTGATGGCCAGCAGGCGGCGCGAGTCGGGGCCGGAGAACTGGATCTGCACCGGCTTGCGGGCGCCGTTGTTCAGGTCGTCGAGCACGGTGTACTCGGCGCCGACCAGGCGCTTCATTTCCTTGCGCAGGTCGATGGCGATTTCGACCGCCGAGCGCTTGCGTTCGGTGCTCTTGCCGATGTCGACATAGACCCGTCCGCCACCGGCGTTGACGTTGCTGTTGGTCGCCTTGGTCTCGGGCAGCGTGCGCGCCAGCTCGGCTGCTTTCTCGACCTTGAGCTTGGTGTAATCGAGGCTGGCGCTGGACGGCGTGCGCACCTCGATTGCCAGCATGCCGACGTCCGACGCGGGCAGGAAGCTGGAGCCGCCGACGGTGGCCTGCAGTACCAGTGCCGCGACAAACGACAGACCGGCGATCAGTGCCATCCAGCGGCGGTGATGCAGCGCCCAGGCGATCACATTGCCGTAGCGCGAGGCCTGGTGATCAAACCAGGTGTTGAACTTGGCCAGCTTGAGCGACAGGCCGGTCTTGGGTGCGTGGTGATAGCCGACCGGGTCGCCCCAGTAGGCCGACAGCATCGGGTCGAGGGTGAAGGAGATGAACAGGCTGACCAGCACCGAGGCGGCCACGGTCAGGGCAAACGGACGGAACCATTCACCGCCGCCCCCGCCCATGAACGCCACCGGGATGAACACGGCGATGATGGCGAAGGTGGTCGCGGTGACGGCAAGGCCGATTTCCTGGGTGCCGACGCGCGCGGCGGTCATCCGGTCGACGCCGTTTTCCATGTGGCGGACGATGTTCTCGCGTACCACGATGGCGTCGTCGATCAGCACGCCGATGGCCAGCGACAGGCCCAGCAGGGTCATGAAATTGAGGGTGAAGCCGCAGGCCCACACCGCGATGAAGGCGGCGATCACGGAGGTCGGCAGGCTGAGCGCGGTGATCAGCGTCGAGCGCCAGGAATTGAGGAACGCGTAGACGACGAAAATGGTCAGCACGGCGCCGAACATCAGTGCCTCGATCACGTTGGCCAGGCTCGCCTGCGCGTCCTTGCCGCCGTCCTGGGTCACTTCCAGCTTGGAACCCTTGGGCAGGGTCTTGTTGACCTCTTCGACCATGTCGCGGATCTTGTTGGCCACCGTCACCGTGCTGGCGTCGCGCGAGCGGGTGACCGAAATACCGACGTTGGGGTGGCCGTTGCGCAGGCTGAAGCTGGACAGTTCGGCAAAGCCGTCCTCCACCGTCGCCACCTGGCCCAGGCGCACGATCTCGTTGCCACGCCGCTTCAGCACCACCTGCTCGAATTCGGCCGGCGATTCGATGCGGCCGACCAGGCGGATGCTCTGCTCGTCCAGCGTGCCCTTGACCCGGCCGACCGGCGCGGTGGTGTTCTGGTTGCGCAGCGCGCTGACCACCTCGGCAACCGAGACGTTGTACTCGCGCAGCTTTTCCGCGCGCAGCAGCACCGACAGTTCGCGCCGCAGCGCGCCGTTGACGTTGACGGTGGCGACGCCATCGATGCCGCGGAACTTGTCGGCCAGCGTGTCCTCGGCCAGGCGCGAGATTTCGGCGTGCGATTGCGCGGTCGACGACAGCGCCAGCTGCATGATCGGCTGCGCCGACGGGTCGATGCGCTGCAGGATCGGCTCGCGCATTTCCACCGGCAGCTTGTGGCGTACCGAGGCAATGGCGTTGCGCACCTCGTCGGAGGCCTCGACCATGTTCTTCTTGAAATTGAAGATCATCACCACCTGCGCATTGCTCTCGCTGGCGGTGGAGCGGATCTGGTAGACCTGCGGGATGCTCTGCAGCGGTTTCTCGATGCGGTTGATGATTTCACGCTCGACGGTATCGGGCGAGGCGCCGGGATATGGCAGCACCACCACCATCACCGGCTGGTCCACGTCCGGGATCTGGTTGACGCGCAGGTTTTTCAGCGCCAGCAGGCCGAAGCACATCAGCGCGATGATGATGACGACCGTAGCGACCGGCCGCTTGATACTGAAGTCGGAGAGGAACATGGCTTACTTCCTTGCTTCGGTCGCGGCGGTGACCGCGGCCGCCTTGGTCGCCGGCGCCGATGCCTGCGCGGTACCGGTGTCGATTTTCTGTCCGTCTTTCAGCGCCGACGAGGGGTGGCGGATCAGCCGGTCGCCCTCGGCGAGGCCGCTCTTGAGCACGAAGTCGCCGGTGCGCGGGTCGCGATCGCCCACCACCAGCGCCACCTTCTGCAGCGTGTTGTCCTTCAGTTTCCACACCATCGATTTGTCGCCGTCGCGCACCACCGCCGTGGCGGGAATGGTCAGCGCGTCGCTGGTGTCGGTCTCGATCCGCCCCTCGGCATAAAGCCCGCCGAGTTTCGGTTGCGTCTTGTCGGCGAAATCGACCAGCACTTCAACCTGGCGGGTGGTGGCGTTGGCCGACGGGTTGACGCGGCGCACCTTGCCGGCGAAGTCCTGGTCGCCATAGCCGTTGACGCGGAACGAAACTTTCTGGCCGGCTTTCACGCTGCCGATATTGTCGGCCGAGACCAGGCCCTCGAATCGCATGCTGGCGGGGTCGATCACCTTGACCAGTTCCTTGCCGATCTGCGCGGTGTCGCCGGCCGAGACCTTGCGGTCGCTGACGATGCCGTCGAACGGCGCGCGCACTTCGGTGCGCGCCAGCTGCTGGCGGGCCTGCACCGCGCGCGCCTTGGTCGCTTCGCGCTCGCTCTGGGCGGCGTTGCGGCGGTTCTCGGCATCGTCGAGTGCCTGGGCGGACGCCATGCCCGAGCTGCGCAGCGTGGTCATGCGCTGGAACTGTCGCTCGGCCTGTTCAAAGGCCTGGTTGGCGGCGCGCGTGGCGGCCTCGGCCGAAGACAGCGAATCGCGGATCGAGGTGTCGTCCAGGCGCACCAGCAGGTCGCCGCGCCGCACCACGTCGCCGTTTTCTTTCAGCACCTGCATCACCACCGCCGAGACTTCGGCGCGCAGGTCGGCGCGGCGCTCGGGCTGGATCGAGCCGGTGATCGACGGACCCGAGGCCAGGGTATTGCTGCGGACGGTATGCACGTCCTCGGCAGCGATCAGCAGTGCCGGCGGCGCGGCCGCACCGGCCTTGTCGGTTTTGGCCGGGCCCTTGCCGCAGGCTGCCAGGGCGAGCATCACGGCGGCGGCAAGAATGAGTGATTTGTGGTGGAGCATGTTGTCAGTCCCGAGTTTTGGTTGGTGTTTTTCCGGCGGCAGGCAGGTTGCTTGCGGGCGGGAGCCGGATAACCCGTTATTTTGCGCCTTGCGGAGCCATTCGCGGGTACCTGTTTGTCACCACCGACAGGCGGTCCGGCGCCTGTGCCGACCGAGCTATCAAGCCGGCAGACTAGTCGGCTCGCCCGCCAAGCGCCAGCCGCCGGGGACGGAACGCGAATATCGGGGGACGAACCGCACGAACGCAGGCGCGAATGAACCCCTCGCTTGCGCCGGCGCGGCAAGGTAGCCAAAGACGAAACTCCAGCACTGTCGCGCTGTTCCAGCCATTTTTGCCCGGAAAGCCGCGCCAGTGCTGGAGTTTTGCCATCAGACGCGTTCCCGGCAAGAATCGCGGGCGTGAAACCGGCCGTGTCGCCGCGGTCCGGCCGCACAATGTCCAACTGGAGGCAAGATGAAAATGCGCGCGATCCTGATTCCTTTCCTGTTCGCGGTGGTGCTGCTGGCTGCCGGCTGCGCGGCGCGACAGCCGTCGACCGAGCTGGCCGACGAGGAAGTGGCGCGCCTGCTGGTCGGCAAATGGGACCTGTCGGAAAAAGAGGGGCTGCGCAGCACTACCGGCTCCGACTGGTTCCGCGCCGACGGCAGCTTCGTCAGCGAAGCGCTGTTCGCCTCGACCGGCAACCGCCAGATGATGGCCACGGTCAGCGGCAGATGGAAAGTGCAGGACGGCAACCTGGTGGAGACGGTCGAGCGCGCCGACCCGCCGCTGCACGACAAAGGCACCGTATACCGCCTGCGGGTGATCAGCATCAGCGCCTCGCAACTGGTGACCGAGGGAGCCGGCGGCGTCATCAATACCCGCAAGCGACTGCCGGAGCGCTGATCCCGGCAGTCGTGCCGGCGCGCTGCCCGCCGGCGTCGCGCCAGGCCAACTGGTGATGGGTGCGCTGCAGTTGCCGGTTGCGGTGCCGGCCTTGCTTTGTTTCATTGTTCGTCACCGCACCGCAGCTGACGTTTCAGGTTGAGCGGCCGGGTGGCGTCGCGTTTCGCGCCGCCTTGGGCCGCTTGATGCTGCCAATCCTGCGCTTGGTCCTGCCGGACTTTCGCCTGACGGCGCGCGTCGCGCACAATGCAGCCACTAAATTTACCGGTCATGCCGGGCAACGTGCGTGACGCGGTTCAACGAAAAAACAGGGAGAGTTGAAACATGAGAACAATAGCCGCGTTGTTACTGGCCGCCTGGATCGGCTTGACGCATGCCCAGGCACCGGCCAGCCAGGCCGAGATTGCGCCGGTGGCGGCCGCACCGTCCGCCGGCACGGCCAAGCCGGCCGGTGCCAAAATCGATGCGGTCGCCGCCACCGAGTCGTTCATGAGCCGGCTGCAGGGCGAGGCCCGGGCCAAGTCGGATGCCTATGCCGAGGGCGGCTACTGGCTGCTGCTGTGGAACCTGCTTTATGGACTGGCGGTGTCCTGGCTGCTGCTGGCGCGCGGCATCTCGGCGCGCATCCGCGACTTCGCCGAGCGCCGCACCCGCCACCGCAACCTGCAGACCCTGGTATATGTGCTGGTGTACGTGCCGCTGGTCGCGCTGCTCACTCTGCCGCTAGCCATCTATGAGGGCTATTACCGCGAACACCTGTATGGCCTGTCCAATCACTCCTTCCTCGGCTGGCTGGGCGAAGCCGGTATCGGTGTCGGTGTCGACATGGTGGTTACCGGCATCGCCATCACCGGGCTTTACGCGGTGCTGCGGCGCGTGCCGCAGACCTGGTGGGCCTGGGGTACCGTGGCCGGTGCGGCATTCATCATGCTGCTGATGATGGCCGGGCCGGTATTCATCTCGCCCCTGTTCAACACCTACAAACCGCTGCCCGAGGGGCCGATTCGCGACGACATTCTTGCCATGGCGCGGGCCAACGGCATACCGGCGGAGAACGTCTATTACTTCGATGCCTCGAAGCAGACCAAGCGCGTCAGCGCCAATGTCAGTGGCATGTTCGGCACCACCCGGATCTCGCTCAACGACAACCTGCTCAATCGCACCACGCCGGCCGAAATCCGCGCCGTGATGGCGCACGAGATGGGACACTACGTGCTCAATCACGGCATCAAGCACACGGTGGCATTCAGCCTGGTGCTGCTGGGCGGCCTGCTGTTCATCAAGTTCAGCTGGGCCTGGGCCGCGGCGCGGTTCGGCAGCCGTTTTGGTGTGCGCGGCATTGCCGATCCGGCCGGTTTCCCGCTGCTGGCGGCGCTGTTCTCGATCTATATTTTTCTGGCCACACCGGTGCACAAGTCCATCATCCGCAGCGCCGAGATCGAGGCCGACCTGTTCGGGCTGAACGCCGCGCGCGAGCCGGATGGATTCGCCGAAGCGATATTCAAGTTGGCCGAATACCGCAAACTGCAGCCGGGTGCGATGGAGGAAGTCCTGTTCTTCGACCACCCCAGCGGCTACAACCGGATTTATTCGGCCATGCGCTGGAAGGCGGAACAGCGGAAGTAGGACGCGCCGGCCGCGATCAACCGCCGGCGCGGAACGCCGGCCCCTTCAGCGCCATGCCACTGCGGGTGCCGGTGTGGCGGCCGTCGTCAACCACGATCCTGCCATTGACCAGCACATATCGGAAACCGGTTGAAAACTGGTGCGGGTTGTCGAAGGTGGCGCGATCGATCACCTCGCCGTCGTCGAAAATGACGATGTCGGCGGCAAAGCCTTCGCGCAGCAGCCCGCGATCCCTGAGCTGGAATTTCTGTGCGGCCAGCGAGGTCATGCGGCGTATCGCCTCTTCCAGCGTGATCAGCTTTTCCTCGCGCACATATTTGCCCAGCACGCGCGCGTTGGTGCCGTAGCTGCGCGGGTGCGGCATGCCCTTGCCGTTCTGCACCCCGCCATCGGCGCCGATCATGCTGAACGGATAGCGCATGATGACGCGCACGTCGTCTTCGCTCATGCCGTGAAACACCATCTGCGCGCCGCCGGCCAGCATCAGGTCGAGCAGGGTGTCGATTTCCGCCTCCATCGTCGGCGGCCGGCCCTTCAGCCGGTTGATGACGGCAAGGTTCTTGCCATTGAGCGACGCATCGGCGCCATGCCGCGCCACCACCGCATAACTGAAGTCGGGCCGCTTGTTGCTGCGCGCGTTGTCGAGTATTTCGCCGGCGATCTGCTTGCGCTGCGCCGGATCGGCGATGCGCTTGCGGATCGCGTCGAGTCCGCCTTCGACCGCCCAGTCCGGCAGCATCACCGACAGCTGGGTGCTGCTGGCGGTGTACGGGTACTGGTCGATGGTGACATCGAGCCCGCCGGCGCGCGC
>CAYQKN010000085.1:252-17408 GCA_964417885.1 uncultured Burkholderiales bacterium | reverse complement strand
GCGCGGCGTGGAAAACTCGCACCCCGGCATGCTGGCCAGCGTGCAGGTATTGAACGCGGGCGGCACCCATGTGCAGCTGGTCTCCGCACCCAGCCTGCCGGCCGCCTGGCGCGAGGCCATCAGCGGCCTCGCGGTGGCGCCGCACGGCCCGATCGTGGCCGCCTTCAGCGGCGAACGGCGGCTGGATACGGATATCGAAAGCGACCCGGGCTGGGCGGAATGGCGCGAACTGGCCGCCTGCAACGGTCTGGCGGCCTGCTGGTCGGAGCCGATTCGCGGCAGCGCCGGCCTGGTACTGGGCAGTTTCTCGCTCTACCCGCGCCAGGTCCGGGCGCCGGGAAATACCGAGCTCGCGGCGATCACCGCCGCAACCCGCCTGGCGGCGGTGGCGATCGAGCACGGCCGTTCGCAGGACCAGCTGCGCACCAGCGCGCATCTGCTCGAGGCCACGCAACAGATTGCAAAGATGGGCGGCTGGGAGCTGGACCTCGCCACCCGCTCGCTTTACTGGACCGAAGGCACCTATCGCCTTCACGACACGTCGCCGGCCGAGTTCAATCCCGATTTCGACGTCGGCATCAGCTATTTCCCGCCAGACTCGAGGCGCATCATCGATGCCGCCATCAAGACCGCGCTTGAGACCGGCCAGGGCTACGACCTGGAGCTGGAAAAAATCACCTTCAAGGGCCGCAGGATTCATGTGCGCACCACCTGCGTGGTGACGATGCGCGACGGCCGTGCCGTCAAACTGACCGGCGTGATGCAGGACATCACCGGGCAAAAACTGGCGGAGGCGGCACGACTGGAACTGGAGGCGCAGTTGCGCGAGGCGCAGCGGATCGAATCGCTGGGCACGCTGGCCGGCGGCATCGCCCACGATTTCAACAACATCCTCGGCGCCATCATGGGCAACGTGGTGCTGGCGCGCGAGGAACTCGGCCGCGCGCATCCGGCCAATCAAAGCCTGGACGAGATCGGCCGCAGCAGCATACGGGCAAAGGAACTGGTCAACCAGATCCTGGCGTTCAGCCGCCGGCAGGCGCAGCAGCTGGTCAACCAGCCGCTGCAGCCGGTGCTCGAGGAGACGGTCCGGCTGCTGCGCGCCACGGTGCCGGCTTCGGTGCATTTTGAGCTGTCACCCGCTGCGGAAACGCTGTGCGCACGCATCGACGCCACCCAGCTCACCCAGGTGATGATCAACCTCTGCACCAACGCCTGGCATGCGATGGAGGACGGCGCCGGCCACATCGGCATCACGCTGGACGAGGTGGAATGCAACGACGATCCCGGTGCGGACGCCGATGCGCCGCCGCCGGGACGCTACGTGCGCATCCGCGTGCGCGACGACGGCAGCGGCATGGATGCGGCCACGCAGGCGCGCGCCTTCGAGCCGTTCTTCACCACCAAGCCGGTCGGCAGCGGTACCGGGCTGGGTCTAGCTGTCGTGCATGGCATCGTCAAGGCGCACCACGGTGCCATCTCGGTCACCAGCGAGATCGGCGCCGGCAGCGTGTTTGAGGTGCTGCTGCCCGCCGCCGAGCGCGCCGAGGCCGCAGCGGTCACACCGCCCGTGCCCACGCTGTCTGCGGCTGGCGAGGGCAAGCATGTGCTGTATCTGGACGATGACGACTCGATGGTGTTGATGGTCACGCGCTTCCTGCGCAAGCGCGGCTTTCGCGTCAGCGGCTTTGAAGCGGCGGACGAGGCACTGGCGGCACTGGCCGCCGCCCCCGACGACTTCGACCTGGTGGTGACCGATCTCAACATGCCGAAGGCCTCGGGGCTGGACGTGGCGCGCGCGATTGCGCAGATCCGCCCGGCGTTGCCGGTGGTGATCACCACCGGCTACATCTCGGAGGCGCTGCGCGACGGCGCGCGCCGCGCCGGCGTGCGCGAACTGCTCTACAAGCCGAACTCGGTCGAGGAACTGGCGGCCTCGATCGGCCGCCTGCTGCTATCGCCGGACCATTGAGCCGGCCGCCGCGGGCAAGGTTTATCGAAGGCGGTCGCAGGGTATTGGCGCATAGCCGCGGCGCCCGGCAGCGCCTATTGTTGATTCCAGCAGCAGTCGGTCCCGTGTGGCAAACGGCGAACCGGCCGCCGAGGAGAATCGCCATGCCGACCCCTTTCCTGTCAATGATCGATCCGTCGCTGCTGAGCGGCGTGCGTGACCACCTAGCCGCCACCTTTGCCGCCAAAATCGGCAACGCGATCGATGAAGTCAGTGGTTTCATCGAATTCGAAAGCGAGCTGATCTCCAACGCGGCGCAGCGGCGCGCGCTGGAAAGCGCCGGGCGCCTGCTGTACGCCAACCGGGCCGGCATCGAAGCCCGCCTGACACAGGACATTGCCGCCAGCTTCAACGCCATTCTCGATCCTGCCGCGGCACGCGGCCGCCAGCGAAAACTGCGCGCCGATGTGCTCGAACTGGTGCAGGACGACCAGCTGGCCGAGGACATTGCCGTCATCGATTGCAGCAACCGGCTGAAGGAGCAGTCCGACTACGAGCTGTTCGCGCTCACCCGCCGCATTGGCCTGCTGGTCGGCCGCGACCACCTCGCCGACGAGGCCAACCCGGTGCTGCCGCGGATCTTTGTCCGCGCCCTGATGCGGGCCATCGGCAGCGACCAGGAAGGACACACGGTCAGGCTGGCGATGTTCAAGGCGTTCGGCCCGCTGTTGCTGGAGATCATGCCCGACACCTACGCCGCCGCCAGCCAGTGGCTCAGCCATCGCGGCATCGATGCCGACGCCAGCGTGATGCGGCCGGTACTGACGCCGGAGCGGCCGTTCCTGCACGCACCGTTGCAACCATTGCCGGCGATCACACCGGCGCAGGTCAGCAGCCTGATACAGGAACTGCAATCCGCCCTGCCGCCGCGCGCGGATCTGGCCGGCCGCCCCGTGGCGGCGCCGGACGCGGCCGCCGACCTGCGCGGCCTCAACGCTGCCCGCGCCGCCGCGGTGGCCGATGCGCTGATCACCCTGCTGGGCACCGAGCCCGGCATTCCGCGCAAGTTGCAGCCGGTCATCGCCCGGCTGCGCGGCCCGCTGGTGTGGATGGCGGCCAGGGAGCCGGCATTTTTCACCCAGCCGGCGCACCCGGCGCGCAAGTTGCTGGAACTGCTGGCCGAGTTCGGCGCGGTGCTGGAACTTGAAGCCGACGACGGACGCGCGCTGGACTCGGTGGCCAAGATCGCCGAGGCGGTGGTGCGAAACCACGAAGACGATCCGCTGGCGTTCACCTACGCCTGGCAGCGGCTGGACGACCTTTACTATCACCACGAGGAAACCGCGCTGCAGGCGGATGCCGCCATCCGCGCCCTGCAGGAATCGGAGTTGCTGGCCTGCGCCAATGACGCCGCCAGCACCGCGATTGCGCAGGCGCTGGGCGGAAAGCCGGTGCCCGCTGCAATCGCCGCGTTCATCCAGCTGACCTGGCGCAAGGTGCTGGTGCGGGACTTCCTCGACGGCGGCGTCGACGGCACGCCGTGGGCGCTCGGCGTCGCCACCATGGACGAGCTGCTGAAAAGCGTGCTGCCGTCAACACGCCGCGATCAGCGTTCCGGTCACGCCCGCTCGCTGACGTCGCTGATCGAACTGGTTCGCGACGGCATGGAGCATGCACAGATGAATCCGCTGCTGGCCGATGATTTCCTGGCGGCACTGCAGTCGATGCACGAACGCGCCGTGCGCGGGTTCGCCAGCGTCGACGACCATGAGACCGTGGTCGAGTCGCCAAATCCGCCGGCGCCGCCGGCGGCCGGCCACGTCTCGCCCAGCCTGCGCCTGACGGAACTGGGCCTGGCCTGCGGAGCGTGGCTGGAAATCGATGACGGCGGGCCGCCGCAACGCTGGCGCCTGTGCTGGGTGACACCATTCCATGGCAACTGTGTGCTGAAGCAGTACGACCGCCATCTGACCCGCGTCGTGACCCTGGGCGAGCTGGCGGCCAAGCTTGCCAGCGGCAAGGCGCGGCCGGTCGACGGCATGGGCATGATCGCCGGCCTGCTCCGCTTCGCCGTCAAGCTGGTCGACCGGCGCGTGCCGGCAAAGGCTGCCGGCGTCACGGCCAGGATGCCGGCAGCCACCCCGCCCGGCACCGGTCAGTCCGCATCCCACCTGCTGCTGTAGCGGCAGCCACCGCAACCAGACGAGGCTCTTCCATGCTCTATTCCATTGTGTACACCAGCCAGGCCACCGCGCCGGTTGACACCGCCTCGCTGCTGCAACTGCTCGACGCGGCGCGCGCCGCCAACAGCAAGCTCGATGTCACCGGCATGCTGCTGTACAAGGATGGCGCCTTCATGCAGGCACTGGAAGGCGAGCAAGACACCGTCAGCCGGCTGGCTGACAAGATCAGCCACGACCAGCGCCATCGCGGCTACTTCGTCTGCAGCCGCAAGGCGATCGACCAGCGCCAGTTCGGCGACTGGTCAATGGGCTTCCGCAACCTCGATGACGATGCCGCGCTGGCCGGGGTGCCCGGCTACAGCGAGTTCATGAACCAGCCGCTGACGCGCGAGACGATCGAGCGCAATCCGTCGCTGGTCAGCAAGCTGCTGCTGGCGTTTCGCAACTGAGCGCAGTGCGGCAACCGCGTTGGTGCGGTCTACGCCAGCAACACGCTGGTGCGCACCGTGCCGGCCTTGTCGTGGCGCGCCACCACCTCGACCCGGCGCTCGCCCGCGGCGCAATGGGCGACGTTGACCACCCATTCCATCTTGGCGCGGTCGGCGGTCGGCGTGGTGTCGGTCCAGAAGCTCATCAGCGTGTGCTTGTAGGCGCGGCCTTCCAGCTCACCGGCGAATTCGCGCAGCTTGCCCGACACCAGCTCGGCGCCGGCCGGCAGGGTGATTTCGCCGATCACGCCGCGCGACTGCTTGCGCTGCTGCGCCCGCTTGGACACGTAGGACGGCAGATAGCCACTGTTCTGCACCCCGACCTCGATCCGGTACGAATCGCCGCCGATTTTTTCCGCGGTCGCGTGCACCAGTTCCAGCTTGGGCG
Organism: uncultured Burkholderiales bacterium; assembly: GCA_964417885.1. Lineage (GTDB taxonomy): Bacteria > Pseudomonadota > Gammaproteobacteria > Burkholderiales > Usitatibacteraceae > UKL13-2. Next base: position 12,398 of record CAYQKN010000085.1, on the reverse strand, counting down.
AAATCATGGTGTTCCAGATCAGCCAGTCGGGAAACTTGGCGATCTCCTTTTCCAGCAGGTGCGGCGGCGGATTGCGGAAGGCGAAAATCTTGTCCCAGCCGCCGATTTCGACCTGGCCCAGCTGCGGGTGGTTGAACGGGTACCAGTCGACATAGCCCTTTCCCTTCAGCTCCTTGTCGGCCCAGGCCAGCATTTTCAGGTCGTCCTCGACCGGATGGTCGCGGAACCAGTCGATGTATTTGTACTCCTTGATGCCGGCCTCGCGCATCGGGCACCAGATCTCGATCGTCCACTCGTACAGGCCGAGCTGCTCGTAGATCCAGTCAAAGGTGCCGCTGATGACTTCCTTGGGGTGATAGCGGAACTCGTGGTAGACGCTGATGTTCGGATAGCCGGTCAGCTCGGTGCCTTTCTCGCCCTGCTTCCTGTAGGTCCACAGATCTTCGGCCGGCAATTCGTCATCCGGCAGGGTCGAGAACGGCCGCAGCAGCACGCCGCTCCAGGTATGGAAGGTGAGGCCGCCGGTGATGTTGGGATGGTGGGTGATGAAATGCACGATCGCGCGCACTTCCGGCTCGGAGGTCGGGTAGGGGCCGGCGCCGGCCTGTTCGAATTCCTGCCGCCAGCCGGCCGGGAAATTGCGGTTCAGGTCGAGTCCCTGCTTGTCCTTGTTGACCTTGATGGTGAAGCCGTCGTAATCGCGCATGCGGCCTTCCGGCAGCATCCGGTAGTAGGTGCCGCCGTATTCGGTCGGGCCGCGCGCCACCATCAGGCGCGGCTCGGTTTCGTGGCATTTCCAGTTGCCGTTGGGGTCCTGGATCCGCATCGACAGGATGCGGCCGTCGCCGTCGACGTCCTCGATGTCGAGCCCCTCGACATGTTCCTCGTCGTAGGGATACGGGCGGGTGGAGGAGCGGATGATTTTCGGCGTGTCCTGCATCGCCCACTCGGCGCCGTCCGGGTTGATGCGCGGGCAGATGTACATGACACGGGTGTCGAGGCAGCGGGTGATGTCCTCGCGCTTGCCGTGGTGTTTGGTCAGGGTGTCGATCAGGTACAGCGCCGCCGCCCCCCCCGCCAGCTCGCTGGCGTGGATGTTGGCGTCGACCCAGTAGGCCGGTTTGTCGGCGGCCGGGCCGGTGGCGGTGTTGGTGGCGGTGACCACCCAGATGTCGCGGCCCTCGTGGCTCTTGCCGACGCTCTCGAGCGAAATCAGGCCGGGAAACTCGCGGGCGAACTGGTGCAGGATGTCGGTGAATTCGGTATAGCGGTAGTAGCGGTCGAATTGGAGGTTCATGGGGCGGGGCGCGCAATGTGTTGGCTGGGGAAGCGCGGATTTTCTCATGCCCGCCGCGCGGAAAACTGCCGCGCGATGCGTTACGCTTGCAACTGATTTTCCCCAACCGACGCGCCACTCTTCGCCAGCCGCCATGTCCGCCCCGCCCGTTTCCCCTCCCGCCGCCGAGATCCAGCAACTGATGGCAGGCTTCAACCAGGGCCGGTATGACGAGGTGATCACGGTCAGCGCCGGCTGGATGCGCCGCTACCCGGCCTACGCCTTCGGCTGGATCGCGCACGGCACCGCGCTGCATCGCGCCGGCCGCAGCCACGACGCGATCGCACCGCTGCAGCAGGCCACGGCGCTGGCGCCAGGCGACGCCAGCGCGCACAACAATCTCGGCAACGTGCAGAAATCGCTGCGCCGCTACGACCAGGCCGAGGCGTCGTACCGCCGCGCGCTGCAGGCCAATCCGCACTACGCCGAGGCGCACTACAACCTCGGCCTGTGTGCCCTCGAGCGCGATGACCTGGCGGCGGCCGAAGCCGGCTGCCGGCGCGCGCTGGCGATCAAGCCGGCGCTGGCCGAGGCGCACACCAACCTGGCGGCGATACTCGACGAGCAGGGCCGCCTGACCGAAGCCGAAGCCAGCTGCCGCCAGGCAATCGCGCTGCGTCCCGACCTGGCCGAGGCGCATCACGGCCTCGGCAACATCCTGAAAAACCAGGGCCGCATCGCCGACGCGGTGGCCAGCTACCGCCGCGCGCTGGCGCTGCAGCCGGATCATCTTTCGGCGCACAGCAACCTGCTGCTGTGCCTCAATTACGCCGCGCTCGGCTCGCCGGCCGCCTGTGCCGCCGAAGCGGCGCGCTATGGCGAACTGCTGCGGCTTTCGGCGCGCAGCACCTATACCGCCTGGCACTGCACGCCGCAGGCCACGCCGCTGCGCGTCGGCCTGGTCAGCGGCGAGCTGTGGAGCCACCCGGTCGGCTATTTCCTGGAAGGCGTGCTGGCGCAGATCGACAAGTCGCGCATTGAACTGGTGGCCTTTCCCAGCCACCCGCGCCGCGATGCCCTGACCGAACGGATCCACCCGCATTTCGCCGGCTGGCATCCGGTCAACGCCCTCAATGACGACGATGCGGCGCGCCTGATCCACGATCAGGGCATTCACATCCTGATCGACCTGGCCGGCCACACGCGGCACAACCGCCTGCCGGTGTTCGCGCGCAAGCCGGCGCCGGTGCAGGTCAGCTGGCTGGGCTATTTCGCCACCACCGGCCTGCCGCAGATCGACTACCTGCTGGCGGACCCCGCCGCGGTGCCGCCGGAGCACACCTCGCACTTCACCGAGCAGATCTGGTATGCGCCGGACACGCGCCTGTGCTTCACGCCACCGCCGGACGCACCGCCGGTGGCGCCGCCGCCGTGGCAGCGCAACCGCCACATCACCTTCGGCTGCTACCAGAATCTGGCCAAGCTGAGCGACGAGGTGCTCGATGGCTGGGCGGCGATCATGGCGGCGGTGCCCGCATCCCGGCTGAGATTGCAGTCGCGCCCGCTCGGCTACCCGCACGACCGGCAGCTGCTGGGAGAGCGCATGCAGGCACGCGGCATCGACGTCGCGCGGCTGTCGATGCATGGCGAAATGCCGCGCGACGCCTACCTCCACAGCCATGCCGAAGTCGACCTGATCCTCGACACGTTTCCGTTTCCCGGCGGCACCACCACCTGCGAGGCGCTGTGGATGGGCGTGCCGACGCTGACGCTGGCCGGTGACCGGATGCTGTCGCGCCAGGGCGCCAGCCTGCTGCAGGCGGCCGGCCTCGGGACGTGGATCACCGCGAGCCGCGATGAATACATCGCACGCGCGATCGAGCAGGCCGGCGACCCGGAGCGGCTGGCCGGCCTGCGCCGCACCCTGCGCGAGCAGGTGCGTGCCTCTGCCCTGTGCGACGCCGCCCGTTTCGCGCTGCAGTTTGAGCGCGCCCTCACCGGCATGTGGCAACGCTACCGCCAGCAGCAGGCAGGCGGCGTGCCTTCACCGGCATGCTGAGTGGTTGACCCGGTCACGCGAAGCGCCCATGCTGAAGGCCGCATTGCCATGAAATGGCCGTGCTCACCGGCCTCGCTGTCGCCGGTCATGCAAAGGCTTCCACGACGGGTCACCGCATCAATCGCAGGAGAAACATGGTGACATCGCAGCACAGGACTCGCCGCCACGCCGCTGGTCGGACACCATGATCATCCGTCCGCGTCCCAAACCGTTGGCGGTCAAGGCCGGTATCGCGCTGTTCAGCGTGGTGGTCGCGCTGCTGGCCTGGGCCCAGGCGAGCCTGCGCGTGGACTACGAACGCGAGCAGGCCATCAGCAACGCGACCAAGCGCAATTCAAACCTCGCCATCGCGTTCGAGAACTACACCCTGCTGATCGTGCGCAACGCCGATACCGTCGCACGCTTTGTCACCGATCACTACGCCCGGCGCAACACCCGCGACGACCTGAACTGGGTGGTTGCGGACCGCGCCGCCAACAATGAGCTGCTGAGCACGATCGCGATCTTCAACGCAGGCGGCGAGATGATCGCCAGCAGCATCGCGCCGCCGCCCGGCCAGCGGCCGAATGTCTCCACGGCGGAATTTTTCACCGCGCACGTCAACACTGACGCCAATCGGCTGCATGTCGGCCGGCCGGTGATGTCGGTCCTGAAACCGGAATTGCTGGTGCCGTTTTCGCGCCCGATCCGCGCCGCCGACGGCAAGTTTGCCGGCGTCGTGGTGGTCGAGGTGCAGCCGGCGCGCTTCACCGAGCTCTACCAGGAGGCGGCGATCGGCGATGGCGACGTGATCTCGATCATCGGCTTTGACGGCATCACGCGCTCGCGCCGCAACGGCCCGAAGCTGGGCGCCGGCGAGGACGTCGGCAGCAGCCCGCTGATGCAGCTGCGCCAGCAGACGGCCAGCGGCCAGCACGCCGGGCCCGGTGTGGTTGACGGCAAGTATCGCTACTACAGCTACCGGACCCTGCGCGAATATCCGCTGATGGTGGCCGTCGGCTCCGAGCGCTCCGAAATCCTGGCCGAGCATGCGCAGCGCACCGTGCGCTACTACTCCGCGGCGGCTGCCTTCAGCCTGGTATCGCTGGTGATCGGCGCCGGCCTGATCTTCGCGCTGGCGCGCCGCCAGCGGCTCAATGCCACCATCGCCGAACGCGAGGAGCGGCTGCGCTTCGTGCTCGAGTCCTCACGCCTGGGCTACTGGTCGCGCGACCTGGTCGGCGACCATCACGAGCGCACCTTGCTGCACGATCAGCTGTTCGGTCACAGCACGATGCTGCCGCACTGGAACTTCGACATCTTCCTGTCGCATGTACACGCCGACGACCGGCAGCGGATGGAACAGGCCAACGAGCGGCTGATGAACGACGCGACCAACGCCGATGGCGAGTACCGGGTGATCTGGCCCGACGGCTCAATCCACTGGCTTTGGTCCACCGCCCGCCTCGATCGCGATGCGCAGGGCCGGCCGCTGCGCGTGTCCGGCGTGGTGCTGGATGTTTCCAGCCGCAAGCAGGCCGAGGAGCAGCTGGCGCAGATGAACCTCGAACTCGAGGACCGCGTCCGCCAGCGCACCCTCGACCTGGAGGCGGCCTACAAGGAGCTGGAGGCGTTTTCGTTCTCGGTGTCGCATGACTTGCGCGCGCCGCTGAACGTGATGGACGGTTTCTCCGCCATCCTGCAGAAGGACTTCCGCGAACAGCTGCCGGCGGAAGCGCAGCGGTTCCTCGACGGTATCCGCCGCAACGCCAGGAAGCTGTCGGCGCTGATCGACGACCTGCTGGCGTCAGCGCGCGCCAGCACCCAGGCGATGAGCCGGCAGACGGTGGTCACGGAGGAACTGGTGCGCGAAGCGCTGGCGGAAGTGAATCCCGACCGGCCGGCCGGCGAATACGCGGTGCGGATCGGCGCATTGCCGCCCTGCTACGGCGACCGTACGCTGCTCAAGCAGCTGTGGATCAACCTGCTGTCCAACGCGTTCAAATATTCCTCCCGCCGCGAATCACCGGTGATCGAGATCGGCTGCGAGACCATCGACGGGCAGCTTGCCTGGTTCGTGCGCGACAATGGCGCCGGTTTCAACATGCAATATGCACAGAAGCTGTTCCAGGTGTTCCAGCGATTGCACAGCAGCAGCGAGTTTCCCGGCACCGGGATCGGGCTCGCCATTGTCCAGCGCATCGTCGCACGGCACGGCGGAAGGGTGTGGGCCGACAGCGCGGAAGACCAGGGCGCCACCTTCCATTTCACCCTCGACCCCGAGCCGGCGTCACCCGCCGCATGAGCCCGCGCCCGGCATCCGGCAGTTCGACCGAGCGCCTGATCCCGGTCGCCATCCTGGTGTTCTGCGCGGCCCTGTCCGGCGGCATCTGGCTGGCCACGCTGGAACGCAGCGCCCACGAGCGCGACGAGGCGATCGAAAACGAAAAGCGGCAGAATGCCAACCTGGCGCTGGCGGTGGAAGACCAGGCCATTCGCACCTTCCAGGCCGCCGACACCCTGCTGCGGCGCGCCATCAGCCGCTATCGGCGAGAGCGCAGCGCGCAAGTACTCGACGACATCATCACCGGCAGCGGCGGCAAGGAAAAGCTTTTCACCTACCTGGGCATCGTCGATGAGTCCGGCAGGCTGCTGGCCGGTCCTGCCCTGCCGGCCGGCACCGACGCCAGCGACCGCGATTATTTTCACCACCATCGCGACCATGCCGGCGATGCGCTGTTCATCGGCCGGCCGGTGGTCGGGCGCAGTTCGCAGAAGTGGTCGATGCACGTCACCCGCCGCATCGACCGGCCGGACGGCTCGTTCGGCGGCGTCGCCATTGCCGGCCTCGACCCGGCCTACTTTGCCGACTTCTATCGCCTGGCCGACCTGGGACAGGGCGGCATCGTCGCGCTGATCGGCTTCGACGGCATCGTGCGGGCGCGCAAGGTCGCCGACCGGACCAGCGTCGGCGAGGACCTGAGCCGCAGTCCCCGGCTGCAGAAACTGGTCGCCGAGCGCGCGCAGCATCCGGCCGGCAGCTACATCGGCCCGAGCGGGGTCGACGGTACCGCGCGCATCTACAGTTTTCGCGTGCTCAAGGATTTTCCGATGATCGCGCTGGTCGGCACCGCGCAGGACGAAATGCTGGCGCCGGTGACGCGCCGGGCTGCCAGCTACTATCTGGTGGCGCTGGGCGCCACGCTGGTCATCTTCGGCTTCGGCATCGGCGCCATCGCCTACCTGAAACGCGAGCGGCGCATGCTCCACAGCCTGCTGGAAAGCGAAGCGCGCTTCCGCGCCTCGTTCGACCAGGCGGCGGTCGGCATCGCCACCTCGGACCTGGCCGGCCGCTACCTGCAGGTCAACCGGAAATTCTGCGAAATGCTTGGCTACCGGGCGGATGAACTGATCGGCACCAGCTACCAGAAGTTCACCCATCCCGACGACATCGAAGGCAATGAGGCGGTCCGCCACCGGGTGCTGCATGCGGGCGACGACGCGGTACGCAAGTCGGCCGAGAAGCGCTTCATTCATCGCGATGGCCGCATCGTCACTGCGGTCTATTCCACCGCCGCGATCTCGACGCCGATGCTGGCAGAAAGCTATTTTTTCAGCATCTTCGAGGACATCAGCGCGCGCCGCCAGATCGAGTCGCAATTAAGCCTGCTCGAAAGCTGCATCGCGCGGCTCAACGACATCGTGCTGATCACCGACGCCGCCGGCATCGACGAGCCCGGGCCGCGCATCGTCTATGTCAACGACGCCTTTGTCCAGCTCACCGGCTACACCCGCGAGGAGGTCATCGGCCGCTCGCCGCGCCTGCTGCAGGGGCCGCTCACCAGCCGCACCACGCTGGATGAAATCCGCGCTGCCCTCACCGCCAGCCGGCCGGTGCGGGTCGAGCTGGTCAATTACAACCGGTCCGGCCAGCCCTACTGGGTGGAGATCGACATCGTGCCGGTGCTCGGCAAGGACGGCAGGCGCACCCATTTTGCCGCGGTCGAACGCGACATCAGCCAACGCAAGCACGCGGAAATGCAGATCGAGCGCGCCACCCGCGCGCTGCAGACGCTGAGCCGCTGCAACGAAGCGCTGATCCGCATCGACCGCGAACGCGACCTGCTGGGCGAGATTTGCGAGATCGCGGTGCAGACCGGCGGCTATCGCATGGTGTGGGTCGGCTATGCCGAGCAGGATGCGGCCAAGCGGATCCTGCCGCAGGCATGGGCCGGTCACAACGATGGCTATCTCGACCAGTTGCCGCTGTCGTGGGCGGATGACGACGCCACCGGCCGCGGTCCCGCCGGCACCACCGTGCGCAGCGGCCAGGCGATGGTGGTGAACGATTTCCGCGCCGACAGCGGGTTTCTGCCGTGGCTGTCGGCGGCGACCAGCCGCGGCTATGCCGGCGTGGTCTGCCTGCCGCTGGCCGACGAGGAGCGCGTGTTCGGCGTGCTGGTGATGTACACCCCCGAAGTGCGCGGCATTCCGCCGGAGGAACTGCAGCTGATGCGGCAGCTGGCCGACGATCTCGCCTTCGGCATCACCACGCTGCGGGTTCGCGCCGAGCGCACCCGCGCGCAGGGCGAAATCCTGCGCCTGAACGAGGAACTCGAGCGTCGCGTCGCCGAGCGCACGGCGCAGCTGCTCGCCGTCAACCGGGAACTGGAGGCATTTTCCTACTCGGTGTCGCACGACTTGCGCGCGCCGCTGCGGACGATGGAGGGTTTCTCCAGCGCGGTGATGGCCGACTTCAGCACCCTGCTGCCGCCCGAGGGGCGGCGTTACCTGGAACGGATCCAGGCCAGCGCGCGGCGCATGGGCCAGCTGATCGACGACCTGCTGGCGTTTTCGCGCATGAGCCGGCAGCAGATGCGCAGCCAGCCAGTCGACACCGGCAGCATGGTGCGCGACGTGATCGAATCGATGGCCGAGGCCTATCCGCTGCGACTGCACCAGGTCAGCCTCGCCGCCCTGCCGCGGTGCACCGGCGATCCGCCGCTGTTGCGCCAGGTGTGGGCCAACCTGCTGTCGAACGCCTTCAAGTACACCTCGAAAAAGGACGCGCCGCGGATCGAGATCGGCTGGCGCGATGAAGGCACGGAACAGGTGTTCTTCGTCCGCGACAATGGCGCCGGGTTCGACATGGCCTACGCCGACAAACTGTTTGGCGTGTTCCAGCGCCTGCACACCGAGCGCGAGTTCGAGGGCACCGGTGTGGGACTGGCGATTGTCCACCGCATCGTCGAGCGCCACGGCGGCCGGGTGTGGGCGGAGAGCATCGAACACCAGGGCAGCACGTTCTACTTCGCATTACCCAGGGAGCAACAGACATGAAAGCATCGGAGCGGGTCGAGATCCTGCTGGTGGAAGACAACGAGGATGACCTTGAACTGGCGCTGCGCGCGTTTCGCCTCGCCAACCTCAGCAATCGCATTGACGTCGTACGCGACGGCGCCGAGGCGATCGACTTCATTTTCTGCCAGGGAAAATATGCCAACCGTCAGTTTGATAACCAGCCCAAGCTGATCCTGCTGGACCTGAAGCTGCCCAAGATCGACGGGCTCGACGTGCTGCGGCGGATCAAGGGCGATCCCCGCACCCGCACCATCCCGGTGGTGATGCTGACCTCCTCGCGCGAGCAGAACGACGTGCTGGAAAGTTACCAGCTCGGCGTCAACGCCTATATCGTCAAGCCGGTGGACTTCGACCAGTTCACGGCAGCGGCCAGGCAGATTGGCTGGTTCTGGCTGTTGCTGAACCAGGCGCCGACGGTGGAGGGGCGCTGAGTCGCGGCAGGCGGTTCGTCCCGCCAGCACGTTGTGGGCCTGCTTACCAGCAAAACTCCAGCACTGGTGCGGCTTCCAGACCAATAATGCTCCGGAAGCCGCACCAGTGCTGGAGCTTGCCTTGCGGCACATGACAGGCGAACCAGTTCACGCTATCCTTGTCTACATGCCCATGACTTCGTTTCGCCGCCTGCTGCTGTGCTGGATGATCGCCTGGCTGCCCGCCTCGGGTGCGATGGCGGCGGCGATGCCGTTTGCCGGAAAAGTGGCGAGCATCGCGCCGTCCGATGCCGCCGTCACCGACGAGTCTCCCGCCGCGATGCCCTGCCACGACGGTGATGTGGCGACCAGCGGTGCCTGCGACCACTGCGAACTGTGTCATATCGCGAGCTCGATGATCCCGCCGTCGCTGGCGGCAATCGACGCCCACGCCGTGCACGGCCTGCCGGTGTCCTTTCCACGCGACGATTTCATCAGCCATATCCCGGAGCAGCCGCAACGGCCTCCGCTGTCCGCCGGCGCATAATCCGCCGGGTACCCCGTTCGCCAAATGCTTGCCTGCCGGGCTCCGCCCGCCGGCATTGTGTTTGCCTTTCCCGGCGTCAGTTCATTTTCCCGGAGAGATACATGATTCGACCATCCGCATCACTTGCGCTGCTGACGCTGCTGCTGACCAGCCTGCAGGCCGGCGCGCAAGCCACCACGACCCATCAACACCCGGTGCCTGCCACGGCGGCGGCGGGCAACGCCACGCCCGCGCCGGCTGCAGGCAGCGCCGCGCCGGCGCAGGCGCGCGAGACGACGCAACCGTTCGCCTCGGCCTACCGAAACTATCGCCGCTTCGACCCGAACGAGCCGTTGACCGACTGGCGGCGCGCCAATGACACCGTGCGCGAGATCGGCGGCTGGCAGGCGTACGCCAAGGAAAGCGCGCGCGCCAACGCCGCACCGGCCAGCAAACCCGGAGAAAAGAAATGATCCGCCATGCGGGCCGCGGCGCCATGGCCGCCGCGCTGCTGCTGACCGGTTGCGCGACCAGCGAGCTGGATCGGCAATCGCGCGATCTCGACGCCTACGCGCAGCAGCACTGGAACGCGCCGGCCAGCCTGGCCGTCAACGCCGCGGACCGCCAGCGCGCGACCAGCCAGGTGCGGCAGCTGCTCGGGCAGCCGCTGTCCGGCGACGATGCGGTGCGGGTGGCGCTGGCCGCCAGCCCGGCGTTCCAGGCCATGCTGGCCGAGGGTGTCGCGGCCAGCGCGGCCGCCAGCCAGTCGGCGCGGCCGGTCAACCCGGTGTTCACCTTCGAACGCCTGGTGCGGCGCGAAGGCGGCGCGGTGGATCTCGATATCGGCCGCATGCTGAGCGTGTCGCTGCTGGACCTGCTGTTTCTGCCGGCGCGCATCGATGCGGCAGCCGGACTGCAGCACCAGGCGCGGCTGCGCAATGCGGCCGACCTCACGGACATCGCCACCAATGCCCGCCGCGCGTGGGTACAGGCGGTGGCGGCCGAACAATCGCTGCGCTATTTCACCCAGGTGATGGAGGCGGCCGAGGCCAGCGCCGAGCTGGCGCGGCGGATGTATCAGGCAGGCAATTTCAGCAAGCTGCAACGCGCCCGGCAGCAGGCGTTCTATGCCGATGCGGTGACGCAGCTGGCGCGTGCGCAGCAGGCATCGGTGGCGAGCCGCGAGGCGCTGATCCGCGCGCTGGGTCTCGACGCCGACATGGCGGCGTTGCTGAAGCTGCCCGAGCGCCTGCCCGACCTGCCGGCCGCGCCACAGCCGGAGGCGGTGCTGGCGCAGGCGGCGATCGACCAGCGGCTCGATGTGCAGATGGCCAGGGCCGAGGTCCATGCCATCGGTGCGCGCCAGGGCTTCGACCGCGCCACCAGCTTCATCAACGGCCTGCACCTGTCGGCGGTGCGCAACAGCGAGACCGGCAAGCCGCCGCAACGCGGCGTTGAACTGGAGCTGCCGCTGCCGGTGTTCGACTTCGGCGATGCCGCGCGCGCCGCCGCCGGCGCGCGCTACCTGGCGGCGATGCAGCGCGCGGCACAGACCGGCATCGACGCCGCCTCGCAGGTACGCGAACAGTACGCCGGCTATCGCAGTGCCTGGGACATCGCCAACCACTACCGGGCCGAGATCGTGCCGTTGCGCAAGGCGATCGCCGACGAAACCCTGCTCAAGTACAACGGCATGCTGATCGGCGTCTTCGACCTGCTGGCGGAAAGCCGCGCGCAGATCGGCAGCGTGATCCAGGCGATCGAGGCCGAGCGCGATTTCTGGCTGGCCGATGCGGCGCTCAAGGCCACCCTGCTGGGCCGGCCGGTGGCGGGCGCGATGATCAATGCCAAGGCCGACGCCGCCCCGGCGGCCGGCGGCCACTGAACAAACAAGGAACCATGATGACCGACCGAAGAACTTTCCTGTCCGGCGCCGGCGTGCTGTTTGGCGCCGCCGCCGTGAGCAAGGCCGCGATGGGCGCGGTGCCGGAGGCGGCGCTGCAGACCACGCCGGCGATGGCGCCGCCGCTCTACCCTGCCGCCGGCCGCCCCTACAACCCGGTGGTGACGCTCAACGGCTGGACCCTGCCGCCGCGGATGAAAAACGGCTGGAAGGAATTCCACCTCGTCGCCGAACCAGTGATCCGCGAAATCGCGCCCGGCATGAAGGCACGCCTGTGGGGCTACAACGGCCAGTCGCCGGGGCCGACCATCGAGGTGGTGGAAGGCGACAAGGTGCGATTGTTCGTCACCAACAAGCTGCCCGAGCACACCACCATGCACTGGCACGGCCAGCGGCTGCCCTGCGGCATGGACGGCGTCGGCGGACTGACCCAGCCGCAGATCAAGCCGGGCCAGACCTATGTGTACGAATTCGAGGCACGCCGCCCCGGCACCTTCATGTACCACCCGCACGCCGACGAGATGACGCAGATGGCGATGGGCATGATGGGTTTCTGGATCACCCACCCCAAGGCCAAACACCCGCTGATTGACGAGGTGGACCGCGACTTCGTGTTCCTGCTCAACGCCTAC
>CAYQKN010000085.1:0-242 GCA_964417885.1 uncultured Burkholderiales bacterium | reverse complement strand
GGCGATGGGCATGATGGGCTTCTGGGTGACGCATCCGAAAAACCCGCGCTCGACCCCCGGCTACCAGAACTGCGATCGCGATTTCTGCTTCCTGCTCAACGCCTACGACGTCGAGCCCGGCAGCGCGGTGCCGAAGGTCAACACCATGCTCGATTTCAACCTGTGGACCTGGAACTCGCGCGCCTTCCCCGGCATCGATCCGCTGGTCTGCAGGCTGGGCGACCGGGTGCGCATCCGCATCG
>CAYQKN010000084.1:15355-17464 GCA_964417885.1 uncultured Burkholderiales bacterium | reverse complement strand
AGTTCGGTGCCGTCTCGGTGGTGTCGGGGCACGTCCGCGGCGCCACCAACACGCTGCCCTTGCACGTGGAAATTCTCTACAACGAGTACGCCTTTGCCGCGGCGTTCGCCTGCGCGTCACTGCTGGCGTTTCTTGCCCTCATCACCCTCGCCATCAAGTCCGCAGTCGAAGCCCGGCAGCGAAAGGAACACCACAAATGACTATCCAGGTCCAGAACGTCACCAAGCGCTTCGGCACCTTCGAAGCGCTCAACGGCGTCAATCTCGACATCCAGCCCGGCGAACTGGTCGCCCTGCTCGGCCCGTCGGGTTCCGGCAAGACCACGCTGCTGCGCGTCATCGCAGGACTGGAGCAGCCTGACGCCGGACGCATCCTGTTCAACGGTCAGGACACCACCGACACGCGCGTACAGGAGCGCGAGGTGGGCTTTGTATTCCAGCACTACGCCCTGTTCCGCCACATGTCGATCTTCGAAAACGTCGCCTTCGGGCTGCGGGTGCGGCCCCGCGCGCAGCGCCCGTCCGAATCCGAGATCAAGCGCCGCGTGATGGAATTGCTGAAGCTGGTGCAACTTGATTGGCTGGCCGGCCGCTACCCGCACCAGCTCTCCGGCGGACAGCGGCAGCGCATCGCGCTGGCCCGTGCGCTGGCGATCGAGCCCAAGGTGCTGCTGCTGGACGAACCGTTCGGCGCGCTGGATGCCAAGGTGCGCAAGGAACTGCGTCGCTGGCTGCGGCGGCTGCACGACGAAATCAATCTCACCAGCGTGTTCGTCACCCACGACCAGGAAGAAGCACTCGAGGTGGCCGACCGGGTGGTGGTGGTGAATCACGGCAGGATCGAGCAGGTTGGCACGCCCGACGAGGTCTACGACCATCCGGCCACACCGTTCGTCTACCAGTTTCTGGGCAACGTAAACCTGTTCGAGGGACGGGTGCACAACGGCATCGCCAATGTCGGCGGCGGACAGATTCACGCTCCCGAACACGGCGACGTGACCGATGCGGCCGCCACCGCCTACGTGCGGCCGCACGACATCGATATCGCCGCCGGGCCGGGCCAGGACACAGTGGAGGCGACGCTCAACCACGCCGTCAAGATCGGCCCGGTGGTGCGACTGGAACTGGCGCGCAGGGACGACGGCAGCATGGTCGAGGTCGAGCTGTCGCGCGAGCGCTTCGATCACCTCAATGTCGCCACCGGCAACGTGGTGTGGTTCCGGCCGCGAAGGGCACGGGTGTTCCTGGCCGCCGACGGCGGCAGCCAGGCAGCGTGAGCCGCCGCGCATGAACGCTCCGATCAGCGAAGTCGAACAAATCCTGCTCCGCGCCGCCGAGCGCGGGCGGGCCGCGCAGCTGCCCTACGCCGGCGCCGTCACGCCTGCCGAAGCGCATCGGCTGGCCGTCGCCACCGGTGCGCACCTGATCGATGTGCGCAGCCGCTTCGAACACGATTACATCGGCCGTGTGCCGGGGTCGGCGCTGATCGAGTGGAAGTCCTGGCCCGGCGGCGAATTCAACCCGCATTTCCTGGCCGACTTGCGGCAGCAGTGCGGCGCCGAAGAGATCGTCCTGTTCCTTTGCCGCAGCGGGATCCGCTCGCATGCGGCTGCGGTCACCGCCGCCGAAGCCGGGTTCGGCCGTGCGTTCAATATTATCGAAGGCTTCGAGGGCGACCTCGATGGGAATGGCCAGCGCGGCCAGTTGGGTGGCTGGCGCAAGGCCGGCTTGCCATGGGTGCAGGACTAGCTGGCGTCAAGCCGGCGGCGCTGGCGCCAGGTGTTTGCCTCTGCCCGGCCCTCAGCGCAGAATAGCCCCAGCCGCCGCGATTGATTCGCCGCGAAAACAATACCGTGATGAGTGACCCATCCTTGCTGGTCGTGTGCCTCTGCGCCGAATGGTGCAGCACCTGTCGCGAATACCGGCAGACGGCCTTTGCCGAATGTGCAAGTCTGTTTCCTGCCTGCCGGTTCGAATGGCTGGACGTGGAGGATGACGCGGAACTGCTCGGCGACATGGATATCGATAATTTTCCGACACTGCTCATCGCACGCAACGATCAGGTGCAGTTTTTCGGTACCCTGATGCCGCACACCGAACATCTCCGCCG
>CAYQKN010000084.1:1312-15255 GCA_964417885.1 uncultured Burkholderiales bacterium | reverse complement strand
AACCATGCGATTACTGTTGTTGGAGGACGACCAGATCCTGGGCAGCGGCCTGCGCGATTTTCTCGGCGGCGATGGCGACACGGTCGACTGGGTGCGCACGCTGCAGGCGGCGCAGGCACACGCCGCGTCGCCCTACGATGCGCTGCTGATCGACTGGCAACTGCCGGACGGATCGGGCATCGACTGGATACGCGCGCTGCGCAAGCGCGGCATCACCACCACCATCATCGTGATGACGGCGCGCGATCAGCTTGAAGACCGTATTGCCGGGCTCGACGCCGGCGCCGATGATTTTCTGGTGAAGCCGTTCGCGCCCGAAGAGCTGTCGGCACGGATCCGCGCCTGCGGGCGGCGCAGCCATGTGGCGCCGCAGACCGAGGTGGCGCTGAGCGGCGGCGAGCAACCGGTGATCGTCGACCTCGGCCGCCGCACCGTGCGCGTCGGACAGGCGGCGGTCAGCCTGACCAAGCGCGAGTGGTCGATCATCGAAGCACTGGCCAAGCGCACCGGCTGGCTGGTGTCGCGCGACGACCTGGAATCGCTGGTGTGGGGTTTTGCCGAGGAAAACAGCGGCAACTCGCTCGAGGTGCACATTGCCAACCTGCGCCGCAAGCTCGGCCGCAACGTGATCGAAACGGTACGCGGCCTGGGCTACCGGGTCAACGCATGAGTGAAGCATCGATCGAACGCCGGCTGTCGACCACCGTATCACTGGCAACAGCGCTGGGCGCCTGCGCTATTTTTGTCGCGACCGCCTTGCTGATCGACCATGAAGTCAACGAACTGCTCGATTCGGGGCTGCAGGAGTCGGCCGAACTGATGGTTGCCCTGGCCGACCGGCAGGTCGAGTTCATGGGCGACGGACAAGTCATACTTGCCGCCGCGCCGCACGATGAAAAAGTGATCTGGCAGCTGCTCGACGCAAACGGCCTGCCGGTAATCCGCTCCCACCTGTCGCCGGCGACTGCGATCAACCCGCAGCGCGTACCCGGTTTTTCCAATGTAGGCGGCTGGCGCGTATTTACCACCGCCACGTCGCGCCCCGGGTTCGTGCTGCAGACGGCCGATTCGCTGCCCGAGCGCCACGCGATCCGGCTCAGCGCCATCGCGCTCGAAGCTGCAGTCGCCCTGATCTGTGCACTGGTCACCCTGACGATCCTGCGCCGCATGGTCCGGGCGGAACTGCGCCCGCTGCGCGCCTTTGCCGCGGCAGTGGAGAAACTTGATCCGCCGGCCTCCTCGGCACTGGCGGCGACCGGACGCGAAGAGCTCGAACCGATCCGTGCATCGGTCGAGACGCTGACGCGGCGCCTGCTGATTCGCCTGGATGCGGAACAGGCATTTTCCGCCCACGCGGCGCATGCGCTGCGCACCCCGCTTGCCGGCATCGACGTGCAACTGGCGCTGGCGCTGCGCGACACCAGCGGGCCGCAGGCGCAACATCTGCAGCACGCCCGCACCGGCGTGGCGCGACTGTCGGCGGTGGTCAGCGCCCTGCTACGGCTGTTTCGCGCCGGCGGCGGTTTTCACCGCGCGCCGATCGACCTGCCGGGGCTGATCCGCGAACTCGGTTTTGACCAGCTTTCGGTCACGGTCACGGGCGAGCGCGAACTGCTCGGCGACCGCGACCTGATCGCCGCCGCGCTGATCAACCTGCTGGCCAACGCCGAGCAGCATGGCGGCAGAACGGTGATCGTGCACTGCCGGGCCGACGAAGCCGGCTTCACGCTGTGCGTGACCGATGACGGCGGCGGCCTGCCAGTGGAACAGCGGCGGGAAATGCAATTGGCCTTGGATGAAAAACGCTCGCATCCGAACATCGGCATGGGACTGGAACTGGGTCGGCTGGTGGCCGAGATTCACGGCGGCCGCCTGACTCTGCCCGATTGCGAAAGCGGATTCCGCGTTTGCCTGTCCGGGCGCAACGGAACGGCCGTCGCCGGCTGAATCGCGCCGCCGGCGGCCAGCCGTTCAAACCAGATTTGTGCTGCTGGCCGTCGCCGGCCAGCGCCGCACGCGAAGTGGTTCCGCCCGCCCTTTCACCTGCACCTCATCGGTTGCGCCAAATCCGTCCGGATGTCCGGCGCGCGCCAGGGTGCGGGTGTCGGCCACCAGTTCACCCCTTGCGGCCAGCGAGCACAGCCTGGAGGCAACGTTTACCGCATCGCCAATCACGGTGTAATCCTGTCGCTCCTGCGCGCCGATCACGCCGGCAACGACAAAGCCGTCGTGGACACCGATGCCGAGTCCGCGCGGCAGATCCAGCGCAGCCGAACAGGCGGCCAACACGTCCTGCGCGCAACGGATCGCGCGCTGTGCGCGGTCCGCTCCCTGGAACACCGCCAGCACCGCATCGCCGATGATTTTGTCCACATCGCCGCCGGCGGCGTGGATCGCGTCCACCTGCAGCGTGATGATGCGGTTAAGCATGGCAATGACCTCGCCCGGCGGATGTTCTTCGGCGAAGCTGGTGAAATCGCGCACATCGGCGAAATACAGCGTGACGTCGATGGTGCGGCTTTTCATGCCGTCGCCGTCAACCTGCCTGGCCGCCGATACTGCCTGTCCCGACACCAGTTTTTCCAGCCGCGCCTGCAGCCCCGCCGCCATCGCCGCCTGCTGGTCAAGCTCGCGCTGGGCGCGGAACACCATGTGGCCCAGAAACAGGATGGTGATGGCAAGGATGAACAGCGGCGCGGCGGTGGCGGGGATCACCACCGAGCGCAAGGCGCCGGTCAGGATGTCGGCGGACTCGTAGAGTTCAACCACCATCGCCGGCGCGACGGCCGACCGCGGCAGGTAGACATAGAGTTCGTACAGCGGACCTTCGGCGGTTTCCTTCAGCGCCGCAACGTTGCCCTTGCCGGCCAGTGCGGCATTGATCGCCTCGCCGCGTTCGACGGTGCCGATTTCCTCCCGGTCAGTCGAATAGCGCAGCACCCCGTTTTCGTCATAGACCTTCACTTTGCGGAAGCGCCGGTCGGCGACCGCCTCGTCGAACACGGCGCCAATGGCGGCAATCGCCCGGCGCAGGTCGGTGGCCTGATCGGACTGGCGGGCAAATGCCGCGCGCAACTCGCCCGGCGCCTGGCGCGTCACCGAGGCAACAATTGACCCTGCCTCACGCGAGGCCTGCTGCAAGTGGAAGTCGGTCAGCAGGGTGCGGCCGCCGAGGCCGGCCAGCACCGCCACCACCACCATGAACAGGATCATCGCCGGCAGCACCACCCAGACGAAGCGCCGCCGCAGCGGATAGGTGGTTGGTTTCAGCCAGTCCGGCGCCGGCCGATGCAGGTCGCTCATCCGGCTGTTCGTCGCGCGGCCGGCGTCGCCGGCGCGGTCATGCGGTTTTCGCGCACCAGGCGGCCATCGATCGGGTCGTAGTAGGCCTCGACAATGTCGCCTTCGTGGGTGACGGCGTAAAACTCGTAGCAATTGGTGCGCGATACCTTGAATTTGACCGCGGCGTATTTGTCTGCACCGAATATGGCCTTGATGCGCGCCTCGGACAGCCAGGCGGCGCGAGGCTGGCTGGTGCAGCGCACCTGTTCACCCACGGTACTGGCAAACGCGCGTCCGGTCGCGGCAAGCGCCAGCAGTACCAGCAGGGCATAGCCGGCCCAAAACAGCATCACCGGGTTGCGCCGGCGCGGTGTTGCGCCCTGCCTGTTGCTGATCGTGCTTTGCGGGTCTGGTTTCATCCGGTTTTCCTTTGAAATTCGCCGCACCAGCCGGCGCGGCGATTGCCGGTGCGGCGAAGTTGCGCACCGGATCAAAGTCTATCGGGACGGCCTTAACGTTATCTTAAGCACGTCGCTCCGGCCACCGCTAGACAATCTTGATACTCAGGTCAGGCAGCTTGTCGATATGACTGGAGATCACATCGCCCTTCACCACCGGGCCAACATTTTCCGGCGTGCCGGAGTAGATGATGTCGCCCGGCATCAACTCGAATGCTTCCGAAATCTTGCTGATCTGCTCGGCCACATTCCAGATCATCTGCTTCAGGTTGGCGTTCTGCTTGACGGCACCGTTCACCTTTAGCCAGATGGCGCCTTCGCTGAAGTGGCCGATCTGGCCGACCGGATGCAGCGGGCCGATCGGCGCGGATTTGTCGAAGCTCTTGCCGATTTCCCAGGGCTTTTTCTGGTCGCCCATGGCGCGCTGCAGGTCGCGCCGCGTCATGTCCAGGCCAAGCGCATAGCCGTAAACGCACTCGAGCGCCTTGTCGACCGGGATATTCCTGCCGCCCCGGTTTAGCGCCGCCACCAACTCGACCTCGTAGTGGTAGTTCTTGGTCAGCGACGGATAGGGATGGTCGGCCACGCTATTGGGCGCGACGTACTGGATGGCGTCGGTCGGCTTCTGGAAGAAGAACGGTGGCTCGCGGGTCGGGTCCGAGCCCATTTCGCGGGCGTGGGCGGCGTAATTGCGGCCGATGCAGTAGATGCGCCGCACCGGAAACAGGTCCGCGCTGCCGGCCACCGGGATGACCGTGGTGGCAACCGGAAACAGGGTTCTGGCATCGCTGCCGGCGCTGCCCGGCAGCGCGCAGCCGGTGATCGCGCCCAGGGTGGCAACGGCGCCGGTCTTGAGCATGTCGCGACGGTGGTTTTCACTCATGGTTCTCTCCTCCTGAATGTTGATTGGCCGCGACGTGGATGCCGCGCGGGCTGCCAACAGTGTATGCCGTCGCAGCGCAGCAATGGGTTGACCGCGGTTAAGGAACCGCCGCGGTCAATAGGAATAAGCCAGCGTCAGCCAGGTCTTGTCGACATCGTTGGGGGTCCGCGCGCCTGCGCCGGCGCGAAACCGGGCGTGCTGCAATCGCGCGGCCAGGTTGGCCCGCACCGGATAGGTCAGCATGAAATCGAGCTCACGTCCCAGCTGCCTGCTGGCCGTCCCGCTCACCTGGTCGGCGCGGAAACGGTGCAACTCGGCAAACAGGTCCAGCCCGCCGATCCGGCCAGCCAGCGTGATCCAGGAGTCGCGCAGTCCCTGTGCCGGGGTCGAGGTGTATTGCAGCGCGGTGCCATTGAATGCATAGAGATCGGTAAGCGGGGTCTGGAAGCCGTACCGGCCGCCGTTGCTGCCCTTGGTTTCGTGATCCAGCCGCAGGCTGAGGCAGGGCCCGGTCCAGCCGGCACCGAGGCGCCAGTAATTGGCATCGATTCGGGTATCGCCAGCGCGAAACGCCTTCTGCTGCGCGAACTCCGCGTGATAGTGGATGCGATACGCAGCGCCTGCCGGCAGCGATCCTTCGCTGCGCACGCCGGCGATGCGGTAGGCATTGCTGCCAAAGCCGGTCTGCGAACCGGTATTGGCCTGGTCGTGACCGATGGCATAGGCGGCCAGCACCTGGTCGGGCCGGGGGTTCCACGCGATCTGCAGCAGATGCAGCCGCAGTCTTGCGGTGCGGCCCTGCGTGTTGCGCACCCGGCGGTATTCGCCGGCCAGGACTTCTGCGCCGGCGATCGCGCTGCTGGTCAGCGTGGCGCCATCGAACACCTGCGGAATCTGGCGGAAGTCGTTGTCGCTGACAAAACGCTGGTTGCCCATCCGCACCACCTGCCGGCCGAGCCGCAATCGCGTACCGTCCAGCCCGGCATAGTCGGCGAATAGCTGGTTTATGCCGTGGTAAGAAGGGTCCGGCAGCAGCGGATAGGTTGAAGAGGCGATTTTCGCCGGGTCATCGTTGAAGCGCCTGGCGCCGAGATGATCTGCATGAATCCACTGGGCGTTCACGCGGGTGTCCAGCCACGGCGCGGTCTGCCAGCCGATCAGCAGCCGCGCGGTCCAGGCATCAACCGCGTCGCGCTTGCCGGTGTCCTCGATATGGTTGTAGCGCGGGCGCAGTTCCAGCAGCAGGCGTCCATTGCCAAGCGACTCGCTCAGTCGCAACAGCAGGCCCTCATCGGCCACCTGCTGCGCGGGCGCCGGCGTCGCCGTCGAATACAGCATCGAGGCTAGCGCAATGCCGGCAAGGCGGCGGCGGCGTGGGGCGGCGAACATGTTCTCTGCCTGCAAATGGACTCTGACTTCAGTATCGGCAATGGCCCGGCAGGCGTCAACCCGAGCCCGCAGCGCGGTCGAACGCAGCGGTTAGAATGGTTGTCCCGCCGCCGCCCGCCACCCCGACCATGAACCCGGCCAGAATATCGCTTGCAACCGCCTGCCTGTGCGCCACGTGGCTAGCCGGTTCACCGCCTGCCGCCGCACAGGGCATGGTGGCAACCGTGGTCGACGCCGCTGGACGACCGCTGGCCGACGCGGTGGTTACCGCCACGCCCCTGCCGGGCACGACGGTGCCTTCACGCGCGCCGCGCACCGCGACGATGGAGCAGATCGACCGCGAGTTCGTGCCGTATGTGATGCCGGTGCGCACCGGCACCACGGTGAACTTTCCCAATCGCGACCCGCTGATGCACCATGTCTACTCGTTTTCACGGGTGAAGAATTTCGAGATCAAGCTCTATTCGGGCGAGCTGCCGCGCGGCATCGTGTTCGACAAGGCGGGTATCGTCACGCTCGGCTGCAACATCCACGACTGGATGCTGGGGTATATTTTTGTCGCCGATACGCCCTACTTCGCCAAAACCGACGCCGCCGGGGCGGCGCAACTGGGCGAACTGGCCAGCGGCGAATACGACGTGCAGGCCTGGCACCCGGACCAGCGGGCAGCGGCGGTGCCGAAACCGGCGCGCGTGGATGGCCGTAGCAACATCGCCATCTCGTTCACCATCGACGTCGCGGTGCGCAAGCCGAAATTCAAGCCGCCGCTCAACCCGGCCCAGTACCGCTAGGGATGCCGGGATCAGGCCGGTTGCCATGCGCCGGCCAGGTGTGGCGTGTGAAAACTTGTGGCAGTGGCAGAATTCCCGTCTCGTGCCTGTACATTGTCGACTCCCCCCAAACCGTCCCTGCGAGACCTCCAGTTGAACCTGTCATTTGATAGCCTGCGCACCCGCATTGTGGTGTTCTTCGCCGCCCTGCTGATCATTGTCCAGGCGTTCGCGCTGCTGCTGCTGAACACCACCAATCACCAGATCGCCAAGGAAACCATCGAGCAGGAACTGGGGGTCGGCGAACGCATCTTCCTGCGCCTGCTGGAACAGAACCGTGACCAGCTCGAACAGAGTGCTGCCCTGCTGGCGTCGGACTTCGGTTTTCGCCAGGCTGTGGGAACCAACGATAACGCCACCGTGCTGTCGGCGCTGACCAACCACGGCGCCCGCGCGGCGGCAGGCGTGCTGCTGCTGGTCACGCTCGAGCAGCAGGTGATGGTCGATACCCTGCATCCGCAAGCGCAGCCGCAGCCGTTCGCGTTTCCCCACCTGGTGCAGGCAGCGGAGAGCACCGGCAAGTCCTCCGGCATCGTGGTGATCGACGGCCGGCTCTACCAGCTGGTGCTGGTGCCGGTGCGCGCGCCGACCACCATCGCCTGGGTGGCGATCGGCTTCGACATCGACGACCGGAATGCGGGCGAACTGAAGAAACTGACTGCGCTCGACGTATCGTTCCTGAGCCGGCGCGGCGATGCCGACTGGCGCATGCATGCGACCACGCTGGCGGCGCCACTGCGCGGCGACCTGGTGCAGGTGGTGTCGCGCGGCGGCGCCGGCAACGGCATGATGGACATGCGACTTGACGGCGAAGAATACGAAGCACGCATCACCTCGATCGACCGTCAGGGAGACACGCAGGTTGCCGCCGTGCTGCAGCGATCGCTGACCGAAGGCATCCAGCCATTCGAACGGGTCAGCAGCGCGTTCCTGACGCTGGCGCTGGTCAGCGTGCTGCTGTCGGTGATCGGCAGCATTTTCATTGCCCGCAACATCACCCGCCCGATCAACAAGCTGGCCGGCGTTGCCCAACTGATTCAGCAGGGCGACTACGCGCAGCGCGTCAGCGTGGACCAGAAAGGCGAGATCGGCGCGCTGGCATCCAGTTTCAACCACATGCTGGAAGGCATTGTCACGCGCGAGAAGGAAAACCTGCGGCTGGCATTTGAAGACCACCTGACCGGCCTGCCCAATCGCGCCATGTTCCATGACCGCCTGCAGCAGGCGCTGCTGCTGGCACGGCGTCACGCCCTGCCGGTGAGCGTGATGATGCTCGACCTGGACCGGTTCAAGTACGTCAACGATACGCTGGGTCATCCGGTCGGTGACCGGGTGCTCAAGGAGGTTGCCGCCCGGCTGCGCGAACTGCTGCGCGAATCGGACACGGTGGCGCGGCTGGGCGGTGACGAATTCGCCATCCTGCTGCCGTCAGGCGACGTCGAGCGCGCCAATACCGTCGCGCGGCGTATCCTCTCCAGCCTCGAATTGCCGATCACCATCGACGAGCAGCCGATCGACGTCGGCACCAGCATCGGTATCGTTTACTTTCCGGAGCATGGCGAAGACGCCGACATGCTGCTGCGCCATGCCGACATCGCGATGTATGCCGCCAAGCGCAGCAAGAGCGGTTTCGCCACCTACGACGGGCGGCTGGAAGAGCATCGCCAGGAGCACCTGACGCTGCTGGGCGAGCTGCGCCGCGCCATCGAGCAGAATGAACTGGTGCTGTTCTACCAGCCCAAGTTCAATCTCGCCAAGGGTTCCGTCACCGGCGTGGAAGCGCTGATCCGCTGGCAGCACCCGGAGCGGGGCAATGTGCCGCCGTCCGAGTTCGTGCCGTTCGCCGAGCAGACCGGCAATATCCGCATGATCACGCGCTGGGTGATCAATGCCGCGGTGCGCCAGTGCAGCGAATGGCAGGCGGCGGCAACACCGCTCAAGATCTCGATCAATGTCTCGGCGCGCGACCTGCTCGACCGCGAGCTGGTGCCGTTTGTTGCCGGCATGCTGCAGAAATACCAGGTGCGGCCGGAACTGATCTGCATCGAGCTGACCGAGAGCGCGCTGATGGAGGACCCGGTGCGGGCGCGCGACACGCTGCAGCAACTGCATGCACTGGGCGTCAAGCTGTCGATGGACGACTACGGCACCGGCTATTCGTCGCTGGCGTATATCAAGAACCTGGCGCTGGACGAGCTGAAAATCGACCGCGCCTTTGTCACCGGCCTCAACACCGACGAGCAGAGCTCGGCCATCATCCGTTCGACCATCGAACTCGGCCACAGCCTGGGCATGACGGTGGTGGCGGAAGGGGTCGAAACGGCGGTCGAGCTGGCGGCGCTCAAACAGTTCGGCTGCGATTATGCGCAGGGCTATCACGTCTGCCGGCCCAAGCGGGCGGAGGACCTGATCGCCTGGCTGCAGGCACAGCCGGCAGCCGGCTAGGCCGCCGCTCGATTGCGGCGGGCGCCGGGGTGATGGCGCCCGCCCGTTACCGAAAGGCTACTTCAGCGCCTTGTAGCGAATGCGATGCGGCGCCGCACCCTCTTCACCGAGGCGGCGGCGCTTGTCGTATTCATACTCGTTGTAGTTGCCGTCGTAGAACACCCAGTGCGAATCACCTTCGCAGGCGAGGATGTGGGTGGCGATGCGGTCGAGGAACCAGCGGTCATGCGAGATCACCATGATGCTGCCGCCGAATTCCTGCAGCGCGTCTTCCAGCGAACGCAGGGTCTCGACGTCGAGATCGTTGGACGGCTCGTCCAGCAGCAGCACATTGCCGCCCTTGAGCAGGGTGTAGGCCATGTGCAGGCGGCCGCGTTCGCCGCCGGACAGGTTGCCCACCAGTTTCTGCTGGTCGCCGCCCTTGAAGTTGAAGCGGCCCAGGTAGGCGCGCGACTGCATCTCGAATTTGCCGACCAGCAGGATGTCGGAGCCGCCGGAAATGGCCTGCCATACCGTCTTGTCGTTGGGCAGCGCATCGCGTGACTGGTCGACGAAGGCGAGGTTGACGGTCGGGCCGATCTTGACTTCGCCCGTATCCGGTTTCTCCACACCCTGGATCAGCTTGAACAGGGTCGACTTGCCGGCGCCGTTGGGGCCGATCACGCCGACGATGGCGCCCGGCGGTACGCGGAAAGACAAATCGTCGATCAGCACCCGGTCGCCGAATGACTTGGTGACGTTCTTGAACTCGATCACTTCATTGCCCAGGCGCTCGGCGACCGGGATGAAGATTTCCTGGGTTTCGTTGCGCTTCTGGTATTCGTAGCTCGACAGTTCCTCGAATCGCGTCATGCGTGCCTTGGACTTGGCCTGGAGAATCCACTCGCAGGCATTGTCGAGGAAGTAGCGATCGTGGGTGATGCCGACCACGGTGCCGGGGAATTTCTTCAGGAACTGCTCCAGCCAGTCGACGCTCTCGGCATCAAGGTGGTTGGTCGGTTCGTCGAGCAGCAGCATGTCCGGCTTGGACAGCAGCAGCTGGCACAGCGCCACACGGCGCTTTTCGCCGCCCGACAGCTTGCCGATCACGGCTTCCCACGGCGGCAGGCGCAGTGCGTCGGCGGCGATTTCCAGCTGCGTTTCGGTGTTGTCACCGTCGCTGGCGGCAATGATCGCCTCGAGCTTGGCCTGCTCTTCGGCCAGCGCGTCGAAATCGGCGCCTTCCTCGGCATAGGCGGCATAGACTTCATCCAGCCGCGCCTTGGCCTGCAGCACACCGCCAATGCCCTCTTCCACCGCCTCGCGCACCGTCTGCTCGTCCTTCAGTTTCGGTTCCTGCGGCAGGTAACCGATCTTCAGGCCCGGCATCGGCACCGCTTCGCCTTCGAATTCCTTGTCGACCCCGGCCATGATTTTCAGCAGGGTCGATTTGCCCGCGCCGTTCATGCCCAGCACGCCGATCTTGGCGCCGGGAAAAAAGGACAGCGAAATGTCTTTGAGAATCTGGCGTTTGGGCGGAACGATCTTGCCCACGCGATTCATGGTGTAAACGTACTGAGCCATGGTGTGTACTGCCTTGAAAAAAAGGGAAAAAAGCGCGATGTCGCGGGTGAAGCGGGGAACCCCGTAGTTTACGCGAGACTGGTCGACAAGTCACCGCGAATCGGCACCTTTGATGGCAAAAGTTGCCCGCGAAACACCCGTTTCCCCGGCAAACAGGCGCCGCGTCCGCATCGCCGGCGGCAGCGCGCGCTACACTGCCGCTGATGAAAGTTCGCGCGCTCACCGCCGACCAGAAACTGCTGCTGTCGCTGTCGTTCTCGCAACTGGTGGCCTGGGGCAGCTGCTATTACGCCTACGCGGTGCTGATGGAGCCGGTGCAGGCGGCGCTCGGCATTTCGCGCAGCACCGCGGCCGGCGCCTACAGCCTCGGCCTGCTGGTGATGGGTTTCACCGCGATCCCGGTCGGGCTGGCGATCGATCGCGGCCGGCATTTCCCGGTGCTGATCGGCGGCACCCTGGCGACCATGCTGGGCATGCTGCTGCACGCCGCGGTGCAAACCGTCTGGCAGCTTTACGCGGTCTGGGCGCTGATCGGCGCCGGCATGGCCGCGACCCTGTACGAATCGGTGTTTGCGTTCCTGATCCGCGCCTATCCCGACGACTATCGCAAACGCATCACCTTCGTCACCTTGCTCGGCGGCCTGGCCAGCACCGTGTTCTGGCCGCTGACCACGCTGCTGCTGGCGCAGTTCGGCTGGCGCGGCGCCTTCGTCGGCCTGGCGCTGCTGCAGTTGCTGGGATGCCTGCTGTGTCATTTCCATTTCGTGCCGCGCCACGTCGGCAAGGTGGCCACGCATCCGCAGGCGCGGGCACCGGCCGGTGCCCTGCTGCGCTCGCGGCCGTTCGTGCTGCTGGCGCTGTCGTTCACGCTGCAGTCGATCGTGCTGGCGGGGCTGGCGGCGCACATCATCGGCTTGCTGGCGGCGGCGAATGTGCCCGCCGCCATCGCACTGGCGGCCGCGTCCTCGATCGGCATCATGCAGGTCGCCGGCCGCGCGCTGCTGCTGGTGGCGGGAACGCGCCTGAACCCGGCCGGCGTGGCCAATTTCGTCATCTGGCTGCTGCCGCTGGCCATCGTCACGCTGCTGGTGATGCAGGTCAGCCCCTGGTTCGCTTTTCTCTATGCATTCCTGTTCGGCGCCGGCAACGGCATGATGACCATCGTCAAGGGGACCGCCACCGCCGACCTGATCAGCAAGGAGCGGGTGGCGATGCTGAACGGCGTGATGGCACTGCCACTGGCGCTGGCCCGCGCGGCCGGATCGGTGCTGATCGCCACCTGCTGGGATTTTTTCGGCAGTCCGCGCGCGGCAGTGCTGGTGATACTAGGCATATCGTCGCTGGCCGCGGTGGCGCTGATGGGGGCGTATCGGCAGGCGGGTGCGCGGTGATTGGCGCTGGCCTGAGGAGGCCCGGTTGCGAGTAAAACTCTAGCACTGGTGCGGCTTTCCAGCCATTTTCTGCCTGCAAGCCGCGCCTGTTCTAGTGTTCGTCTTCTGGAAATTTCTTGAAACCATCAAGACTCGTCATTCCAGCGAACAACCACAAGGGTTGCGCCGGGACGACAAGGTTTTAGATGTTCCGTATTGGGCAAGACTAGTCACCTGCGACGCTGTCGCCCCGGATTTAGTTTGGGGCCCAATTTCTTATGCCCCCCAAGAGGTTAAAAAATTTGGTACCGACCGATGCACAGTGCTGCGCAAATTGCCTACACCTATTCGCTACCCTTCTTCAATTCCAGCGCCTCCCACCGCGCCAGTGCGGTTTCGATATCGACCGCCACTGCCTGCTGCCGCTGGGTGATGCCCTTCACCTCCTGCCCCGCCCCGGTGTAGAGCGCCGGATCGGCCAGCCGCTGCTGGATCGCAGCCTGTTCCTTTTCCAGCAATTCAATTTTTCCTGGCAGCGCATCGAGCTCGCGTTGTTCGTTGGAGCTGAGGCGCGACTTCTTGGCCGCGCTGCGTGCCGGCGCCGGTGGCGCCACGGTTGCCGGCTTGTCCGCGGCGGCAGCGACCACGGCGCCGCGCTGCATCAGCCAGTCGTCATAGCCACCGGCATATTCGCGCACCACGCCGTCGCCTTCAAAGGCGAACACCTGCGTGACCACGTTGTTGAGAAAGGCGCGATCGTGACTGACCAGCAGGATGGTGCCGGCAAAATCCTGCAGCAGGTTCTCCAGCAGCTCCAGGGTTTCGATATCGAGGTCGTTGGTCGGCTCGTCCAGCACCAGCAGGTTGGCGGGCCGGGCAAACAGGCGCGCCAGCAGCAGGCGGTTGCGCTCGCCGCCTGACAGCGACTTGACCTTGGCACGGGCGCGCTGCGGCGGGAACAGGAAATCGCCCAGGTAGCTGATGATGTGCTTGCGCGAACCGCCGACCTCGACAAATTCCGAACCGGGGCTGATCACGTCCGACAGCGTCGCCTCGTCGTCCAGCGCCTCGCGGAACTGGTCGAAATAGGCGATGTCGAGTTGCGTGCCGCGCTTGACGGTGCCGCGGTCCGGCTCCAGTTCGCCCAGGATGATCTTCAGCAGGGTGGATTTGCCGGCGCCATTGGGGCCGATGAAACCGATGCGATCACCGCGCTGCACCACGCCGGTGAAATTGCGGATCACCACCTTGTCGCCGAACGACTTGCTGATGTTCTCCATGTCGGCGACGCGCTTGCCCGAGCGCTCGCCGGAATCGAGCGAGAAATTGACCTGTCCGGCGCGGTCGCGGCGGGCCGCGCGCTCGCGGCGCAGCTGTTCCAGCCGTCGCACCCGGCCTTCATTGCGGGTTCGGCGCGCTTCGACACCCTTGCGAATCCAGACTTCCTCTTCCTTCAGCAGCTTGTCGAAGCGCGCGTTCTCCTGCGCTTCGGCGTTGAGCATCTCGGCCTTGCGCCGCTGGTATTCGGCGAACGATCCGGGATAGCTGTAGATCTGGCCGCGATCGAGTTCGATGATGCGGCTGGCGATGTTGTCGAGGAAGCGCCGGTCATGGCTGATCACCAGCACCGCGCCGGCATACGACTTGACCGCCTCTTCCAGCCAGGCAATGCCGGCGATGTCGAGGTGATTGGTCGGCTCATCCAGCAACAGCAGGTCGGCCT
>CAYQKN010000084.1:0-1302 GCA_964417885.1 uncultured Burkholderiales bacterium | reverse complement strand
GCGCCAATCGACCGGCGCATTGGGTCAGTTAGAAGCGCTGGCGCAACAGATTGCGCGCATTCAACAAACGGAATCGCCAAAGCTAAGCGCGCCACAGATGCTGGTGGTTGCGGGTGACCATGGCGCGGCCCAGCGCCACGCGCTTTTTCATGCCACCGGACAGTGCATCAAGATGCAGGTCCGGATCAAGGTCCAGCCGCGACAGCGTCTGCGAGACCCGATTGTCCAGCGCCCAGCCATTGTTGGCTTCGAGCTTGCCCTGCATCTCCGACATCTGGTCGAGCGCGGCTTCGTCGCCCTCGGCGGCGCGATGCGCGGCCTCGTGATAGGCGATCAGGTCACGCGCCACCTCACCCAGCCCGCTCGCGACAGCGTCATACACCGTCGCCGAGCCGATGAAATCCGGCTCCTGCGAGACCCGCACCACGACCACGCCGGCCGGTTTGGCCACCACACCGTCGTCGGCCACGGCCTCGCCGGCGAGGATCTTGAGCAGGCTCGATTTGCCGGCGCCGTTGCGGCCGATCAGGGCGATGCGTTCGCCGGGCTCGATCGACAGTTCGACGTGGTCAAGCAGGGCGACATCGCCGAAGGCGAGGGATACGTTTTTCAGGTGCAGGACAGGCATGGAATGGTTACAGGTTGATTGCGGGAAAAATGCGGCGCCCGGCGAACACCATCAGGGGGTGTCCTGGTGAGCTGGCGCGTGCAGGATGCGTGACAGGCGGGGCGCGACATGGACATGCAGGATTGCGCAGGCCAGCAGGCCGGCCAACGTGGCAAACGCGTAGGCGACCTGCGAGCCCAGCGTCTGCCACAGCCCGCCCAGGATCATTCCGGCGGGTATGGACGCGGCGCCCACCAGCGCATAGTACCAACCAAACAGGGTGCCGCGCGACCCGGGCGTGGCAATTTCGCCGATGATGGCCCGCTCGACGCCCTCGCTGACCGACATGGCGAAGCCGAAAAATATTGCCGCCAGCCAGAGGCCGTTCAGGTTGTCCACCAGGCAGAAGCCCGCCATCGCCAGGCTTTGCAGCGCCCAGCCCGGCACCAGCATGGCAAAGCGGCCGCGCCGGTCGGCCCACAGGCCGCCCGCATAGTTGGCGAAAATCTTGACGAAATTGAGCGCCGCCCACAGCAACAGCGCGTGCACCAGCGACGCTCCCAGCTCGTGCGCGCGCAGCACGATGAACACTTCGGCGGTGCGCGAAAATGTAAACAGCATCACCGTCAGCAGGTAGCCGCGCGCCTCGGCCGGCACCGCACGCCAGCGCCATGACACCTGCAGCGCGACCGCCA
>CAYQKN010000083.1:0-17606 GCA_964417885.1 uncultured Burkholderiales bacterium | reverse complement strand
TAAAGTAACGTTAGTAAACGGAGTTTGAAAACCAACACGAGTTGGAACGTTAATGTTAAACATGAACTCTTGAAGGCCTTGTTTAACTTCTTTATAAGTTAATCCGTCATAACGGATAAACGGAGCTAAATAAGTATCGAAGTTTGCAAAAGCTTGAGCACCAGCGGCTTCGCCTTGCACAGCGCCAGCGCGCGCGTGACGGTCGGCGCGAATTCGCGGTCGGTGACCAGCACCTTCGCCTCGCCGTGGTCGAGCATGAAGGCGATGGCCTCGGCATCGAGCCGGGTATTGAGCGTATTGAGCACGGCGCCGATCATGGCCGGGCCGAAATGCATTTCCACCATTTCCGGCGTGTTCGCCAGCATCGCCGCCACCGTCGTGCCGTGGCCCACCCCTGCCTGTTTCAAGGCGGAAGCGAGCCGCCGGGCGCGCGCATAGACCTCGGCCCAGGTGAATCGCCGCGCGCCGTGGATCACCGCGGTGCGGTTCGGGAACACGGCTGCCGCCTTGGGCAGGAATGAAAGTGGAGTCAGCGGGGCGTAGTTGGCCGGGTTCTTGGCGAGGCCCTGATCGTACGGTGTCATGTTGTTGCTCCGGAACGTTTTTGACTGGAACCTGCAAGCAGCATTATCGGCGAGACGGTGCGGGGGCGAAGGAACTGTCGCGAAAATTCGGTCCGGCGGAGCATTTTCCGTTGCCGGGTGCGACCCTCTTGAAGGCGCCGATATTCGTTATCCCAGCGATGGCTGGATTCCAGTCCGCCCATATATTCAAGTGCTTGGACGGGGCTGGGGCCCAGCCCGGCGCAACCCTTGTGGTTGTTCGCTGGGACGACGAGCTATTTGTATGCTCTGGATTGTAGAACTCAAGCACTGGCGCGGCTTCCAGGCCAAAAATGCCCGGAAAGCCTCGCCAATGCTAGAGTTTGTCACGCAAGCCGTCCCGCCATCACGCCATCATGGTCGGCTTCGCCGATTCCACCAGCCCGGCCTTGATCTCGGCCGCGCGCAGGGTATTGCCGAGCAGCATGGTGATGGTCATCGGCCCCACCCCTCCCGGCACCGGCGTAATCGCCGAGGCCACTTTCCTGGCCGATTCGAAATCGACGTCGCCGACCAGCTTGCCGTCCGGCAGGCGATTAATGCCGACGTCGATCACCACCGCGCCCTGCTTGATCATGCCGCCGGTGATCATGCAGGCACGGCCGACGGCAGCCACCAGGATGTCAGCGTCGCGGGTGAACCTGGCCAGGTCCGGCGTCTTGGAATGGCAGATGGTGACGGTGCCGCCGGCCTTCAGCATCAGCATCGCCTGCGGCTTGCCAACGATGTTGGAGCGGCCGACGATGACCACATGCTTGCCTTCGACGCGGATGTTCTCGTACTGCAGCATTTTCATCACGCCGTACGGTGTGCACGGCGGATAGCGGCTTTCGTCGATCACCAGCGCGCCCATGTTGGCGTAATGGAAGCCGTCGACATCCTTGTCCGGATGGATCGCCTCGATCACGGCCCGATCGTCGATGCCCTTGGGCAGCGGCAGCTGCACCAGGATGCCGGGGATTGCCGGATTGGCGTTGAGCCGATTGATGAATTCCACCAGTTCGCTCTGGCGCGTGGTCGCCGGCAGCGGGTGAACCTCGGAATGCATGCCGACCGATTCGCAGGCCTTGGCCTTGTTTCGGACGTAAACCTGCGAGGCCGGGTCGCTGCCGACAATGATCACGGCCAGGCCGGGCCGCACGCCTTTTTCGACCAGGCGGTCGACGCGCAACTTGTATTCGGCGCGGTAGAACTCGGAAATGGCTTTGCCATCGATCAGTTTTGCAGTCATGTGGTCAGGTCGTGAGGTCAAGGGAAAGGGTCGGGGTAATCAGCCAGTGAATCGGCTGGTCGGTGGGGCTGTGGGGAACGGCGTCGACCAGCTGGCAATCGAACGCCGCCACCACGCGCAGCGGTTTGGTTCCCGGCGGCACCGGCGCCAGCAGGCGATCGTAGAAGCCGGCGCCGTAGCCCAGGCGATTGCCGTCGCGGTCGAATGCCACGCCGGGCATCAGGATCATGTCGAGCGTTTCCGGCGCCACCACCGGCAGCTCAGCGCGGGGCTCAAGAATGCCCCAGACGCCGGGCGCCATGTCGTCGCGGCTGCCGACGCGGTGGGCGGACAGCTGCTTGCTGGCGCGGTCGATGCGCGGCAGCACGACCATCTTGCCGTCACGCAGCAGGCCGTCGAAGAAATCCTGTGTCTCAAGCTCGGTGCCGAAGCTCATGTAGGTCATCACGCCCGCCGCCTGCCGGTACGCCGGCATGGCGCGCACCCGTGCGATCGCGGCCGCCGATGCCTGTGCCCGCTCGGCGGCCGGCATCCGGTCGCGCGCTTCCAGCACCGTGGCACGCAGCGTTTTCTTGGCAACAGCGAGGGAATCGCTCATGGTCGGGGAAAATTCACGGTTCTGGGCGAAGGCCGGCATCCATGCATCACCCGAAGACGTGATTGTATTCCGCCGCGCCGCCCGCTAACATCGCCGCCGTATCCCCCACATTTTTTCGGAGAAATCGATGAACAAGCTGATCCTCGCCGCGGCACTGGCCGCCACCGCCTCCCTGGCGCACGCGCAGGCCGGGCTGGACCTCAAGGGCAAGATGAAGGAAGGCCAGTACGAGACCACCTTCAAAATGGAAATGCCCGGCCTGCCGGCCGGCACCCCCGGCTTCAACAATACCTCGCGCAGCTGCGTGACCAAGGACGACATTGAAAAGGGCAAGGGCGACATGTTCCGCGACCCGAAAAGCGGCCAGAAGGACACGTCGTGCGCCATGAAGAACATGAAAAGCAGCGGCAACACCGTGAGCTACGATGTCGAGTGCCCGAAGGAAGGCATGAGCATGAACACCACGCTGGCTTTTGCCGGCGACAGTGTCAAGGGCCTCACCAAGATGAAAATGACCGGTGAAAATGCCAGGAACATGCCGCCGGGAATGGGCAACATGCAGATGCAGTTCGAGAGCCGCTACCTCGGCGCCTGCACCAAGTAGTTCGCCAACCCGCGGTCAGGACGGCGCGCAGCCAACGGTTGCGCGCCGTTTTTTCATTTCGGCAGCGCCAACTGGTGCGCCAGCGCGCGCCACACCTCGAGATCGAAAAACCGCGTCGCCAGGCCCGACGGCGAGGTCAGCACAAAAAACCGCGTGCCTTCCCAGTCGTCCGCCTGCAGGCCATAGCCGACCGCGCGGCCCAGCGCCGACTGCGCGGCGTTCTTGCTGGTAAAGGCCACCATCGCAGGCCGGAATTCGGCGAGCTTGCGACGGAATTCACCGACATCAAACGCATCCTCCGGCAACGCCGCATCGACGCCGCTGTGGATCTTGCACAGGTCGGTCAACCCAATGCCCAGATCAAGCAATCGCGGGTACTCGTGCGGCGCAAACCGTCGCGGCGTGATGCCCACCTGATGCAAGGTCGGCCAGAACCGGTTGCCCGGCTTGGCGTAGTAGGCACGGGCGGCGGCGGAGGCGTTCGACGGTGCCGTGCCGCAGAACACCAGCCTCAGTCCCGGGGCCAGCAGGTCCGGCACCAGATAGTCGGCACCGGCTGCCTTTCGGCTCATGCCGCCATTGCCAGCGTGCCGGCGGCCGGCGGCGCCATCTGCACCCAGCCGCGCAGGCTGTTCAGCCACCAGATGCCGTCGGCGCGAGCCAGGTCCGCCCGCGTCAGTACCCGCGGCTGCAGGATGCCCCATTCCAGCAGCTGCCCGCGCAGCGTGCCGTCCAACAGGCCGCAGGAAACTGGCGGCGTCACCAGCACGCCGTCGAGCATCAAGACCAGGTTGGCGCGGGTGAATTCGGTCAGCTCGCCGCGCTCATTCCACAGCAGGGTGTCGAACGCCGCCTGCCCCGCCGGCGCGTGGTGTTGGTAGACCTCGCGCCGCGTGGTCTTGTGCAGCAGGAATTCGTCCGCGCTGGATATCGCCTCGCCCGCCAGCCGGAAGCTGGCCACGGCCGGTGTCGCCTCGAGTGCCGCTGCCTCGGCGCGAAAATGGCCGCCCTTTTCCAGCAAGAGTTTGGTGCGCCAGATGCCGCTGGCATGGCCGCGTGCCAGATCGTCCAGGGCAGCGATTGCGGTGGTGCGATCGAAGGCGAAACGAAAATGGCGCGCCGAATTCTCCAGCCGCGCCAGGTGCCGGTACAGCAGGGCAAAACTGCCCTGCTCCAGCCGCAGCGTCTCGAACAGCTCGAACGGCTTCGACGCGCGCCGGGCAAAGCGGCTTTTGTAGATCACCTCAGCCCATTCGCCTTCGGCGGTGGAATCCCAGGTGATGCCGCCGCCGACCCCGCAGACGGCACGGCCCTGCTCGATCCACACGCTGCGGATGCCGACATTGAAGCAGGCGCGCACCTGGCCATCGCGCGCCGGTGCAACGTAACCGATGGCGCCGCAATAGGCGCCGCGCGGCGCCAGTTCAAGGTCGCGGATCGCGCGCATCGCCTCCACCTTCGGCGCGCCGGTCACCGAGCCGCAGGGAAACAGCGCGCGGAATACCTCCAGCAGGCCCTGGCCGTCGCGCAGGCTGGCGTTGATGGTGGAGGTCATCTGCCAAACGCTGGGCAGCGGCTGCAACGTGAACAGCGATGCCACCTCGACGCTGTTGGGCCGGGCGACGCGCGACAGGTCGTTGCGCAGCAGGTCGACAATCATCAGGTTCTCGGCCCGTTCCTTTTCCGAATGGGTGAGTTCCCAGGCGATGCGTTCGTCAGCTTCCGGCGTATCGCCGCGCGGCGCCGTGCCCTTCATCGGCTGGGTGGTCACCATACCGTCGTGCAAGGTAAAGAACAGTTCCGGCGAAACCGACAGCAGCTGCGCGTCACCGGTATCGATATAGGCGTGATAGCCGTTCGGCTGCGCCGACTGCAGCGCGCGATAGAACGCTTCGGTGTCGCCGGAGAATTCGGCTGCCAGCCGGGTGGTGAGATTGACCTGGTAGAAACGCCCGTCGCGAATATCGCTGCGGATCGCATCGACCTTGGCGCAGAACGCGGGATGCGGCGTATCCGACTGCCACTCACCCACCTGCCACGATGGATCGGGTGCGGCCGCATTGCTGGCGCCATCCACCGGCGCGGCGAATTCCGCAAACCAGGCCAGCGGCGCCGTGCCGGGCGCCCTTGTGGCCAGCGCCGGGTCGAATGCCGGCGCGGCTTCATGGGCGACGAATCCGACGCACCAGTGGCCGGCTGCGCTGGCACGCGATACCTGCTCCAGCACCGGCACCACCTGTGCCAATGTGCGGGCAACGTGCACCGCGAGCGGGGCCGAGAAGCTGCAACGCAGACGCTCGGCCGGGGTCAGGGTGGGCAGCTGGGGGAAATCGATTTCGCAGCGGATGGAGTTCATTTCAGCGCGAAGTTTGGCATACAACGCGCGGCCGGAAATGGTCCGGCGTCAAGACCGCGGCGGGACGACTATCGGCGACGGCGCAGGCCGGCGATGAAGTCGCGATTGAATCCGCCCCACAGCAGGATCGGCACAACGGTCGGGAACACCAGATTTCCGAGCTGGTAGCCGAGCGCCACCACTTCGCGCTGCCACGCGGACAAGCCGGCCTGATTGGTGATTTCCGGCCCCGGCCGGATGCCGACCTGCAACAGGAAATCGAACACCACCCCCCAGACCTGAAACGGCAGCAGCAACAGCACGCCGACCGCCAGCTGCCACAGCTTCGCGCGTGCCGCCAGCATCAGCGCGGCAAAAAAGGCCAGCCCGTAGGTGTAGAGCAGCGGGTTGATCTCCGGCAGCACCAGGGCGGATTGGCCGGGCGCCGGATGGACCAGAATGCGGGTGACAAACACCAGCTCGCGGCCCGCCTGCTCGAGGCCGGTCACCAGGCCAGGGCGGAAGAGGTCAATGGCGCCACGCGACAGGCTGCCGATGACCCCGGCATGGATTGCCGCCGCGCCATACCAGGCGGCAAAACACAGCGGCAGCCACAGCAACGCCCGCAGGATGAAGCCGCGCAGCGGATCAGGCGGCATCGGCCGCCTCCGCGCGGTCGGGCGGCAGCAGGCGAATCCAGATCAGCCAGACAATCAGCACGTCGAGCATGATCAGCACCTGCCAGAGATAAAGATGCGCCCACTCGAAGGCGCGGACATTCCATTGGCCGAGGTAGAACAGGCTCAGCACCCGCACCACGTTCAGCGTCTGGACGGCAAGCAGGCCGGCGGCGATTCCCAGCAGACGGTGCCGCCAGGGAGCCGGAAAGGCCAGCATGGCGGCGATCAGGATCAGCGCCGCCTCGACCCCGTTGCAACCGGCTTCGATCGACACGGCAAAGCCGTTGCGGGTGCTTTGCAGCACCCGGCCGGCGGCAACGACTTGGGAATCAAAGACGGTGACCAGCGCCGCGCTCAGGCTGGCCAGGCCCTCGGTCCATGGAATCACCAGCGCGCGCTGCACCGGCGGCGTCAGTTCCGCGGCGAACAGCAGGCACACGATGACGACGAACTGCACGGCGAAACGGGTCATCAGGCAGCACCTCGTGCGGGTTGATTGCAGGCGACCTGGCGATCGGGCTTGAAGCAGATTGAACGTATATCACGGTTGTGTCGCTCCTGCGTGGGCGACTCGGCGACGGCAGTTTGCCCTTGGGCCGCCATGGCAGCTTGACAAACATTTAATGCCGCTTCCGTACGGTAACGCACAAACAGCAGCCGCTGCGCGTGATGAAATACCCGGTAATCCACCGTATCGGCGTCGGGAGAACTCGCTGCGGGGGCGATTCGCGTCACTTTGGCCGCGCAATGGACCTGGCGGCAATGCACATAACAGGGAAAAAGACATGATCAATAGAACATTCGTCAGGCTTGCGATTGCAGCCACCACGCTTTGGCTGGGTACCAATCCGGCTTCAGCCCAGATTCTCAACTCAGCCTCGGCCTTTGCCGTGCTTGGTGCAACACCGAATGTCACCAACACCGGCCCCAGCATCATCACCGGCAGCGTCGGCGTTTGGCCGGCAGCGGTGATCACGGGATTCCCGCCAGGCCAGGTCCTGATTGGCGCCGGTTCACTTAATTTTGGCGATGTCATCGCGCAGCAGGCGCAATCCGACCTGACCGCGGCCTACCTTAACCTGGCCGGTCTGGTCAGCGCACCGATCGCCCCCGCGCTGGGCGGGCAGAACCTGACCCCAGGCATCTACAACGCCGGCGCAGCCAACCTGACAGGCACCCTGACGCTGAACGGTCCCGGCCTGTATGTGTTCCAGACCACTTCGCTGACCACGGCATCGGGTCCGGGTGCGGCGGTGGTCAACCTGATTGGTGGCGCCACGGCTTGCGATGTGTGGTGGCAAGTCGGCAGTTCGGCAGCCATCGGCACCTTTACCGCCTTTCGCGGCAACGTTCTTGCACTGACCAGCATCACGATGGGCACCAGCGCAAACCTGCAGGGCCGCGCGCTGGCGCGAAATGGCACCGTTACCCTCGATTCAAATGCCGTCACCGCCTGTTCGGGTGGCACCGCACCAGGATTTCTGGTGCCGTCGGGTTTCACCATCGCCACCAACCAGATCCCGACGTTGTCGGAGTGGGCAATGATCGCGCTGGCCGGCGTGCTGGCCGTTGCCGGATTTGCCGCCATTCGTCAGCGCTCCCTGTAGTTTCCCGATGCCGAACGCCGCTTCAATGCGGCGGTTGGGGAAGCTGGAGCAATAAACCCCAGCATTGGCGCGCTTTTCCAGACATTTTTGGTCTGAAAGGCGCGCCAATGCTGGGGTTTGCTTTTCTGCAGTACGAAAATGGCAACAAAAAATCACCAGCGCTGCGCTGGCGATTTCAGTTTGATGCGATGGCTGCTGTTTCGGCCGTTATCCGGCCAGAAAAGCGGGTCGACTAGCTGCCGACCGGCTTCTTGCGCACGAAAGTCGGCGGCTGGGTATACGGCGCGGCTTGCACGGCTACCACGCGGCCATAGGGAATTTCAGCCGGCGGGGTGGCAACAGCGGGTTCAGCGGTAGCGGCTTTGGCGGCGGCTTTGGGAGCCGCCTTTGCAGCCGCCTTGGGGGCGGGTTTTGTGGTCGTTTTCATAGTCTCCCATGATGGTCTTTCGGCGGCATAAAGGCAATAGCTGCGGACACTATTTTATTGAATGATTTCAAGGGGTCAGGCGATGTTTTTTTGCCGCAAACGGGATCGCTGGCGGTTAAATTTGCCGGCTGTGGACGGATTCGAAACCAAGCCTGGCGCGCTGGTACAGCGGATCGCAGATTTCCGGTAGCAGCGGCCCGACCCAGGCCGGTACCTGATAGTACGGCGGCAAGTTGGCCAGCACGCTCTGGGCCCCACCCTGCAGGTCGCGAGCACCGAAAAACACCGCGCCTACCTGGTGCAGCACCAGCGTGCCGGTGCACATCAGGCATGGCTCCAGGGTTGAGTAGCAGGCCATCTCGCCACGACGCGCCCACAGCGCCGGATCGACCCGATCCAGCGCCGAGGTCTCGGCGTGGCGCCCCGGGTGAAAATGCGGCACGAAGGTGCGATTGCCGGACTCGGCGATGACCGCACCATCCAGCACGATCACGGCGCCGATCGGCAGATTTCCCTCGCGCTCGGCGGCCAGCGCGAGATCGACCGCGCGATGCAGGAATGTCAGGTCAATGTTCACGGCTGGAGCGCTGGATGTCTCACGCGTTCAATTATGCCGTTGATTATTGGCGGCAACGCGCGCTTGCGCACAGACCACGTGATTGGCGAGCGCTATCGTGCAGGCTCGCCTGCATGGCGACGTTCCCTCGCGATGGTGTGACAGGCAATCGACCGGTTCCGCGCATGCGTTCACCGAAGTCAGTCGCGACCAACACGTTCAGGACCCCAGACGACGCCAGAGCAGACGCCGGACCCGTTACCGGCACTTCATCACGACAACAGCTTCCGCTTCCGCCGTAACTGGCGATCCATCCGCAACTTGCATTCCCCAACCCAAGAGG
Source organism: uncultured Burkholderiales bacterium (assembly GCA_964417885.1). Lineage (GTDB taxonomy): Bacteria > Pseudomonadota > Gammaproteobacteria > Burkholderiales > Usitatibacteraceae > UKL13-2. Next base: position 8,623 of record CAYQKN010000083.1, on the reverse strand, counting down.
TACTTATGAATCATCAAGCAACCCCCCCCGCTGCGCGTCCGCTCGCCGGCCTTGCCGTCGCCGCCGCGTTGTCCATCCTCACACTGGCCGGCTGCGCCAGCGTCGAGCCTCCACGCGAGCAAATGGCCGTTGCCCGCGCCGCCGTGGAACGCGCCTCCGGTCCGGCTGCTGCCGAAGCACCGGCCGAAGTGTCCCAGGCGCGCGAAAAACTGGACCGCGCCAATGTGGCGATGGCCCGTGAGGACTACGACAGCGCGCGCCGCCTCGCCGAACAAGCCGAAGCTGATGCCAATCTGGCCGAGGCGAAATCGCATTCCGTGCGCGCCGAGCGCGCCCTGCGCGAAGTACGCGAAGGCATCCGCCAGCTGCGCGAAGAACTCGCCCGCCGCTAGTCCACGAGAACACACAAGGAAACAACCATGAACAAGAAACCCATCCTGACACTATTGATGACCGCACTGGTCACCGCCGGCTGCGCCAGCGTATCGACCCCGCCGCCATCGCTGGTGGAAGCACGCGACACCGTGAACAGCGCCGCGTCCAACCCGAACGTGTTGTCCAACGCCCCGCAGGAACTGCGCAAAGCCAATGAATCGCTGGCGCGTGCCGATCAGGCACTGGCCAAGGGCGAAGAAGTCGATGTCAATCATCATTCCTATGTCGCGTCACAGCGCGCACGCACCGCCATCGCCGCCGGCAACGCCAAAGCATCGGAAGACCTGATCAAGTCCGCCGAAGTCGAACGCGAACGCGCGCGTGCCGATGCTCGCGACGCCGAAGCGCAGCGCGCCCGCCTCTCCGCCTCCAACGCGCGTGCCGACGCACGCGATGCGCGCGCCGATGCCAATCTGCAGCGCGAGCAGGCCGCCGCCGCGCAGCAACAGACCGCCGTCGCGCAACAGCAGGCGACCCGGGCACAGCAGGACGCCGCCTACTCTGCCAATCAGGCAGCAACGGCCAATGCCCATGCCGCCGCATCGGAGGTCTACGCGGCCAGCCTGGCAAGCCAGCTTGCCGCCATGGAAGCGATCAAGACCAATCGCGGCCTGGTGATTACGCTCGGTGACGTGCTGTTCGAATTCAATCGCGCCGAAGTCAAAGCCAGCGCCCAGTCGCGCATGGCCCAACTGGCGGATTTCCTCAAACAGTATCCCGACCGCCGCCTCGCCATTGAAGGTCATACCGACAACATCGGCGGCGCAACCTACAACCTGGAACTGTCACAACGCCGCGCCGAAGCAGTCAAGATGCAACTGGTTGCCCTCGGTGTGTCGTCGGACCGGATTACCACCGTTGGTTACGGCAAGGATTTTCCGGTGGCCGCGAATGATACCGATACCAATCGGGCCATCAATCGCCGTGTGGAAGTGGTGATTTCTGAAGGCGGACAGGTGGTAGGCACCCGACGCTAAAACGTCAGGAACGTAAGCAAAAGCGGCGCACCTTTTGGTGCGCCGCTTTTTTTTTGCGCCGTGGCCGAGTTCTCAGAACTCCGCGCCAATTGGCAGGCCGCCAAACCGCTGGGCAGGGGCCACCCTATTCGGAGACGCAAACCGAATTGATCATAGGGTACGCGTAAAGTCTCGGTTCCACGTATCGGCAGAACCGTGCAAATACTCTCCCAGACATCGTCTGTGATGTTGAGAAAGGGGCGGTGTTCAGTGGGCGCACACAGGTTTGACCGCTCGCGTGTCACCGGATATATTGAGATTGAGCCTTCTTGAAGAAGGGCGGCAAAACTTCTTATACCCACGACAAAATGGCGATGATCCGCATTATGCCGGTGCGGGTTCAACTTCATCGCAGTACCCGTCAGCCACAGTGTCCAAGTCGCGACATCAATAACAGCAGGGGGATAAATGCGCTTCGTTCGCTTCCAAGTTGAGAACTATCGCAACGTCCTAGACTCGGGATTGATCGACGTCGGCGACGTGACTGCATTTGTCGGCCAAAACGAAGCTGGTAAGAGCAGGCACTGGGCCTGACTGGAAGTCTTGGAGGATTGCTCGGAAACCGGAAGACGCTTATTGTTGAGGGCGGCATCGACGCGCTTATCCTCATGAAGCTTTCGGGAATTCTCGCCAGGGGTAACAAGACGGGTCTCTCGGAGCGCATATACCTGTGGCCTGCCGAAGGCGCTTCGAAGACCCCAATGTACGCGGCCTTTGCAATTGGCCAGAAGTGGGACGCCGCCGTGCTGCTTGACAGTGATGACGCGGGGATCAAGGCGAAGAGGAAAATCAGTGAGCTCTACCTTAAAGGTTTGGCTGAAGCCGATCTGAAGATGTTTAGGGTACTAATGCTCAAGGACGCCGCGAAGATCAAGAAGAATGAGGCGGGTATCGAAGATCTCTTCCCGGATGACTTCTTCCGCGATTGCGTCAATGTGGCGTACGGAGTGCTAATTTCACCCGACGATCTGCCTAAGGACGGGAGCGACATGATCGCTCCCAGGATTGAGAGAGTGCTTCAGAATAAATACGGCAGGACGGAACTCGACAAGCAGCTCGTCATCGGTGAACTGCTTAACCGCTTCGATGGCTGGAGGAAGGTAGAAGACTTGCCCGGAGATACCGCAATTCGCGCCGAGACGCTTTTCACGGCAATAAACACGGCGTTCGGCGAATAGTGGCCACGCCCCATGTTGCGCAAGAAAGGGGCCAGGCTTGTCCGCAACAATCAAAGGCGTCTGATATCTTAAGCGAACTCGCGAGAAGATTTCGGACGTGGCCGTCCGCGCAAAACACCTAACTTCATGAAAAATTAAGGTGGCCGTGGTCGATACTTATCACGCTTTCCGAAAATATCGACCACGGTCCCTTTAATTCACTTGCATTGATCGGGTTTGGTTTGGCACAACACGATCCGTTGCTGCTGGGCGAGAACGTCCGCCACTGCCTTCAATTCAGCCGCTTCAGCCGCGGGGGTGTCGAGGCTAGCGATCGCGTTCAACGCATTGAGTGCGCCAGCCGTACCCACGGTTCGTCCGTAGCCCAAGCTTGAAATGGCTCCGGCATCAGTCAGGCTAATTGCAAAAGATTGCTTGCCAAATAGCGCAGCCTTGGGGATTGGCAACTTGTATGTATCGGGCGTTGGAATGGTGACCCTTGCCGTTCCAACGGTTTCGTTTTTCGAAGAAGAAACCGTGACTTTGATGCGCTTTGTTTTTTGGAGCTCTAGAAACACATGATCGGAAGTGCCGCCCGAGTATTGAGCTACAGGAGTGACGTCACCGTCGATTTCCACCTTGGCCGAATAGGTCGGCAAGTGAGATTGAATCTTCTTGTACAGATTTTCGCTTTCTGCGGAGGCCTTAAGATCCACTGTGGTACCGACATCCTTGGCCGAAAGCGATACCCGATAGATGAGCGATATAGGTTTCTTATCCCCCCACTTATCAATATCCGCGCAGTCACGTTGCGGGCTCCCGTCCAAGGCGAGGGCCCACGCACCTAACGCGGAAAGCGTGCCGTGGACACCGGCAAATGCCTTGATGACAGACTCGCCTTGTCCCGTGCTGCTCTGATTGATGGACTTGAGGCGCCCATCGTCGGTAAAGGTAATGGCAACTTCGGCGTCTGCCACAACCCCATCCAAATCCTTGATCCGTAACTTGAAGGGGGGCTTGGTGCTATCCCTGCCAAAAGAAGTGCTGACCGTTGAGGAATGGACGTACATCACGGAGTCCAACTTTGCACTGCAACCGACAGTCTGCGTGACAACGACAGAACTGCTCCAAGTGGCCTGATAGTAGTTGTATGTGACATCAGGTATCGATGCGCACCCCGAAAGAACTAGTGTTGCGCATCCCATCAACATTGTGCGAATCATGGCATTTCTCCTGATAAAAGCTAGTCGTGAGTCCTAATTGCAGACGACAAATTTATGTATCACCTGCAAGAAATCGTGGGCAGATCACAATGGCAGCCGCCCATCACCCCGCAAAATACCCCCGCCTAGCGTCAGCGGGAACCCCGCCGGCTTTGCCGGGGTGGCAGTAGAAGTTTGACAGTTGCGGCAGCCGCTTTTGCGATGAAATGGAGTTTGGGGTTGTTCGTGATTCGGCGCGCTCGAGTTTTGGATGCAAAGGCACTCTTAGAATTTGCGCGCTTTTGACTTTCGGCGCGGATAGGGTCCATTTGAGGGCGAGGTCGCGGCACTTTCCGCGACTTCGCTCTTTTTCTACAATGCTCGCTAAAGGCCGTTCATTCCCAATCCCCCCAGCCGCAAGACTGCCTAAAGCTGATTGAAACGATGTCTTTAAGTTTCTTTTGTAGGCACTGTGTAACTACCGTAAGAAACGTGGCCTTGGCAGCCTCAAAAGCTGCTCCACCGGTAATCAATGTCGCGATAATGGCCGCGAGCGCCGCCGCTACAGTTGCCTCGTGTAAACACTCTTCAATCGCTCGGCCGATATCTTGATTGCTTGCAGTTCGTACCTCGAGAAATAACTCGCAATACATCCAGCGCTTTCGAAGTGCCCAGCCACAACAAAATGTATCCCATGGCGTTATGTGGCACTCCTTTACACAATCGTTCTTAAGCTGCGGGGGCGTGAGAGGATCGACCCATCTCGCAAGTTTTCGAACTGCGATTAGCCCCCTGTCGAACTTCGTTGTTTGGAAAAAACTATGGCCTTGATAGTAGTGCTTCAGCACGTCTTCATCGCTCTGAGTTCCAGTTTCATACAAGTAAATTGCAGGATCAGTTGAGTTCGCCATCTTTTGTGCCCTCTATTGAGTTAAGTGTTGAAAGCTACTAGTTGCTATATAAAGTGTTCACTACCTCACTACACGGCAACGATAATTGGTTAGATTGCAAGCAACCCAACATAGTCACCCCACAAAATACGTCCTCTTAATCTCATACTCCCCCCCCACCTTGAAGTGCCCCGGCACCCACCTCATCCAGTCCTCAAACAAGTCCTGCGGCTTCCACGTATTAAATGCCGCTGAACCAAACTGCTGAATGTGTCGCTTGACCGATTCGCGAAACCGGTGGTGCGCGAAGACGCGCATGAATTCGCCGAAGTAGATATCCGCCACGCGTGTGTCGCCGCGGATCAGCACCATGTTCTCGTCGTTGGTGTCGATGCTCGCCATGCTGAAATTGGCCGATCCGGTGAGCGTGACGGGCTTGGTGCCCAGCGGGTCGATGAGCATGAATTTGCTGTGCACCCAGTTCACGTTGACGCCGATACCGGAACCTTCCTGGTGCCAGCCGTCGACCCAGTCGACAAAGATGTTGTTGCCCAGGGCCATGCCGATATTTTCGTGGCCGCGAATACGTTCGATATCGGCGATCGCGGCGGCGCGCGATGTTGCGTTGCCGCCATTGACGTACTTGTCCAGCAAGGCAAAGCGCAGCACGCCATCGTCCTGGTCGAACACCGGACGGAAGTCCGCGACGATACCAAAGGGAAAGGTCATGAACAGCGGTTTGCCTGCGCCGGCCAGGGCGATCCACCAGTCGAATACGCCGCGGCCGCGATGTGGGGAAAAGATCGGTGTCAGCGCGTTGGATTCGTCGGGCGGCGGCAAGGCATTGTCGCTTTCAGCCCAGTCCTTGAGGTCCTTCGCGACCGGGTCGCCTTTCAGTTCGGTCCAGTATTCGAGAAAGCGCTTGGCTAGTGTGGCATCGTGAATGGCATGGCCGACATTGAGTTGGCCGTGCAATGCATTGCGACTAATATTCGTGGAGCCGGTCCACACGGAGACGGGCTTGCCGTTCTTGCTGAGTACGATGAATTTGTTGTGCATCAGCTTGGCGTTCACGCGCGCGATGCAGATCGACTTGATTTGCGCCAGGGCGATCTCGGCGTCGTTGGCGTTGCCGGTCTCGTCATCCTTGCCGTGATAGATGATCTTCACATCCGCGCCCGCGGCCTTGGCCGCTTTGAATGCTGCCAACACTTCAGGCCACTTCAGTTCGTAGATCGCGACGTGCAGGCTATAGGAGTTGTCTTTCGCCTTGGCGATGAATCCGAGCAAAGCCGGCAACAGGTCTCGCGCGAGCCACGCATAGGCGGGGGCGCCGGCTTCGTCGAGCGACATGCCGGGGAAGCGCTTGGCAAAGGCCTGTGATGCAATCGCGCCGCGATTGAAGTGCACATCGTGCTTGGCGCCGCTGAGCGGCTCGGTTTCGATGGTGACGGTGGTAGCGCTCTTTTCGACCAACGCACCGGGGCTGCCGTACATCGGGATCACGCGGTATTTGTATTTGTATCCCGGCTTGGCCGAGTAGTCCGCCCACTGGAATGCCTGGAACGGATGCTCATGACTGTTGGCATCTTCAATGCCGGTGGAAGGACGAATACTGGCGAAGGTTTTGTTGCCGCGCAGCCACACGGTTTCGTTTTCGATGAGATCGGTGCGTTGTATGGCAAAGCCCATCAGGCCCTTCGCGTCCGACTCCTTCATGTCGAACGCGAGAAACACCACGTGCGTCCCACTGATGGCCCTGACCTTCACCAATCCGGAAACCTTTTTGCGCATAGACCTTCCCTCAGGTCGAACTTCGCGTCCTTGCGCTTCCGAATGCGCGCTTATTTGTGTAATTCTTACGATCTATTTTTTGTTAAATAAGATTAATCCTACAAATATATTAAGTCAACATTCATTTTTACTTCCTGCCTCACCAGGTGGATTTTGCTATTAGCCCTATGTTTTAAATGGGCACGGCAAAGCATTACAAACTTTAGTGCGGATGGTAGTTTCAAGCTAAATTTCAATTAGCCGCGAGTGGCGTCCCACAGGCACAACCATGGATTCAGGCGCGGTTTGAGAGCATGCGGCGTTCAAACTCAAGCACCCGCGCGGCTTGCAGGGCGGAAATGGCTGGAGAAGGCCGCCAGTCCTTGAGTTTCAGGTTTAACTCAAGGGCTTGGCAATCCTGCGAGGCGTCAAAAGTCGGGGGACGTGAAAGCGAAGTCGGAGGTCCCCGCTTTCGCGGGGACGACGGGGTGAAGGCAACGGGTTGGACGCGAGATTTGAGTCCCGGCCTCCGCCGGGACGACAACAATATTCGGCGGCGAGCCCAACTACGCTTTCAACGCCCCCTTCAACTGCTCCAGCGCGGTCGGATCCTCAATTGTCGTGAGGTCGCCCGGATCGCGCCCTTCGCACAGTGCCTGGATCGCACGCCGCAGCAGCTTTCCGGACCGGGTCTTCGGCAGGATGGTGACGAAGTGCACCCGCGCTGGCCGCGCGATGGCACCGAGCTCCTTGTCGACGGTCGCCATGACTTCCTTCTCGTGCGCGGCAGCGAGTGCGGGGGTGGCGGTCTTGCTCGTATCCTTGACCACCGCGAACGCCACCGGCACCTGTCCCTTCAGCTGGTCGGCGACACCGACCACCGCCACTTCGGCGATGTTGGGATGGTTCTGCACCGCTTCTTCAATTTCGCGCGTGCCCAGGCGATGGCCGGCGACGTTGATCACATCGTCGGTGCGGCCCATGATGTAGTAGTAGCCATCCGCGTCGCAAGTGGCCCAGTCGAAGGTGGTGTAGACCTGCTCATCCTTGAACATGGTGAAATAGGTCTGCACGAAGCGCTTGTCGTCGCCCCAGATGGTGCTCATGCAGCCCGGCGGCAGCGGTGCCTCGATGCACAGCACGCCCTTCTCGTTCGGGCCTACCGGCTTGCCGGTTTCCTCGTGTTTCAGCTTCACCTTGTAGCCGTAGGACGCGAAGCTTGGCGATCCCAGCTTGCGCGGCGTGACCTCAATGCCCGGCTCGGCGGACAGGATCGGCCAGCCCGATTCGGTCTGCCAGTAGTTGTCGATGACCTTGACACCCAGGCCTTTTTCGATCCAGTCGCTGGTCGGCTGGTCCAGCGGTTCGCCGGCCAGGAACAGGTAGCGCAGCGAGGAAACATCGTACTTGGTGAGGAATGCCGGGTCCTGTTTTTTCAGCACCCGCACCGCCGTCGGCGAGGAGAACATCACCGATACCTTGTACTGCTGCACGATGTTCCACCACACGCCCGCGTCGGGGCGGATCGGCACGCCGTCGTACATGATGGTGGTGCTGCCGTTGATCAGCGGACCGTAGATGATGTACGAGTGCCCCACCACCCAGCCGATGTCGGAGGTGCAGAAATAGGTTTCACCGGGCTTGAGATCGAAGATGTGCGGCATCGACGCCGCCAGCGCCACGGCGTAGCCGCCGGTATCGCGCTGCACGCCTTTGGGCTTGCCGGTGGTGCCGCTGGTGTAGAGGATGTAGCTGGGATGCGAGGATTCGACCCATTCGCAGGGCACCACGTCGTCCATGTGCTTCTGGCGCAGCACGCCATAGTCCATGTCGCGGCCGGGAATCGTGGTCATCGCCTTGTCCAGCCCGCGATTGACGATCACCACATGCTTGGGCGGAAATTCGGCCAGCCTGATCGATTCATCGGTCAGCGGCTTGAGCGGGATCACCTTGCCCATGCGCGAGCCGGCATCGGCGGTAACCAGGACCTTCGGTTTGGCATCGTCGATGCGCGCCGCCAGCGACGCCGCGGCGAAGCCGCCGAACACCACCGAGTGGATCGCGCCGATGCGCACCGTCGCCAGCATTGCGAACACCGCCTCGGCAATCATCGGCATGTAGATCAGCACCCGGTCGCCCTTGCCCACGCC
>CAYQKN010000082.1:15147-17691 GCA_964417885.1 uncultured Burkholderiales bacterium | reverse complement strand
GACGATGAACTCTCGATCGGCGCCGGTGCCGGCAGCGCTACCTATGCGATCAAGTCGTTGCCGCAACCGGCCGATGTGCCATGGACGCAACTGCGCGAGATACCGGTTGCACTGGTCACCGGTTCCAACGGCAAGACCACCACCACGCGCCTGATCGCGGCCATGCTGGAGGCTTCGTCGCAGGCGTTCGCCGGCCACGTCGGCATTTCCTCGACCGAGGGTGTGGCCATCGGCGGCGAATGGGTGACGCGCGGTGATTACGCCGGCCCCGGCGGCGCGCGGCTGGTGTTGCGCGACCAGCGTGTTGCCGCGGCGGTGCTGGAAACCGCGCGTGGCGGCATCCTGCGGCGCGGCCTCGCGGTCGATCGTGCCGATGTGGCGGTGGTGACCAATATTTCCGCCGATCATTTCGGCGAATACGGCGTCGAATCGCTGGACGATCTGGCGGACGTGAAGATGGCGCTGGCGCGCACGCTGGATCGCGATGGCACGCTGGTGCTGAACGCGGATGATCCGTTATTGCTGGCGCGCGCGGACAGGCAAACATGCACGGTCGCCCTGTTTTCGCTCGACGATGATCTGGCGGCGCTCAAATCGCATCGAGCAAAGGGCGGCGCGACCTGCGGCGTGTGCGAGGGCGCGATGTGGCTTTCGCATGATGGGTCGCGACATGCATTGGGCAATATCGCCCAGATGCCGCTCACGGTCGCGGGTGCAGCCAGCTACAACGTCGCCAATCTCGCTGCTGCATCTTTAGCTGCCGCCGCGCTCGGCGTGCCACCGACGGTGATTGCGGAGGTGCTGATGCATTTTGGCGGGTCGCGCGGCGACAACCCCGGGCGGCTAGACCGCTGGACGCTGCAGGACGTGAATGTGCTGATCGACTACGCACACAACCCGGACGGCCTGGCGCGATTGCTGGCGGTCGGCCGCACGCTGATTGCAGACAACGGCCGATTGCTGCTGTTGCTCGGCCAGGCCGGCAATCGCGACAACGCGGCCATTGCCGAACTGGCCGCGGCCGCGGCAGCAGCAAAACCGGATCGGGTGGTGATCAAGGAATTGCCCACCATGCTGCGCGGCCGTCAGCCGGGCGAAGTTTCGGCGCTGCTCGATGCGGGCTTGCGTGCTGCCGGTGTTTCGCCGGACGCGATCGCTCTTGAGGTCGATGAGGTCAATGCCGTGCGACGGTTGCTGGGGGACGCGCGCACAGGTGACGTGGTGGTGCTGCCGGTTCACCAGAGCAAGGCGCGGGAGGCGGCGAGCGCGTTGCTCGATGAGATGGAGCGTGCCGGGTGGCGTGCGGGACAAGCGCTGCCGCGATAGCAAAGTCCTGAACTGGTGCGGCTTTCCAGCCATTTTTGGCCTGAAAGCCGCACCAGTTCTTGTGTTTTACTGCTTGGCCCTATCAAACCGCCACTCCATCCCGCGCTCCTTGCCCTGGATCACGCCTTCAATGCGCGCCGTCATCGCGCCGTCTGCCCCAACCCAGTACATCACGCGCTGCGGAAAGTCATGCGCGGCATTTTCGAACACGACTTTCTTCTCGCGCATTTCCTTCAGCTTGAATTCGACCGGTGTCTTGCCGCCGGGGCTGGCGAGATAGGATAGGGCGCCGTCCTTCTCGACGATGCGCAAAAACTCGAACGAGTTGCGCTTGGCTGAAGTAGTGAGATTCACCGCCACCATCATTTTGTTGCGCGGTCCCAGCCAGCTTTCCTGCACCGTTTCGTCGCCTTTCGTTTGCGTCCAGGTGCCGGTCATCCAGGCGAGTTTGTCGATTTCCTGTGCGTGCGCCGCATGGAAGAATGCAACGCTGCACAGCAGGAAGGCGAGTAGTCTTTTCATGCAAGCTCCGGGCTGTCTGATTGTGATCATGCCGATCTCCAAAGGCCGATCGCGTTGCCGTCCAGATCGGCAAACCACGCGAACTGGCCCATGCCGGGAACGTCGCTGGCCGGCACCAGTACCTTGCCGCCGAGTCTCTCCACTTTTGCCAGTGACTGGCCGATATCGTCCACCTGCACGTAGAACGTGACGTACGATTTCGGCTCCTGATCCGGCAACGCTATATTGCCCTGGATGCCTTCGGCGCTGCCGGTGTTGATCATGTTGGCCGGCCCGTGCGACTCGATATTCCAGCCGAACAGCTGGCCGTAAAAATGTTTGGCCTTGTCGCCCTGCCGCGAGCCAATTTCAAAATGCACAACGGGTTGCCCCATGTCGATCTCCCTGGTTGGTTTGAAAACAAGCCAAGGATAGGGATCGATCAGCGCGGCGTATTGTACGAATCCGACATGACGCGGAACGTCAGGGTGGGTTGCCGACCATCGCCGCCGACAGGCCGCTCAGCGAACGATAGAACGCCTGCGGCGGCTGGCCGGCGAAACGCTTGAAATCACGGATCATGTGCGCCTGGTCGAAGTAGCCTGCGGCAAAGGCGGCACCGGCCCAGCGTCCCGGCGCGGCCTCTTCCTGCTCCACCGCATCGAACAGCCGGCGAAAGCGGAAAATGCTGGCCAGCAGGCGCGGCGGGATGCCGAC
>CAYQKN010000082.1:4452-15047 GCA_964417885.1 uncultured Burkholderiales bacterium | reverse complement strand
GCCGGGATCGCTCGAATCAAACACCCAGATGCAGCGAATGTGACCGGCGAGCGAAGGGTGCGGAGGGAGTTCGACGTAGAACATGGGCAGATGATAGCCAATACCCGTTATTGGCTCGGACAGGGGTCCGGATCCGGCGCGTATTCGTATTTCATATAGCGATTTTCGTAGAACTGCTCAAGAGACTCATTGGACTCGAACAGAATTGACCACACTTCGTGGCCGTCAATCAGCGAGTCGTCGTCCAACTCATATCCGACTTGATGACGGTGCACAACAAAGCCACTGTCTGCGGCATATTTATCGGCTTCGATTGCTGCCTTGGCGTGAGCGTCGTCGGTAGTGTCAGCCTCAAAGCAGACGACGCGCTCTTCAAAGGTATTCGTACCATCTGCTTTCTTGCCAAACAGATAGACGTTTCGTATGGCAAACCACGGCATGTATGCGCTCCCCGCTATTAGTCAGCCGTTATGATGCCCGCGGTGTCGGTGAGTCGCAATCGCACCAAATTCAACGAGCCGATGCCCGGAACCCCAGCATCCATGCGCCTTCCCGGGGCAATGCCGCCAGCACCCGCATGGATGCTGGTTCTCCAGCCGATGCCTGGTTGAAAATTACTACGCCGCGTCGTATGCCTTTTTCAGCCACGCCTTCACTGCGGCATCCACATCCTTCGGGCTGGACAGCCGCACGCGATGCGAGACCATGGCGTTGAAACTGCCGGACGCTTCCAGCCGCCCGGTGGTCGGTTCGCCCTTCAAATTGATTCCGAGATCGACGCGGGTGGCGGTGGAGGCCTGGATCAGCGCGAACTGCTTGTTGCGGCGAAAGCTGACGCAGGTTTTTTTCGGCGAGATCTCGATGTCCTTGCCCAGTTTCTCGACGGCTGCGGCAACGGCATCGTAAATCGGTTTCAGCGCCGCCTTGGCGCCGGCGTATTGCGCGCCGAGCAGATCGTCGCCGGCCGGCGGGCTGTCGCCCGATTCGCGTGCGGACAGGGCGATGGTATTGGCGTAGCCGTGACCCAGTCCGTGTTCGGTTTTCAGCCACGCGACGATTTCACCGTGCTTGGCGAAGTTTTTCTTGCGCGCCATGGCGACCCAGGTATCGAACGACTTACCCGTGTTTTTTTCCAGATTGGCTTTCATGGTGGCGACGGCGTCTTCGATCTTTCCCATGTCTTTCTCCTCGTCAGGATTGCGATGTCATTTTGTCCCGGCAGCGGCCTTCAAGCGCTCAAGCGAAGGCTTCCAGTCCAGCGGACCGGTGTCGAAACGTTTTTTCAGGTTGTTCAGAACGTAGGGCCATGCCTTGGAGAAATAGTCGTAGGTCTTGTCCCATTCGCCTCCATCGCCCCAGCCTACATGGTTCAACGTGACCTTGGTTTGCCCGTCGCCTTCTGGCGCGAAGCGGACGATGACGACGGTGCGCTGCTTGCGTATCTCCGGCAGCGAGGGAGGGGCGTTCCAGGTGAAGCTGACCATCTTGTTTTCCTGGATGGCCAGGATGCGCATGTCGTCGGCGCCGCGTTCGCCCGGTGGCGCTTGCGGGTTCATGTGGATTTCAAACAGGCCGTTGGATTTCGGCTCGATTACCGCGCCGGGGGCGAGGAAGGTTTTCACGCCCTCGGCAGTAGTCCAGGTTTTGAACACGTCGGCGACCGGTGCCTTGACGACGATGTTGATGTCGATGGCGCGCTCGGCGGCGTGAACGAGGGGCGAGAGTGCAAGAAACAGCAGCGGCAGAAGTTTTCTCATTACGGCTCCTCACGAAGATGAAGGCATGTGGAGAGGGCGATTTATCGATGGCTGCCCTCTCGCCGGCCCTCTCCCGCCTTGCGGGAGAGGGGGTTAAGAACTAAAGCGGCCAGTTCTTCGACGACGTTTTGCCCGGCAGCATGAATTCCATCCGATCCATCAGCCAGTATTTGATGCGTGTGCCCAGCGGCGCCTGTCCCTGCTCGACGATCGTCTTCAGCATATTGACGATTTCCGTGCCGCCCGACTGCATGCTCTTTGCCGTCTTGGTGCCAACCGGCATGCGATCGACGGTGAGGGTGCATTCGACGCCGGCGGGAAGCTGCTTCAGGTCGTAGATCACTTCGCATTCCGGATCGTCCATCATGGTGAAGCGGAAGGTGTGGGCAAAGCGCTTCGGCGGATCCCATTCGGTAATTTCGCCCACGACCATGACGCGGCTGCCGGAGGCGGTGCGCATTTGCAACTTGCTGCCGACTGCCAGCGATTGCGCATGCAGCCAGGCATTGAATACCGCCGCCTGCGCCTCGCCCTGCTTGGTCAGTTCACGCCAGACGGCATCGAGGCTGCCGTTGATGACGACACGAAATACTGCCTTGGTGGTCTCGGCCATGATTACTTCCTCCCTTTGGTTCCGGTTTCGACGATGCGTTTGAGATGGGTGAGCCGTGCGGCGAAATGACGGCTGTATTGATCGGTCCAGTACTCGTGCACTTCCTGCAGCGGGACCGGGTTGAAAAACAATTCGCGGTCGCGGCCGTTCTTCTGTGAGATGACCAGGTTGGCCGCCTGCAGCACGTCCAGGTGTTTCATCACGCCGATGCGCGAGAACGCAAAGTGACGGGTGACGAAATTGACGTTGCAGCCGCCGTGGTTGCGTACCAGGTCGAGGATCGCTCGCCGCGGCTGGCTGGCCAGGGCGTGAAACAGCAGATCGAGTTGGTCTTCATCCATAGGTAACAATATGGTTACCTATAATTATTGCCTTGTCAACTGCCAGCCGCCAGCAAGGATTGGCGGGTGCCGCGTTTGCCTGCAGAATGACCGTTACAAAAAAACCGGAAGGAAGCGCAGATGCAACTGGTCGGCATGATGGATTCACCCTATGTACGGCGGGTGGCGATCTCGATGAAGCTGATGGGTCTGCCGTTCGAGCACCAGTCGATATCGGTGTTCCGCCAGATCGAGCAGTTCCGCCAAATCAATCCGCTGGTGAAAGTGCCGACGCTGGTATGCGACGACGGCGCGATCCTGATGGATTCCACCCTGATCCTCGATTACCTCGACACGCTGGTGACGGCCGAGCGCAGCCTGATGCCGGCCGAACCGCATGCACGGCGCCGCGCGCTGCAACATATCGGCATCGCGCTGGTGGCGTTCGAGAAGGCGGTGCAGCGCTTTTACGAGCTGACGCTGCGCCCGGCCGACAAGCTGCATCCGCCGTGGCTGGATCGTGTCACCTGGCAGCTGGTCGAGGCATTCGATGAGCTGGAGAAGATCGTGCCGGCGGCGATGCCCTGGCTGCACGGTGAACACATTTCGCAGGATGATATTTGCATCGCGGTGGCCTGGCGCTTTACCCAGTTCGTGATGCCGGATGCCCTCGATCCGGCGCGTTATCCGGCGATGTGCCACTTTTCCGAGCGCGCGGAATCGCTGCCGGCGTTCATTTCCAGTCCGCTGGAATGACCAGCCGCGCGGGCGCGCCCCTGCCGTCTTCACCGGCCGCCATTGCCCGCGTGGCCGCGGACATTCACGCCGCCAGCTGGAAGGTTGCTTACCGCGGCCTGTTTCCCGACCGTTACCTGGATTACGAAATCGACGCCGAGCGCCGGCAGTACTGGCGCAAACGGGTGCCGCAGCTGTTCGCCGGCGAGGGCGAGATATTCCTCGCCACCGTCGCCGGGCGAACCGCCGGATTCCTCTGCATCGAAGTCGGCGAAGAAAGCGAATGGGGCGCCTACGTCGATAACCTGCACGTGCTGCCGCACCTGCGCGGCGCCAATATCGGCGGTGCCCTGCTGGCACGTGGCGCCGTCTGGGCGCGCGAGCACGGACAGCGGCAGCTCTACCTGTGGGTGTTCGAGCGCAACCATGCGGCCCGCCGTTTTTACCTGCGGCAGGGCTGGCGGGTGGCGCAGCGCCGCCTCGATCCCATTCCCGGCGGCGGCAGGCGCATGGTGCTCCGAATGGTCAAGCGACTCTGAGTGGCGAGCCCCGGACCGGGAATTTTTTCGCCGCCGGGCGCTCGAAATCCAGCCAACCATCCCCATACTGGCGTTATGAAAAAAATCACCTTGCCAATCTTGCTGCTGGCGCTGGCGGGCAGCGCTGCCACCGTGCTGCAGGCGCAGCGGCCGGCCGAGCGCCCGGTCGAGCCGCGCACGGTTGCCGCGCGCGGCCCGTTGCTGGAGCACGAACGCGGGCTGGTCGGCCTGTTCGAGGCCGCCGCCCCGTCGGTGGCCTACATCACCACCGAGCGCCTGGAGCGAAGCGGTTTCTTTTACGCCGAGGTGGCGCAGGGCGCCGGCAGCGGCTTCGTCTGGGACAACGCCGGCCACGTGGTGACCAATTTTCACGTGATCCAGAACGCGCGCAAGATCCTGGTGCAGCTCGATGCCGGCAAGGAGCCGATTTCCGCTGAATACGTCGGCGGCGCGCCGGATTACGACCTCGCGGTGGTCAAGCTGCAGCAGGTGCCGGCCAATATCCGGCCGATCCCGCTCGGCACCTCGCGCGACCTGAAAGTCGGCCAGTCGGTGATCGCCATCGGCAACCCGTTCGGCCTGTCGCGCACGCTGACCGCCGGCATCATCTCGGCGCTGGACCGTTACCTGCCGACGCAGAACTACGCCGAAATCGCCGGCGTGATCCAGACCGATGCGGCGATCAATCCCGGCAACTCGGGCGGCCCGCTGCTGGACAGTGCCGGCCGGCTGATCGGCGTCAATTCGGCCATCCGCTCCTCCTCCGGCAGCTCGGCCGGCGTCAGTTTTGCCATTCCGGTCGACATGGTCAATCGCATCGTGCCGCAGCTGATCGCGCGCGGCCGCGCCGCCACGCCGGGGATCGGCATTGTCCCGTTCGACCCGTTCGTGGTGGCGCGCAACGGCATCAAGGGCGTGGTGGTCAATGGCGTGCGCGACAAGACGCCGGCGGCGCTGGCCGGGTTGAAGCCGCTGAACCAGCGCACCGGCGAGCTGGGCGACGTGATCACGGCGGTCAACGGCCGGCCGGTCGAAACGCTGTCGACCTTCGTCGCCGAGCTGGATCGTGCCGGCATCGGCAATGCGGCCGAACTGACGGTGATGCGCGGCGGCAAGGAGCGGCGCGAAAAAGTCCGCGTGATCGACGCCTCGCGCTGACCGCGCGGCGCGCTACAGCTTCTGCAGCCGCTCGGCCAGCCCGTCGAGATAGGCGGGAAACTTGTGGATGTCGTTGTGCCCGGCGCCGCTGATCACCAGCAGCTCGGCGGCGGATTGAACCTGCTTCAGCCGTTCGCCGTGTGTGATCGGGATCAGCGTATCGCGATCGCCGTGGGCGATCACCACCGGTTTCCTGATCGCCGCCATCCACTGGTTGCTGGTCATCGGGTAGCGGTTGATGAAGCCGGGCAGCCAGGGATAAATTTCGTCGGCCATGGACTGCAGGCTGAAGTAGGGTGACACCAGCACCGTCAGGTCGGGCTGCAGCTCGCTGGCGAGACGGGTGGCGAGGCCGGTACCCAGCGAGCGGCCGTAGACCACCACTTTCTTGCCGGCATACCGCGCCGAAATCTGTTTCCACGCCGCCCTCACGTCGTCGTGCAGCTGCGCCTCGCTCTCGATCCGCCCGGTGCTCTTGCCGAAGCCGCGATAGTCGAGCATGAACAGGTCATAGTTCACGCGGCGGTAGAAATCGACGTTGGTCATCCAGGTTTGCAGGTTGCCGGCATTGCCGTGCAGGAAAAACACCACGCCGCGCGGATCGGGCAGCTTCAGGTGCAGCGCGGACAGTTTGGCGCCGACCACCGGGACCGTGACCTCGTCCACGCCGGCAATGCCAAACTGGTGGTCGGCCGGCAGTGGCGAGGGCTTGAAGATCAGCGTCTCCTGGCGGAAATAGACCGCGGCCGCCACCAGCGCATAGCCGACGCACGCGCCCGACACCAGCGCGATCAGTGCCCGCTTCAGCCACCTGACGGCGCGACTGCCCGGCGGCGCGGAATCAGAATTCACCTAGGTAATCCATCTTGCCGACCTCGACGCCGTTGTGACGCAGGATCAGGTAGCTCGCCATGACGTGAAAGTAGAAATTGGGCATCGCCCAATGCACCAGGTAGTCCTGGCCCTTGAAGCGGCGTTCGGTGCCGCCCGGGGTAATGACGATGTCGCGCGTTTCCTGGCCGTCGATCTGTGCCGGCTTGAAGGTGGCCAGCAGATCCAGCGTCCGGTCGATGCGCGCATACAGTTCGGCGAAGGTGGCTTCCTTGTCTTCAAACGCGGGAATGTCGATGCCGGCCAGTCGGCAACAGGCACCCTTGGCCACATCGGTGGCGATCTGCACCTGTCGCGGCAGCGCGAACATGTCCGGATACAAACGGCAACCGAGCAGCACCGATTCGTCAATCTTCTTCGCGCGGGCGAAGTCCTCGCCTTTTTTCAGGATCGTCTTGAGGTTGCCGAGCATTTTGCGGAACGCGGGCACCGAGGCCTGGTACATGGACAGCGACATGAATTTCTCCGTGGGGTGAAGAGGAAATTCTAGCAGGACGGCGCCACAGGCCGCCAACCCGCTGCGGTCGCGTCAATCCACGACGGGAACCTGAAGCGTCATACGGCGGAAATGCTGTTGTCACGCCGCAGCAGCAGACTGCGCTGGCGTTCGAAGGCGGTGGTTTCAATCACGCAATTCCGCAATCCGTCGCAACGCCGTTTGCATTCGATCCACGCCGCCCTAAAGTGCAGGCGTACCAAAGCAAAGGGAGAAGAGCACTGAACATCTTTCATCCACGGAGTCCATCATGAAACATGCTTACCAACCGCATTCCCGCCAGTCCACCGGCGTCGTCGCCACCCTGTTCGGCATCGTTGTCACGGCGCTGATGGTCGGCGGCTACGAAGTGACACAATCGGTCGAATCCGCCGCTGATGCGACCGTCGCCGTCAGCGCCGATAGCGCTGCCTCCGGCGCACAAGCCGTCACCCGCATGGAACCGATCGTGGTCACCGCACGACGCGGCTGATACGCGCCCCGCGGCCGCCAGGGCGGCGACGCCACATGCCCGGCAGGGAAGCTCTGCGATAATGTTTTCCATCGTCGACCCCACCGGAGCAAACCGCTATGGCGCTGAAACGTCCCGCCTGGAACGAAGGCCGCACCCTTTTGCTGGAACACACCTCGGCCGTACTGGCGGATAACCCGCTGGGTGACCCGCACCAGCGCAAGCTGGCGGTGTGGCTGCCGCCGCAGTACGACCAGCCGGCTAACAAGGGCAAGCGCTTCCCGGTGCTGTTCGACCTGGTCGGCTTCATGGGGTCGGGCCTGAGCCACGTCAACTGGAAAAATTTCGACGAGAACGTGCCCGAACGCGCCGCGCGCCTGATCCATGAAGGCAAGATGGGCCCCGCCATCCTGGTGTTCCCGGATTGCTTCACTTCGCTGGGCGGCAACCAGTACATCAATTCTTCCGCCATCGGCAACTACGCCGATTACCTCACGCGCGAACTGATCCCGTTTGTCGATCGCGAGTTCCGCACCCTGGCCTCGCGCGACCACCGCGGCTGCTTCGGCAAATCGTCCGGCGGCTACGGCGCCATCATCCACGGCATGAAGTACGCGAAATACTGGGGCGCGGTGGCCAGCCATTCCGGCGACGCCCATTTCGAATTCGTTTACCTGCACGAGTGGCCGGCGACGCTGACCGAGCTGATGAAGCATCGCAAGGTCGCGCGCCTGGCCGGCGCCATCAATGTGCTGAAAGAAGAGAAGGGCGCGGCCGGCGGCATCGACGACGGCCGCATCAAGGCCTTTCTCGACCATGTCTGGAAAAAGGAAAAACTGTCGGACGCCGAGGGCCACGCGCTGATGATGATCGCCATGGCCGCCAGCTATGACACCGATCCGAAGGCGCCGCTGGGATTTCGCGTGCCGCTCAACATGGAAACCGGCGAACTGATCGATGCGCGCTGGAAGGCGTGGCTGAAGCACGACCCGGTGCGGCTGGTGGCAAAGCATCGCGACGCGCTGAAGTCGCTCAAGGGCATCTTCATCGACTGCGGCTGGCGCGACCAGTACCAGATCCATTACGGCGCGCGCATCCTGTCCAAGCAACTGGCCGCCGCAAAGATCAAGCACACCTATGAGGAATTCGACGACACCCATTCCGGCGTCGATTACCGCATGGACCGAAGCCTGCCGTTCCTGACCCGCGCACTGAAGCCGTAGCCGATGGTCAGGCGCAACCGCCGCCCTGCGCGATGAACCGCGACCCGTCCGCCGCGCCGCAGAGCGAGCCCGACGCGCGGGTGCGGCGCGCCTGGGACCTGCAGTATCGCGAACCGCGCGAATCGCTGGCGCTGGCGCAGCAGGTGCTGGGCGATCCGGCCGTGACGGCCGAGGCGGCGCGCACCCGCGCCTGGGCCCACCTGTGCATTGCCTACTACCGCCTGCGCTACGATTCGCCGGCGGTCGCCGGGGAATCGCTCGATGCGGCGGCGGAAATCCTGGCTGACGTGGCCGATGCCCGCGCCCGGGTGGTGCTGGCCAACGGCCGCGCGCGGAAAATGGTGATGCAGGGCGACGCCGACGGCGCCATCCGCCTGTTCAACGACAACCTGTCCTCGCGCGAGCCGGGCATCGCGCCGCTCGACCGCTGCCAGGCACTGAACGGCCTGGCCGGCTGTTACTGGGACAAGGGCGACTGGTCGCAGTCGCTGGCGCATTCGTTCGAGGCATTGAACCTGATGCGCGATGCCGGCGAGACCCATCACCTGGCGGCGCTGCTCAACAACGTCGGCGTGCTGCTGGTCACGGTCGGCGATTTCGAGGCCGCCCAGCGACTGTTGCGCGAGGGGATCGAGATCGCCCGCGATTTCCGCCATCCCGGTTTGCAGCAGGACCTGCGCGCGGCGCTGATTCACTGCGAGCTCGATGCCGGCCGCGCGGCCGCGGCGCTGCCGCTGGTCGAGGAAATTCGCGGCTTCGGCGAGGTGGCGCCGGAAAGCGCCAACGCCGGTGAAATCCTGCACGCCGTTGCCGAAGCCTTCATTGCCAACGGACGTTGGGCCGAGGCAATGATCGAACTGGCGCGGGCGATGGAGATCGGCGTCCGGTACGAGCGGCCTGAAGTGGTGGCGATCAACAACTGGCTGCGCGGACTGATGGCCTATCGGCGCGACGATCTCACGCTGGCGATCGACATCCTGACCAAGGCGGTGTGGCAGCTGGGCAAGCTGACCCTGCCCAGCATCACCTGCCGCGCCTACCGGGTGCTGGCGGACGCCTCCGCCGATGCCGGCGATTACGAAAAAGCCTACCTCTATCACCGCGCTTTTTTCCAGCACCACGAGGCGCGTCTCGGCATCGCCTCGCGCGCGCACTATCACGCGCTGACCATCCGCCATGAGCTGGCGCAAGCGCGCGAAGCCGCATTCCGCGACGGCCTGACCGGCCTCTACAACCGGCACTATCTCAATTCGATGCTCGACAAGCTGATCGCGCTGGCGCATCGCCAGGGATCGCCGCTGTGCATCGTGATGATCGACCTCGACCACTTCAAGAAGGTCAACGACCAGCACGGCCACGATGCCGGCGACGCGGTGCTGATCCAGCTGGCGCGGCTGCTGCGCGAAAGCGTGCGCGCCAGCGACGTCGCCTGCCGCTTTGGTGGCGAGGAGTTCTGCCTGATCCTGCCCGACACCACGCTCGACGAGGCGCAGCACAAGGTGCGGCAGGTGCTGGTCACCTGGCAGCAGGCGGCGATCGACATCGGCAGCGGTCGTCTGGACTCGCTCAGCTTTTCGGCCGGGGTGGCGCGTCTGGGCGACGGTGACCGTTTGGCGGCCCAGCTGTTGAAGCGCGCCGACGACGGCCTTTATGCCGCCAAACGCGGTGGCCGCGGCCGGGTGGAAATTATCCGTTAGGCCCGCCACGGCACGGCGCCGGCCGCTATCATGGCGCATTGCAACCGCGGAGCAGGCGCAGATGAAAAAGTTATTCCTTTTCCTGGCGATGATGTTGTCGGCAACGTTCGCCGTGGCGGACGCAGGCCGGCCCTACGACGAGTCGGCCAATGCACGCGAGCAGATCGAGTCCGCGCTGAAGTCGGCGCGGGCCGGCAACAAGATGATGCTGGTGGTGTTCGGTGCCAACTGGTGCGGCGACTGCAAGGTGCTGGACATGGAAATGCACCAGGGCGCGCTGCAGAAACTGGTCGACGAGCGGCTGGTGGTGGTCAAGGTCGATGTCGGCCGCTTCAACCGCAACACCGACCTGGCCGAGCAATACAGCGCGGGCCTGTTGAAGAAAGGCGTGCCATCGGTGGTGCTGGTGAAGGCCGACGGGACGGTCAGCTATCAGACCACCGGGGGCGAACTGGCGGACGCGCGCAAGATGGGGCGCGACGGCTTGACGCAGTTTTTTGCGGCGATGCTGGAGCGGGCGAAGTAATTTCGCGGCCGACGGCATTTGCCGCCCGGTAACACCGGCAATGCGGACGGTCTAGTGGTAGTGTGCGACGGCCGTTTCGGCTTCTTCCGGCAATTCCGGATGCGCCATCTCGCCTTCTGCGTCGGCAAACAGTGGCGCGCCGCAGTCTTCGCAGAATTCCGGCGCGAACAGGCCGGTCAGCTTGCGGAT
>CAYQKN010000082.1:0-4352 GCA_964417885.1 uncultured Burkholderiales bacterium | reverse complement strand
TCCGGCAGCAGGGATTCGAAGGCGCAGCCCGGCAACAGGCGGGCGAGGTTGGGGCGGCATTGCTCGATCCAGCGCTCAAGGCATTCGGCGCGGGTGGTGTGTTCCTCCGTCTCCTGCCAGCGGAACATCGGCTGGCCCGGCTGCACGGCGACCGCCGCCAGCAGGAAGCGGCTGTCAGCCAGCAGCGATGCGGTATCGGGCAGGCGGGCGAAATCGAATTTCGGGATGGTGTCGCCGACGGCCGCCTCGCCGAGCTTGACGGTCATCTTGCGCACGCTGGAAAACTCGCGCGGCATCTGGTCGATGCTGTAGAGGTACGGACTGATGCGCGCCCGCGCCACGCTGCTGAGGACGTGACCATGCAGGTGCGGCAGGATGGTGTCGATCAACTCGCGTTCGACCGGGCCGGACGGCACCGAATACTTCGACCAGGCCACCAGCGGGATCGCCAGCAGCAGCATTTCCCACTGCGCGCCGTCACGCTCCATGGTCGCCGTTTCGGCTTCCGACTCGACCTGCTCGATCAGCACATCGTGGGCGTTGATGTTGCTCTTGAAGGTGTGCTCGAGCGCGGCTTCGACCGCCGCATCGTTGCCCGAGGCGATCAGCTTGCCGGCCAGGGCGGCGATGGCGGCTTCCCAGTAGCGGTCCTCGGCGCGGCTGCCGGATGCGGCCAGACCGGTGGACAGGGAGATCAGTTTTTCCGCATCGCGGGTCAGGCGCAAGGGAGATTTGCTGCGTTGGCGTTTCATCGGCGTTTGTCTGAAGCAGGGTCGACGATTATATCTGCCCTGCCGTCCGGCTGCCCGGATTGCGCGCCGCGTGCACGGCCGCCGGCCGCGCGGGGTAAGCTGCGGTGTTCAGGCCGGCATCGGGTTGACCGGGCGCAGCCGTGCCGGCTGCCGCTGCCGGCGCAGGCGCGCCTCGTGGCGCGATTGCAGGCCGGTGCTCAGCCAGTTGCTGAATTGTCCGGCCAGCAGTTTGAGTTCGGCGCGGCGCAGTTCGTGGGCATTGCGGTCAAGGGGTGAGCTGTTTGTCATGATGTTTCTCCATCGTTTGCCGGTACGGCGCCGGAATCGGCTATTACATCGGCAACGCTTGATTAACATGTTATTCCCATTGCCAGCAATACAATGCGAACTCCAAGCATAGTATTATGGAAAAAAATTCATAAGTGAGGAGGGTGCGATGAGGAAAGAAACCGCGCCGGCGCAGCATGGATAAGCCGGGGGAAATGCGCGCATTCGTGCGTTCGGTGGAGCTGGGCGGTTTTTCGGCGGCCGCGCGCGACCTCGACCTGACGCCGTCCGCGCTGTCGAAGCTGGTGACGCGACTGGAAGACCGCCTCGGCGTGCGGCTGATGAATCGCACCACGCGGCGGCTGGCCTTGACCTCCGAGGGTGAGGCCTATTTCGCCAGCGCTCGCCGCATCCTGGCCGATATCGAGGAGGCCGAGACCGAAGTCACGCGTTTTTCCGACAGCCCGAAAGGACTGCTGCGGGTCAACGCCGGGGTGGCGTTCGGCATGCACCAGCTGGCGCCCGCGTTGCCGCGTTTCCTTGAGCGCTATCCGGACATCGAGCTCGACATCACCGTCACCGACCGCCTGGTCGATCTGGTGGAGGAGGGCGCGGACGTGGCGATCCGCAACGGCCACCTGCGCGATTCCTCGCTGGTGGCGCGCCGCATCTGCGACCTGCACCGGGTGATCTGCGCCTCGCCCGGTTACCTGAAGCGCCATGGCGCGCCGCGCACGCCGCAGGACCTGCACCAGCACAACTGCATCTCGATCAGCGGCGCACCGCAGTTGCGGCGCTGGCCGTTCGATACCGCCAACGGCATCGAAACCATCGAGGTCACCGGCAACGTCAGTGCCAACAATGCCGAGACCCTGCTGCAACTGGCGGCCAACGGCGTCGGCATCATCCGCCTGACCGATGTGATCGTCGGTGACGGCATCCGCGCCGGCTGGCTGGTGCCGCTGCTGCAGGACGTGCACCACCGCGAGCCGCTGCCGCTTTCGGCGGTGTACCTGCCCGGCAAGCACAAGAGTCCGCGGGTGGCGGCGTTCGTCAATTTCCTGGCCGAGACGTTTTCGACGGCCCCGTGGCGGCTGCCGCCGCCGGCAGCCGTCGCGGCACCGGCTACGAGGGAACGGCGCGCCGGCAAGGCGGCCAAACACTGAACATGGTTGCAGGCCACCGGTCTGAAGGTGTACTTTGCCGGCACTGTCCAAAGTCAGCGGGGGACCCAGCATGAAAATTCTCAAGACCGTCCTGATCGCCATCGCCGGCCTTGCCGTGCTGCTGGTGCTGATCGGCTTTCTGCTGCCGGGCAAATACCAGGTGTCGCGCGCAATCGAGATCAACGCGCCGATGATCAAGGTCTATCCGCTGGTCTACGACCCGAAGGCATGGGCGCGCTGGGGCGTGTGGAACCAGCGCGACCCCGGCATGAAAATGACCTATTCCGGCGCGCCTGCCGGGGTCGGCGCCAAGTGGGCCTGGGAATCGAAAAGCCAGGGCAACGGCAGCATGGAGCTGACGCGCGCCGAATTCGACAAGGTGATCGCATACAAAATCACGTTCTCTGACTACGACGGCGTGTTCGACGGCCGTCTGGAATTCGCGCCGATCGCCGGTGGCGTGCGCGTGACCTGGATCGCCGACGGCGACGTCGGCGCCAATCCGCTGATGCACTATTTCGCCATGTTGATGGACCGCATGCTGGGACCGGACTTCGAGGCGGGGCTCAGGAATCTGAAGACGCTTGCTGAACAACCCTGAACACTGAGAGAACGAACAATGCAAAACGCATGGCTCGGGAAATTTGCGGCCGCCCTGGTGGCGCTGATGTTGCTGGTGCTGTCCGGCTGTGCCGCGAACGGACCTTACAACAGCACCTCGGACGGTGCCGATGCGGTCCTGATGCTGAAAGGCCACGACCCGGTGGCCTACTTCACCGCCGGTCGGCACACGCTTGGTCGCCCCGACATCAAGGCGGAGCATCAGGGTGCCACCTATCGCTTCAGCCGTGAGGAAAACCGGGCTGCCTTTGTCAAGGAGCCGGCACGCTATGCGCCGCAATATGGCGGTTTCTGTTCCAACGGCATTGTCTACGGCATCCCCTGGGGCGGTGACCCCGACATCTGGGCGATTGTCGACGGACGGCTGTACATTTTCGGCGGTGAGAGCTCGCGCAAGTATTTCCTGATGGATGAGAAGCGCAATGTCGCCCTGGCCGAATCCTACTGGAAGGACGAAATCCGGGGCCGGCACGCGCTGCCGCAGCGGGCCAAGCGGCTGGTGATGCGTGTGCCGCACTACCGCACCGGCAAGGAACTGGAACAAGAGTGGCAGCGAAAGCAGGCGCCAAAGTAGCGCCACGCAGGCGGGCCGCGGCGGCAGCGGGGCCGCGGCTGGCGCGCAAGCCACGGCCGGCGGCTACCCGGACCCCGGCAGCGGTCGCGCCCGGCAATGTGCTGGCGCGCGTGGTTGCGCTGGGCAACGCCACCGCCGCGCAATTCGCGCAGCGGTTTTTCAAGACCGGCGAAGGGGAATACGGCGCCGGCGACCGGTTCCTCGGCATCCGCGCCCCGGCGCTGCGCGCGCTGGCACGCGACCTGCGCGACGCCGGTATCGAGGTGGCGATCCCGCTGCTCAAATCCGGCTGGCACGAAGCGCGCGCGCTGGGCCTGCTGCTGCTGGTAAAAGCCTACCAGCGCGGCGACGAGGGCACGCGCAAGAAGATTTATCAGCTGTACCTGAAGAGCACCAGCCTGATCAACAACTGGGACCTGGTCGATTTGTCGGCCGAACACATTGTTGGCGCGTGGCTGGGCGACAAGCCGGCCGAGCGTAAACGCGTCCTGACCCGGCTGGCCCGCTCCGGCTCGCTATGGGAGCGGCGCATCGCCGTGCTCGCCACCTTTTATTACATCAAGCGCGGCGATTACACCGAGACGTTGCGCATCGCCGAACTGCTGCTGAAAGACGAGGAAGACCTGATCCAGAAAGCGGTCGGCTGGATGCTGCGTGAAGTCGGCAAGCGCATCGGCGAGGACAAGGAGGAATCATTCCTCAAGCGCCACTACCGCCAGATGCCGCGCACCATGCTGCGCTATGCGATCGAGCGGTTTCCGGAGCCGAAGCGGAAGCGGTATTTGATGGGCAGGATCCGGTAGCCGGCAGATATCCATAAGCGTCCGCCGTTCGTGCCGCGCGGTAACAACGCTTGCCTACCCTTTGTGCCGAATGTCTGCGCTTATAATTCGGCTACCGCCACCCGGATGCCACTGATGAAAACCAAACACTACCTCACGCTCGACGACTGCAGGAAAATCATGGCGGCCG
>CAYQKN010000081.1:0-17809 GCA_964417885.1 uncultured Burkholderiales bacterium | reverse complement strand
ACTGGCAACGGCTCGAGAAAGGTGATCGCGATGTTCACCAGCGGATTCTTGTACAGGGCCATCATCTCCGTTATTTCCTTCGCCTGTGCGGCGACCTGCTGTTCGGTGGCGCCGGATTTCTTTGCCTTCTCGACCGCGTAGGCGGTGTACTTCTCGCCGAAGTCCGGCGCCAGCTTGTGATAGACGACCTGCCAGGTGGCGACGTAGCAGGCGCTGGCGACAAAGGTGATCAGCAGCCCGACCAGGAAGGCGCGGCCGAATGTGATGCTGCCGCCGGCGACGTTGTCGCGGTAGGAGCGGATACCGAAATAGACCATCAGGAAGGCCAGCACCATCGTGGTGTAGCCGATGATCTCGCCTTTGTCGAAGCCGATCCTGTCCATGAAGGGCAGGGTGAGCAGCATCATCACCGACAGCACCGCACCGGCAATGAGGCCGAAGGTCAGCACGATCTTTCGCATGGCAACTCCCGTAAGGTTTAGGAAGGGTGAATCTAGCTGCCGGATGCGATCGGGCGCGTCATCCGAAAGGATGATTTTGGCCAATTCTGTGCGAAATCACGCGCAAACACCGGTCGCGGGCCGCCGCGCGGGCCAGCTAAGGAATCAGCCGCAGCTCCTTTGCCAGTTGCACCGCCTGTGTCCGTCTTCGCGCACCGAGCTTGTCCAACAGCCGGCTGGAATGGGTCTTGACCGTGTTCTCGCTGACAAACACCCGGGCGGCGATTTCCTTGTTGGAAAGCCCCTCGGCGATCAGCTGCAGGATCTCCAGCTCGCGCGGCGTGATGCCGAGCAACGCGACCCGGGCCTGGTCGCGGACGAATCCGGCCGGCGCCGCCACCATCACCTCTCGCACCACCACCGTCTCGGCATGGCGTGCGGGCCGCGTGAGGCGCAGACCGAGCCAGATGCCCAGCGCGGCAAACACCACCGCCACCAGCGCGCCGTACATCTCGACCGAATACTCGACCACCAGCCATCGATACTCGATGAACTTGAGGCCGGCGATCAGCACCCCGCCGAGCAGTCCGTAAAGAAGCACATGTTTGCGCATGGCCGATTCTACTAGCCCGGCGGCGGGCGGGGACCCTGGCGCGCGGCCGGCTCGGCGCGCGTCGCGTAATCCGTCAGCGGCAGCTGTTCACCGCGCAGGGTGCCGCGCGCGAGCCGGCCTTCGGTCCAGAGGAACAGCTCGCCGTTTTCACCCGCCTGGATATCGGTGTCGGTGTTGATCACGCGGCCGGCGTGATGCGAATACACGCCGCTCAGGGTGGTGTGTCCCACCACGATGCGTTTGACGCCGTACTGGACCAGCAGGCGGTCGAGTTCGGCGCTGTCGATCAGCGGCTCGCGAAAGTAGCCGCGATACCAGATCGGGCCGCGCGATCCGTACAGGAACGCCGGCAGCGGCGTGGCCCGCACGGTGTTGCGCGGCAGGCCGAGCGAGGCGCGAAAGGCTTCGTTGGTTTCCTGCATGCCCAGCTTGAGCGCGGCGTATTCGGGGTTCAGGCCGCCATGCACAAACAGCATGTCGTTCACCTGCAGCAGGAACGGCTTGGTGCGCAGCCAGCGCCCCAGCACCGTCTGGTCGCTGAACAGCCCCGGGTAGCTGTCGTTGAGGCCTTTGGCGACCGCGGCGTAGCGCGGATGGATGTAGCGCAGGTCGTCGTAGAGCACCATCGCCTCATGGTTGCCGAGCATGACGTGCAGCGCGCCGCCGGCTGCGCGGGCTTCCGCTTCCAGCTGGTAGAGCAGCCACAGCACCTCGGTCACCCTGGGGCCGCGGTCAAACATGTCGCCGATGACCACCAGATGACCGTCGCCGAACGACCACTTCATCTCGCGGTCGATCACCCCGTTCGCCTGCAGCAGCCGGACCATGACGTCGAACTGGCCGTGCACGTCGCTGAGTGCCGCCACTTTTTTCGCGGTGAATCGCGCGGGCACGGGAAAGGTCGGTGCCTCGTCGCGGATGGTGATCGGCTTCGGGTAGCCGCATTCCGGTTCGATCACCGCGCCGCCGGTCCTGGCCAGGCGCTTGCGAACCGGCATGCCACGGCATAGCCACGTCACCGCCAGGCCGGCGCCGTCGGTCAGATAAGTCGCATAGGGGCCATCGTCGATGGCCGGGTCTGCGGCGGCGCGTTCGCCTGCCTGGACTGGCGGGGTCGCAAGGCGTGTCTCGGCACTGACGGCAGCGCCGAGCAACAGCAGGCACGCGAGGAAAAACCGGGCGGCGGCCGGAAACGGATGCGGAAATCGCGTCATATTGGTGGCTCGGTGAGTGCGGGATAATGCGGTTTGGATTGGCCTGAGGCATTTTAAGTAACAAAGCGATCAAGCCGGGAATTTCTCTTGAATGTTGATGGCGGGCAGCCAGCAGGCTGGCAACGGGAGCGGGGCAATGTTGACGATTCGCGTATTGCTGCTGATTGCGGTGCTGGCACTGCAGGCCGGCATGGCAGCGCCAGCCCGTGCCGCCGCATCCGGTGCGCCGCTCACGGTGGCGAGCTACAACCTGCGTTACAACAATCCGAACGATGGCGCCAATGCCTGGCCATTGCGCCGCACCGCGGTGAAGGCGCTGATCCGGTTCCATGCCTTTGACGTTTTTGGCACCCAGGAAGGGTTGAACGACCAGGTCCAGGACCTGGCGGCGCTGGACGAATACGCTCATGTCGGCGCGGGCCGCGATGACGGCCGGCAGGGCGGCGAGCACTCGGCCATCTTCTACCGCCGCGACCGCTTCAACCTGCAGCGCAACGGCGATTTCTGGCTCAGCGAAACACCGGATCGGCCATCGCTGGGCTGGGACGCCACCTGCTGCAAACGGCTTGCCTCCTGGGCGCAGTTGCGCGATGCCGCGAGCGGCAAGACGTTTTATGTGTTCTCGGTGCATTTCGATCACCAGGGCGTTGTCGCCCGCCGTGAATCGGCCCGGCTGGTGCTGCGCAAGATCAGCGAGATCGCCGGCAACGAGCCGGTAATCTGCCTGGGTGACTTCAATGCCACGCCGGACAGCGAGCCGATCGCCACCATGCGCGGCGCCCTGCGCGATGCGAGGCAGGTGAGTCTCGCGCCGCCCTATGGCCCGGAGGCCACGTTCAATGATTTCAAGTGGCATCTCGCGCCGATTGCGCGCATTGATTACATTTTTGTCGGGCGCCAGTTCAGGGTGCTGAAGTACGGCGTGCTGAGCGATTCGCTCAACCAGCGCTATCCGTCCGATCACTTTCCGGTGATGGCGCAGATGGTGCTGGAATGACGCGATGCCCGCCGTGCCGAGGTCGGCGGCAAGGGTGGCGAACATGAAAGCGGGCGGATTCGTGCCTCGCAGCGCGCTGGCCGTCTTTGCCATCGTGCTGGTCTGCGGACTCGCCCGGGCACCGGTGCGGGCACAGGAACCGGCGACGCGCATCATCGATCACTTCATCATCGATCGCACGCTGCTGGCCAAGACCGGGCAGCGTCATTCGTCGGTCGATTTTGAGAGCAAGCCGGAGCTGGGCCCGGTGTGGGTGATCCTCAACTACACCGCGAAAGTGACCGGGCCCGGCGGCGACGGCCGCACCGCGTTCGGCGTGTTTCCCGAGGCGGTGGCGGTGCCGATCGGCGAAGCATTCATGCTGTTCCAGGCGCGCTTCATGGCGAACTACCAGGTCGACGACACGCTGACGCTGTATTTCGCCGGCAAGTCGCGCGTGCTGACACGCTCGGAGATGCGCGAGGTCATGACCGCGGAGCAGTTTGCGCAGTACACGGCGGCGATCAACGAGGAAAAAAAGCGCACCAGCGACTGGGTGCAACTGGTGCAGACCAACCGCTACCAGATACCCGCGACCGAACCCGGCAAGATCCACGTCGAGATGAACACTCTCGAGGGCATGCAGCCGATGAACCTGGAAGTGCTGGTCGGCCAGGGCCTGGTTCCCGCCGGGTTCAAGACGTACATGGAAAGGCGCAACCGCAGCTGGTTCCATCGCTATCAGCATTTCATCTATCTGGTCGGCGTGGCGCTCGCGTTGTGGTTCCTGGCGGCGCGCTACCTGTGGAAGCGGGAATAGGCGTTCACCGGCATGCCCGGTCGCGCAAGGCAATGCCGGCCGTATTGCGAACCGGCACGTCGCCAATTTGCCGGGTGCCCTCTCGGCCGGCTTGATAGAATTTTTTCTGTCGGCTGTCGGGTGGCGACAGCGGCAGGGTCGAATGAGGTGAGTGACATGAAACACGGTTTTTTCGTTGCTGGTTTGGTCGCCGGACTGGCGCTTTGCGCCGGCGTGGCAGCCGCCGGCGAGCGGATCGGCACCTACGACTCGCGTGCCATTGCGGTTGCCTATGCGGGCTCGCCGGTACAGCAGAAGTTCATCGCGCCGCTGCGGGCGGCACATCAGGCGGCGAAGCAGGCCGGCAATCGCGCCGAGGTTGAAAAACTCGACGCGCAGGGCCGCGCACTGCAGCAGCGCGCCCATCGGCAGGCGTTCAGCACCGCGCCGGTCGATGACCTGCTGGAACAGATTGCCGAGACGCTGCCGGCAATCCGCCGCGACGCCGGTGTGACGGCACTGGTTTCGATCTGGGACGCGGACGGGCTGGCCCGCCATGCCGGTGCCGAGCGGGTGGACGTGACGGCCGCGCTGGTCGATGCGTTCCAGCCGACCGCCAGGCAGCGCAAGACGGTCGATGAGATCCGCAAACAGAAACCGCTGCCGCTGGACAAGGTGACGGGAAGCAACTGAGATTGCCGACACCGTCAAGGCGCCGGCGTCACGGGTAAACTGTCGGCCGCATCGATCACCTCCCGCAACCATCGGCAGAAATCAATGAAACTGGAACAGATTCTTTTCAGCCAGGGCTTTGGCTCGCGCAAGCTCTGCCGCCAGCTGATCGCCGGCGGCGCGGTGGAAGTGGGCGGCAGCGTCGTCACCGACGATGGTTCGGATTGGGATGTCTCGGCACCGTCGCCGGATGGAACGGCATTCGGGTTTTCAGTCGACGGTGTGCGCTGGCAGTACCACGCCAAAGCCTACCTGATGCTGCACAAGCCGGCCGGCTACGAATGCTCGCAGAAACCGAAATCGCATCCCAGCGTGTATTCGCTGCTGCCGGCGCCGCTGCGCGCGCGCGACGTGCAGGCGGTCGGCAGGCTGGACCAGGACACCACCGGATTGCTGCTGTTCTCCGACGACGGCCAGTACATCCACCGCATGACGTCGCCCAAGCACGAGGTGCCCAAGGTCTACGAGGTCAGCACCAGCGAGGAAATTGGCGCGGAACAGGTGGCGCGGCTGATGGCCGGCGTGGTGCTCGACGACAGCCCCGAGCCGGTGCGGGCCGTGGCCTGCGAATGCGTGGCGCCGCGTGCGCTGCGACTGACCCTGAAATCAGGCAAGTATCACCAGGTCAAGCGCATGCTGGCGGCGGTCGGTAACCATGTGGAGCGCCTGCATCGCAGCCAGATTGGTCAGTTGACCATGCCGCCCGACCTGGCGCCGGGACAGTGGCGCTGGCTGAGCGACGAACAATTCGTGCTGGCGAAAACGGTCTGAGGGCGGCGCCGCGCAGTTCGCGTCGTCACGCTGCGCGCGACCACGCTTTTTTTACCGGGTCATAGTTCATCATCGCGGACCGGGCGCCGCTGCCGCCGGCCTGCGGACAGCGGATCGCCAGCACATTGCCCTCGCGGATGAACTCGACCGCCATGCCCTGCAGACGCTGCAGGTCATCGTTCAGGCGCTTCGGCTCGCCGTTGACTAACAGGGTGTAGTGCGTTTCCTTGGTCATCGGTCATTCCTGGTTGGTGCTGTGCGTGTTCGGAGGGCTGCTGGCGACATCTTGGCAGCATTCCGTGCTGCAAACGGGTTGCGGCCGTGCTTTTTTTCTCCCCGCGACGCGCGCCACTCCTCAGGTCGTCTGCTTCAGCTTCCTGTAGGTGCGGCCGGCCTCGGCGCCACGGTCGGTGTCCACCAATCCCCGTTTGACATCGCGTGCCGCCTGTTCCATCGGCTCGCTGGCGACGGTGCCGGTGGTATTGATCGATTCGTCGCGCTCGTGCGGCAGCTTGGGCGACGATGCGTCCGGTTTGACGGGCAGGCTGAGCCGCGCGCGGGCTGGCTTTGCCGCAATGACCGATTGGTCGGGCGCTGCCTTCAGCTTGATGACCGTTTCCACGCTGTCCGGCGGCCGCGATTCGTCCGCGGTGAATTCGGTGTTCTTGGGTGGCGCGGGTGACACTTTCGCGGCGGGAGCGGGCTGGGTTCTGGGCATGGCGGCATCCTGGATGAAATGGACGGGCAGCGTGGCAACGCTGGCGCGGGCCTGCTGTGCAGGGTGTTTCGGCAATCCATTTGGCCAATTTGTCAGGATGCCGTCTGTCTGCCAGCGCACAAGGTGCCGTCGAGGTACCACGGCGGACGCGCTTGGGGGGCACGGCCGCGTCCCACGCGCCGGCGGGGCGGCGGTCAGGGAATGACGCGTGCCGCGCGTGCCCGCGCGATCGAGCCGTCGTTGCCGTCGATCACGCCATCGGCATTGAGGTCGAACTTGAAATTATGCAGGGCGGCTGTTTGCCCGGCGTGCAGCTTCAGCGCGCTGATGTCGCTGGCCATCACCGCGCGCGAGTCGTTCAGGTCGCCAGTCAGGAAGCCGATCGCAACCGCGTAGAACCATGCACCGTTGACGTCGGAAATCGCGACCCTCACCCGCGCGCCATCGGCTACGCCAGCCAGCGAAATGGTGATGAAATAACCGGACGCAACCGCGGTTGCGCTGCCGGCGATCTCGGACGCGGCATCACGCACCGAGGTTGCGCCAACCGAGCTGACCGGATCGTTGAACTCCAGCACCAGCGTGTGGCCGCTACCCATGTTGCGGGGCTCCACCGTGATCGCGCCGTCGATTCCCTGGTAAAAATTGACCGGCAGGTCAAAAACACCGGCGGTGCCGTGCGTTTTGCGCGAGTGCGCGCCGACCAGGTACAGCCCCGCGATGGCGGTCGGCGCGATCGTGGCGACGGACGAAGAAGGCCCGGTACCGATGGCATTGGCTGCGACCACGCTGCAATCGTAGGCGGTGCCATTGACCAGTCCGCCGATCGCCAACGGCGCGCGGGCGCCCGAAACGCTGTGGGTGAATGCGCCCGCGGCGCAGGTCAGGGTGTAGCCGGTGATGGGTGATCCGCCGTTCGAGGCCGGCGGCATGAAACTGACAACGATGCGTTGATTGCCCGGTGTAATGATCAGGTTGACTGGCGCGCCGGGCACCGCCAACGGGGCCTGCGTGAATGCGGCTGATACCGCGGTCGCCGCGTTGATGATGACCTGGCAGGTGCCGATGCCGGCGCATCCGCCGCCGCTCCATCCGGAAAAAGTCGAGCCCGCGCCGGCGCCGGCCGTCAGCGTGATCAGCGTGCCGCTGTCGAATGCCGCCGCGCAGCTGCCACCGCAGGTGATGCCGGCCGGCATCGAGGTCACCGTTCCGCTGCCGCTACCGGTCCGGCTGACCGTCAGCGTCTCCTGGGTGGGGACGGTTTCGGCGAGGACCGCCACGCTGCCTGCCAGCGGCTCCGACACCAGTACCAGGTTGCTGCTGTCGCGGATTTCTATTGTGCCGCCGGGTGCCGCGGCGTTGAACCGCAGCAGCACGTTGCGGCCGTCGGCGAGCGCAATGCTCACTTCGCCGCTGTCGGTCGGCGAACCGGTCACTGCGGCGGCGGCGCCGTCGATCGACAGCACGTTCATGAACCGGGTCTCGCCGCCGCTATTGATGGTGACATCGATGCGGTGACCGCCTTCGAAGTCCGGGTCGACAGAACTCATCGGCACACTGCTCAGCGTCGCATCCAGCGGCGCCACCGCGTGCAGGCGCAGGCTGCTGGTGCCGTTGCTGACTGTCGCCGTACGGCCGCTGATTTGTGGCAGGTAGGGCGTCGGCAGCTGAAAGGTCCGGGTCGAACTGCCTGGCGTGTACTGCACCCGGTCGAACACCACCACCAGGTCCGGCTTCACGAACACGATTTCGCGCTTCGAGCTCACGCCGGGGTTGCCGTTGTTCGGATGCGTAAACAGGCTGCCCTGGTCGGCGGCGGCGTAAAGATAGAGCGGCTGGTGCGACAGCGCCGTCAGTTGCGCGCTGGACGCCGGCGTTTCGTACATCGGCAGCAGGTTGCCGCCGACGCGCTGCGTCACCAGCGCATGCGCCTCCTGCACGTTCTGGATGCCGCTGTGCGACTGCATGTTGGCGTCGTTCACCAGCCAGCCGTTCTTGAACAGCAGCAGTGACAGGCCATCCGGGTGGGCGTGTGATTCGGTGTACGGGCCGGCAAGAAAAGCCAGCCAGGTGGCATTGGCGGCCCACGATGACCGGGCAAACAGGTGGCCGGTGCCGGCGCCACGAAACGCGGTATTCAGGTTGGCTGATACGCCCGGGTCGGCGCCGCCGTAAAAGTAGTCGTAGACGATGTTGAAGGAGTCATTCATCACCGGCACGCTCGACAGCGCCAGTTCGGCCAGCACCCGGCGCGCCATCGGTGTGCCGCCATGGAGGCTCGCCAGCGCCAGCAGCGATTCGCGCTGGTAGTCGTAGAAGGCCGCGGTCGAATCGCGCGCATGATCGCCAATCGGTGCGATGCGATCGCGGGTGGGAACGATCGAGTGCAGCAGATAGGCCATGCTGGCGCGGGTGTGGGTGGTGAGATCGGCAATGCGCTCGCCGGAGGTTTTTTCCCACAGGTAGTAAAGGTGAAACAGCCCTTTCATCGCGGTGCCGTAGCCGGTGCCTTCGCGCGAGCCGCCGCCTTCCAGGTCGCTGTTGAACAGCGGTACCAGCTGGTTATTGAGCTTGGTCACGCGAAACATGGTGAGCCAGGTGTCGGCGTCGCCGCGATCGTGCCTGGCGGCGATACCGTAGAGCATGGTCGCGCGCAGGAACGAGTAGTAGTAGTTGTTGACCGGATTGTTTATCGACCAGCCGTTCCACGGATGGGCGACGCCGCCCCATTGCGCATTGTCCGGGTCCCAGATGTTGCTGACGGCGCGGCTCGAGTAATCCAGCCAGCGGGTACGCTGCGATGCAGTGAGGGCGCTGTGGCACCAGTCGTACACCAGCATCACATTGCCGACCAGGTCGCCGACCTCAAGGTAGACGTCATACGAGACGGTCGCGCGCTGGCCGGTGGCAATGATCGCTTCTTCCGCGGCGACGAACGCATCGGTGCGGCTGATGGCATGGCTGCAATACTGCGGGTAGGTGGCGCTGCCACGAATCACGCCGATCATTGCCGAGTACCACGGCTTGTAGTCGTAAACGCTGTTGCCGTTGAACACGACCCCGTCCACCATGTTGCGGAAGCGCGTTGCGTAAGCAACGTTGGCGGCAAGGTCGTCGCGCAGGCGCTGCAGTTCGCTGCCGACCAGCAGGATGCGCGGATGGGTGGTGGCAATCGGCGGAATCGTCTGGCCGCCGGCGGGCATCGCAGCGAGCAGCGCAAACAGGGTGACGGCAAGTCTCAGCAGGTTGACGGAAATGGGCATCGATTGACGAATTTGTGCATCGAAAGTGAACTGTGCCACGGCAACGGGCCGGCGAGTATGGTCTCCCCCTGCATGAGCGAGAATAGTGCCAGTTACCGATGGGGCCGGATACTTGATCAGGGGTTCGCGAGCACTGGCACGGTGTTTCAGGCATTCTGCCACCCTCCGCCGCAACCGTGGCGGGCGTGCCGCGGCGTGCTGTACCGGCCGGGTATTGGCAGTGATAATGGGCCTCGACCGCAAGGCCGCGCAGCGCAACCCTGCATCGAATGTGTCGACCGTGCCGAAGGAGATCCGCATGAAATGTCTGGTTCGCAGCGTCCGCTGTTCCTGCCTTTTCCTCGCGCTGGCGGCGGGCCTGTTTTCGGCGGCGCACGCCGCCACGCTGCGCTGGTCGGGGTCCGGTGAGCTGGTCAGTTGCGATCCGGCGATCTCGACCGATACCGCGGCGGCGGTGTTGCTCGGCCACATCTACGAAAAGCTGGTCACCCGCGATCGCGACTTTGCCCTGGCGCCGTCGCTGGCGGCTTCATGGGAAACGCTTTCGCCGACGGCAACGCGGTTCAGGCTGCGGCCCGGTGTGCGTTTCCACGACGGCACGCCGCTGACCGCCGATGACGTCGCGTTCTCGATCGAGCGCGCGCGCGAACCGGCATCGCTGATCAAGGCCAACACGGTCGGCATCAAGGCCGCGGTTCGCATCGATGACCTGACGCTGGAGATCCACACCGCGCAGCCGCTGCCGACGCTGCTCAACCAGCTCTACCTGATACCGGTCATGAGCCGTGCCTGGGCGGTGAAAAACGGCGTCGGCGGACCGGCCAACTATGTCAGCGGCAAGGAGAACTTTGCCACCCGCAACGCCAACGGCACCGGCCCGTTCCGGCTCAAGTCGTTCGAGACCGGCGGCAAGGTGGTGCTCACCATCAACCCGGCCTGGTGGGGCCGGCGCGAAGGCAACGTCACCGAGGGCATCTACCTGCCGATCCGCTCCAATGCCACGCGGCTGTCGGCGCTGGTGTCCGGTGAAGTGGACCTGCTGATCGATCCGCCGGTGCAGGATCTGGCGCGGCTGAAATCCAATCCGCAGCTGAAGCTGCTGCAGATTCCCGAGCCGCGCGTGATCGTGCTGCAATTTGACCTCGAGCGCGACGAATTGCTGTTCTCGACCGTGAAGGGAAAGAATCCGTTCAAGGACCGGCGCGTGCGCGAGGCGCTGCGGCATGCCATCGATGCCGATGCCCTGCACCGCAAGGTGATGCGCGGCAATTCCATTCCCACCACCTCGCTGATTGCCAAAGGTGTCGCCGGCTACTCGGCCAAGGCAGCCGCGCCGGTGGAATTCGACCTGGTAAAAAGCCGCCGCCTGCTCACCGAGGCGGGCTATCCGCAAGGATTCGGCGTGACGCTGGACTGCACCAACGACCGCTACATCCTCGACGAGCAGATTTGCGCCGCGCTGGCCGGCATGTTCAGCAAGGTCGGCATCACGGTGACACCGAACCCGAAGCCCAAAGCACTGTTTTTCCAGAAGACCGATGCCTCGCGACGCGAGACCAGCCTGCTGATGGTCGGCTATTACCCGACCACCGCGGACGCGATGATCGTGCTGGAAGGGGTGCTGCACACGTTCACCGGCCGCGGCGAGGGCGACAACAACA
This sequence comes from uncultured Burkholderiales bacterium, assembly GCA_964417885.1. GTDB lineage: Bacteria > Pseudomonadota > Gammaproteobacteria > Burkholderiales > Usitatibacteraceae > UKL13-2. Next base: position 6,622 of record CAYQKN010000081.1, on the reverse strand, counting down.
CCGGCCGCTACAGCAGCAGGCAGATGGATGCCCTGCTGGCTGCCGCCAAGGTGGAACTCGACCCCGCCCGCCGCGACGCGTTGCTGGAGGAAATCCAGCTGCTGCACCGCCACGATGTCGCCACCATCCCGCTCCACCAGCAGCTGCCGTCGTGGGCCATGCGGCGCAACATCTCCACGCCGGCGCGGCCGGATAACGGCCTCGATCTGCGCTGGGTGGAGGTGAAGTAATTCGCGCGCCGCGTCGGCCGGCGGGCACCAGCGAGTTTGGTGCGGCGAAGAAGATCTGTCCCCGAGCCAAGACCGCAGCGACAGATCGTGGGCAAAACGGACTTTCGGCTCGTCAAACTCCAGCATCCGCGCGCCTTTCCGGCTATTTATAGTCTGCAGGCCGCACCGGTGCTGGAGTTTGTTCGATTGCGCTGATTCATAGCAGCGCGCACAATCCGGCAATCGTTGCGGGGGGTGGCATGGCGCGAAACGCGGTGTTCTTTTTCTCTGCATTCCTGCTCGCCACGCTGATCGCCTTCTGGCCGACCTATTTCACCCGGCTCGAGTCGATCGCCTCGTGGCGGGTGCATGCGCACGGCGCGCTGCTGTTTGCGTGGTGCCTGTTGCTGATTGCACAGGGCTGGCTGATCCGCGACCGTCGTGCCGCCTGGCACCGTGCGCTGGGCAAACTGTCCTGGCTGCTGGCGCCGCTGATCGTGGTTTCATCGCTGGCGGTGGAGCACGCCAGCCTGGCGCGCGCCGCGGGCGCCTACAACGAGGAGGCGCTGTACTTCGCGTATGTGATCCCGGCGTTGCTGGCGCTGTTCGCGCTGTCCTGGGGACTGGCCATGTTCCACCGCCGCACGCCGGGCCTGCACCTGCGCTACATGATCTGCACCCCGCTGACGATGATTGACCCGGTATTTGCGCGCATCCTGGGCGTGCATTTCGGCATCGACTTTGGTCCCGGGCAGATGATTACCTATGCGCTGGTCGATGCCATCCTGCTGTGGCTGTGTTTCATTGACCGGCACACGCGCTACCGGGTGTTTCACGGCATGCTGATCGCGTTTGTGCTGCTGCAGCTGCCGACGTTTTTTGTCTACAAAATGGCGTGGTGGAATGGTGTCGCGACGTGGTTTGCCGGACTGCCGATACCCTGAGGCAAACCGGAAGCCGCGTGATCGCCGTCGGCGGCATCTCCGCTGCGCATTGGCGGACCTCGGCGCAATGCGAATGCCGTGCGCCTGGCAGCGTTGATGTCGTCGCGGCCTACTTGAGGTGAGTGATCCACTGCCGCAGCAGCGCCTGGAACGCGGCGCCGCCGGCGTCGATGGCAGCGGCATCGCGAAAACTGACCAGGGCGCGATCCTTGCCCAGCCAGCGCAGCAACTGGAGCGGATCGGCGATGGCCTCGCGCACCGTCACGTCATCGCGCGACTTGGCTCCCAGGTGCAGGATGATCTGCACCGCATCCTGCGAACGCACGTTCAGCGTGGCGAACCATTCGATCAGCCGAAAGCTGGGCGCGTTCCATTTGATGCCTTCTGCAATCGCCGGATCGGCATTTCTGATCAATGCCAGCACCGCGGCGATTTCCGCCTTGAGTGGATGCTGCAGCGTTGCCATGTAGGCCGCCACCGCTTCCGCGCCATCACCTTTCGGCGCGGCGGCGGTTTTGTCGGGATGGATCACGAGGTCTCCTTGCGTTTCCGCGCCGGCGCTACGCGGCGTTTCTGTGGTGCCGCCTGCATGCTGCCAAGCAGCCGGTCCGGGCGCCGGAACGACGCGGCCCCGAACTGGCCGTACTCGTCGAGCCACGCCGTGGCTTCCGCCGCCGCGACCGTCGCTGCGCATCGCTGCTGGCTGTTCATGCCCGGTCGGCAGGAATTATAGATGACCGCATGGTTATATGAAGTTGTGTGCCTGTCATGGCCTGGGCACAGGTGCCGGGGCCGGGAGTGGTCTGATTACGCATCCGCGTCCAAATGCGCTAATCTCGGCCGAACGGCGGCACCGGCGGCCGAACAGCAAGGCGAAAAACATCCATGAGTGGCTTGCCCCCTGCCGTCAGCGGCGAACGGTTCGAATTCGACAGCGCGGCCGGCCGGCTCAGCTGCTACGTCGCCGGCGACGGCCCGCCGCTGATGCTGGTGCACAGTGTCAACGCGGCGGCCTCGGCGGCGGAAGTGCGGCCGCTGCACGAACACTACAGTGCCAGCCGCACGGTTTTTTCCATCGACCTGCCCGGCTACGGCCATTCTGACCGCAGCGACCGGCCGTACACACCGCGGTTGATGACCGACGCACTGCATGCGCTGGTCACGCAGATCCGCGCGCGTTGCGGTGCGGTGCCGATCGATGCGCTGGCCGCGTCGCTGTCATGCGAATTCCTGGCTCGCGCCGCTGCCGAGGCGCCGGCTTCATTTCGCAGCCTGTCGCTGGTCAGTCCCACCGGCTTTGGTGGCGGCCAGTCGCGCCGCCGCGCGCCGGGCAGCACGCTGGCGATGCCGTGGCTGCTGCGCACGCTGCGCGGACCGCCCGTGCTGCAGTGGGGCGGCGCGGTATTCCGCGGCCTGACGCGGCCGGGCGTGATCCGCTATTTTCTTGGCCGTACCTGGGGCGGCAAGAATATCGATGAGACGCTCTGGGCCTACGACATCCACACCACCCGGCAGGCGGGAGCGGAATTCGCACCGCTGCATTTCCTGTCCGGCGGCCTGTTCAGCGCCGATATCCACACCGTCTACGAGTCGCTGGCGATGCCGGTCTGGATGTCGCACGGCGTGCGCGGCGATTTCACCGACTACCGTGGCAAGTCACTGGTGGATGGGCGGCCCAACTGGCGTTTCAGCGTTTTTCAGACCGGCGCACTGCCGTATTTCGAGGTCGAGCCGCTGTTCTGCGAAACGTTTGACCGGTTTCTGCAGGAGGCAGCCGGCGCCGGCCAGTCCGCCAAAAAAACGGCTTGACCTTCCCATGATGTCAAGGTTTAGCCTGTGGTTTCCACTTCCACCGGAGACCGTCATGGAACACGCACATCACCCGCATCAGGTGCCGCATTCGCGGCACGCCGCCCATTCCCCGGGCAGCGAATCGCTGAACCGCACCGCGCTGGCGGCCACGCTGCACTGCCTGCTGGGCTGTGCCATCGGCGAGGTCGCCGGCCTGCTGATCGGCACCGCGCTCGGCTGGGGTAACGTGGCGACCATCACGCTGGCAGTCACGCTGGCATTCGTGTCGGGATTTGCGCTGACCATGCTGCCGTTTCTGCGCCGTGGCTACACGCTGCGTGCCGCCCTGCGCATCGCGCTGGCGGCCGATGCCGCCTCGATCACGATCATGGAGCTGGTCGACAACGCGCTGATGCTGGCGATCCCGGGCGCGATGGACGCGCCGATCGACTCGCTGCATTTCTGGGGCAGCATGCTGGTCGCGCTCGCGCTCGCCGGCGTTGCCGCCTACCCGGTCAATCGCTGGCTGATCGCCCGCGGCAGAGGTCACGCGATCGCGCACGCTCATCATTGATCGCGGCAAAGGTCAGGGCGGCGGAATCCGTTTGCGGTGCGGCCAGAATCGGCTCATCAGCGGCTTGACGCTGATGCCATGGACCACGATCGACAGCGTCACCGCGATCAGGGTCAGCCGGATCAGTTCCAGCGCCAGGCTGGTCTCGAGGCCGTGCTGGATCGCGTACATCAGGTAGTAGAGCGAACCGATGCCGCGCACGCCGAACCAGCCGACCATGCCGCGCATCGGCCACGAGGTTTGGCTGCCGAGCATGGCCGTGAGCGTGCTGACCGGCCGCGCGACCAGGAACAGGAACAGCGCCAGCGCGACCGCGCGCCAGCTCCAGGAGTCGATGAACAGGGTGCCGCCGATCAACAGGATCAGGATCATTTCCGACAACCGCTCCAGGTGCTCCTTGAATACCAGCGACCGCGCGCTGACGGTCGGCAGCAGTGCCGCTGCTGCCGTCGTGACCGGCGCCGGCGGTCCGCTCTGACTGGCCGGCAGCGGGTGTGCGCCGGCTGACGCGCCCGCGAGGCGGATCTCGGTCTGCCGCAACGCGACCGCGGCGAAGAACACCGCCAGGAATCCCCAGGCGCCGGCCAGCACGCTGAGGCCATAGACCACGCCGATCAGGCCGAGGCCAAGAAAGTCGTCCATCAGCTGCGGGCCGTCCGCCCTGCCGCGCAGCGCCCACCCTGCGCGAGCCAGTGCGATGCCGCAGACGACGCCGATGGCAATGCCGGCGCCGGTCGCCCACAGCACGTCAACCAGCAGCCAGCGCACGCCGAGTTCACCGACTTCATGCAAGCCGAGCAATCCCAGCCCCAGCATGACAAACGGAAACGCGCTGCCATCATTCATGCCGGCCTCGCAGGTCAGGGTGAAGCGCAGCTGGTCGCGGTCGCCGGGGTGCCGCACCTGCACGTCGGTGGCCAGCACCGGATCGGTCGGCGCCAGGATCGCGCCAAGCAGCACGGCCGCACCCAGCGGCAGGTCCAGCACCAGGCAGGCGAACGCGGCGACCAGTCCGACGCTGACCGCCATCGATACCGTCGCCAGCAGGATGGGCGTGCGCCAGCGGGCAAAACTCACCGGGGCCGGCATCTTGACCCCGGCGGAAAACAGCGAGATCAGCACCGCCACTTCGGTCAGCACCTCGAGCAGTGCCGACTCCTTCAGCGGGTTGAAGTGGAATACGTTGAAAACGGTCGGCCCGACCAGCAGGCCGACCGCCAGATAGAGGATTGCCGGGGTTACCGGCAGCCGGGTGAGGATCGGTGAGGTCAGTCCGCGGGCGAGCAGCAGCGCGCCCACCAGCAGGAACCACATTGCACTCGTCATTGTTCGCGTCGATTCCGGATTGTTCTGGCTGCGGCAGGGTCATGCGCCGCCGCGCCGGCGGGGTTGCCGGGTGAATCGAAGCGCCGGCCGGTTGCCGGCGCGCGTGCCGATTCACGTTCAAGGCTACGGACAAAGCCGGCGGGTGTATGTGCGCGAGCACACGCACTGCCGGCCGGCGGGCGGTGCGCGAGCGCGAAGGATTGAGGGCGGCGGCAGATAAGTTCGTAGAATAGCGATTCAAAAACCACCGGACCCCGCCTTGTTTTCCTATTTCGAGAAGCTGGTCAATCCCTATCCCGACGGTGAGCCGGTGCCGACGCCGAAGACCTTTCCGGCTTTCATGTGGGCGGCATCAGAAGGCCTGCGGCCGTACCTGCTGCTGATGACGGTCTGCACCGCTGCCATCGGCGTGTTCGAAGCCTTCCTGTTCAGCATGCTGGGGCAGGTGGTCGACTGGCTGGCGAAGACGGAGCCCTCCGCCCTCTGGACCACCCAGCGCGGCAACCTGCTGCTGCTTGGCGCCATTCTGCTGGCGAGCCCGTTCGTGGTGGCGCTGCAGGCGCTGCTGAAACACCAGGCGATGGCGGGCAACTTTCCGATGCGCCTGCGCTGGAAATTTCACCGCCTGATGCTGTCGCAGAGCCTCTCCTTCTACCAGGACGAGTTTGCCGGGCGGGTATCGACCAAGGTGATGCAGACCGCGCTGGCGGTGCGCGACGTCTGGATGATCGTCGCCGACATCCTGGTGTTCGTCGTCATCTATTTCGCCACCATGGTGCTGATCGTCGGCAGCTTCGATCTCTGGGTGGTGGTGCCGTTCGCTTCCTGGCTGGTGTTGTACGCAATCGCCATCCGCCACTTCGTCCCGCGGCTGGGCAAGGTGGCGCAGGAGCAGGCCGATGCGCGTTCGCTGATGACCGGCCGCATCACCGACGCCTACACCAACATCGCCACCGTCAAGCTGTTCTCGCACACCAACCGCGAGGCCGGCTACGTGCGTTCGGCGATGCAGGATTTCATCCAGACCGTCTATCGCCAGTGGCGCATGATCACCGCCTTCGAGGTGGTGAACCAGGTCCTGAGCGTGCTGCTGATCGCCTCCACCACCGGCGTCACGCTGTGGCTGTGGATGCAGGGCAAGGTCGGCGTCGGCGGGGTCGCCGCGGCCACCGCCATGGCATTGCGGCTGAACGGCATCTCGCACTGGGTGATGTGGGAATTCGCCGCCCTGTTCGAGCACGTCGGCACGGTGCGCGACGGCATGACCATCCTGGCGCGGCCGCATACCGTGGTCGATGCCGCCGATGCCAGGCCGCTGCAGGTGACGCGCGGCGAAATCCGCTTCGACAACGTCTGCTTCGCCTACGGCGCAACGCGCGGCGCCGATGGCAAATCCGCGCGCAACGTGATCGACCATCTCACGCTCACCATCCGCGCCGGCGAGAAGATCGGCCTGGTGGGCCGGTCCGGCGCGGGCAAGTCGACCATCGTCAACCTGCTGTTGCGGTTCTACGATCTGCGCGAGGGCCGCATCCTGATCGACGGACAGGATATCGCCGGCGTCACCCAGGACAGCCTGCGCACCAGCGTCGGCATGGTGACGCAGGATACGTCGCTGCTGCATCGCTCGGTGCGCGAGAACATTGTCTACGGCCGTCCCGATGCGACCGACGCCGACATGATCGCCGCCGCCAAACGTGCCGAGGCGCACGAGTTCATCCAGCAGCTCACCGACCCGGCTGGCCGGCGCGGCTACGATGCCCACGTCGGCGAGCGCG
>CAYQKN010000080.1:0-17940 GCA_964417885.1 uncultured Burkholderiales bacterium | reverse complement strand
ATACGGTTCATCGCCACGGCCAGGGTGGCGTGCGCCTCGGTCGAGATCGACCCCAGCGACATCGCGCCCGTGGCAAACCGGCGCACGATTTCCTTGGCCGGCTCGACCTCGTCGATCGGCACCGGCGGGCCGGCCGGCTTGAGTTCAAACAGGCCGCGCAGCGTCATGTGACGGCGGGTCTGGTCGTTGATGATGTTCGCGTATTCCTTGTAGGTGGAATACGAGTTGGACTTGGTCGAATGCTGCAGCTTGGCGATCGCGTCCGGCGTCCACATGTGTTCCTCGCCGCGCACGCGGTAGGCGTATTCGCCGCCGGCGTCGAGCTGGGTGCGCAAGACAGGGTCGTCGCCAAACGCCTTGCGGTGCTGGCGCATGCCTTCTTCCGCGATCTCGAAAATGCCGATGCCTTCGACATTGCTGGCGGTGCCGGTGAAATATTTTTTGACGAACTCGCTGGACAGCCCGACCGCCTCGAAAATCTGCGCGCCGCAATAACTCTGGTAGGTGGAGATGCCCATCTTCGACATCACCTTGAGCAATCCCTTGGAAATTGCCTTGATGTACCTCTTCTCCGCCTCGTTGGGGTCAACATCCGGCAGGTACTCGCGCATGTTGTGCAGCGTTTCCAGCGCCAGGTAGGGATGCACCGCAGCCGCACCGTATCCGCCAAGCAGCGCGAAATGATGCACCTCGCGCGCACTGCCGGTCTCCACCACCAGGCCGGTCGACGTGCGCAGGCCTTTTCTCACCAGATGCTGGTGAATCGCGCCCACCGCCAGCAGCGCCGGGATCGGCACCCGATCGGCATTGACATTTCGATCGGTGACGATCAGCAGGTTGTAGCCCAGCCGCAACGCGTCCTCGGCGTGCGCGCACAACGACGCCAGGGCGGCTTCGATGCCTTCGGTTCCCCATGCGGCGGGATAGGTGATGTCGAGTTCATGGCTGCGGAAATAGTTGCCGGTGAACATGTCGATATGGCGGATCTTTTCCATATCCTCTGCGGTCAGCACCGGTTGCGGCACTTCCAGCCATTTGCCGGGATCGGTGTGATCGATATCCAGCAGGTTCGGCCGCGGTCCGATCGTGATCGCCGTCGACATCACCAGTTCCTCGCGGATCGGGTCGATCGGCGGATTGGTCACCTGTGCGAACAGCTGCTTGAAATAGTGATACAGGTTGCGCGGCTTGTCCGACATCACCGCCAGCGGTGAGTCATTGCCCATCGACCCCGTTGCCTCGATGCCCGACTTCGCCATGTTGGCCAGGATCACTTTCAGGTCTTCCTGCGTATAGCCGAAAGCCTGCTGGCGGTCGAGCAGCGATACCGGCGACCGCTCGGCCGGCGCCGGTTCGGGCAATTCATCCAGCCGGATGCGGGCCTGTTCCACCCAGCTGCGATAGGGCTTGGCGGTCGCCAGTTCCCGCTTCAACTGATCGTCATCGACGATACGGCCCTTTTCGATGTCGACCAGGAACATCCTGCCCGGTTGCAGACGCCACTTCTTGACGATCTTTGCCTCGGGAATATCGAGCACACCCGCTTCGGACGCCAGAACCACCAGGTCGTCATCAGTCAACAGGTATCGCGCCGGGCGCAGGCCATTGCGATCCAGCGTGGCGCCGATCTGGCGGCCATCGGTGAACGCCATCGCCGCAGGACCGTCCCAGGCTTCCATCAGGGTGGCGTGGTACTCGTAGAAGGCGCGGCGGTCCTCGTCCATCAGCTTGTGACCGCTCCAGGCCTCCGGAATCATCATCATCATGGCGTGGGCCAGCGAATAGCCGCCCATCACCAGCATCTCCAGGCAGTTGTCGAAACTGGCCGAGTCCGACTGGCCGTCATAGATCAGCGGCCAGATTTTCTTCAGGTCGTCCTTCAGCACCGGCGAGGCAATGGCCTGCTGCCGTGCGCGGATCCAGTTCACATTGCCACGCAGCGTGTTGATCTCGCCGTTGTGGGCAATCATGCGGAACGGATGCGACAGATCCCAGGTCGGGAAGGTGTTGGTCGAGAAACGCTGGTGCACCAGCGCGAGCGCGGTGACCATCGCCGGGTCCTGCAGATCGACAAAATACTTGCCGACCTGATCCGCCAGCAGCATGCCCTTGTAGACAATGGTGCGGGTGGAAAACGACGGCACATAGAATTCCTTGCCGTGGCGCAGGTTGAGCGCCTGGATGGCATGGCCGGACCGTTTGCGGATGATGAACAGCTTGCGTTCCAGGTCATCCTGGCTCATCTCGCTGGACCCGCGCGCGACGAACACCTGGCGGATCAGCGGCTCGACCGCGATGGTGGCGGCCGACAGCCCGGCATTGTTGGTCGGCACATCGCGCCAACCGAGCAGGATCTGCCCCTCGGCGTCGATCGCACGTTCGATCTCCTGCTCGCAGGCCATGCGCGAAGCCGGCTCGCGCGGCAGGAACACCATGCCGACGCCATACTGGCCGATCGCGGGCAAGGTCAGGCCCTGTTTGCCGCAGGCGCGCCGCAGATGCTGGTCCGGAACCTGGATCAGGATGCCGGCGCCGTCGCCGAGCAAGGGATCGTAACCGGTGGCGCCACGGTGGGAGAGATTCTCGAGAATCTTGAGGCCCTGTTCGACCAGGGAGTGGCTGCGCTTGCCCTTGACGTGCGCAACAAAGCCGACGCCGCAAGCGTCGTGTTCGAATTGCGGGTCATAAAGGCCCTGCGCGCCTGGCTTGCCAGATGACGACGACGGCGGCTGTGGCCCCTGCAGCGGGGCGGCAACGTCTTGGGACATGCGAAATTCTCCGAGAAAAACGGGGTAACAAGGCGCACAACCACCTCGCCGACTGAGCTGCCAGGCAATGATGCGCTGATATGATTGTTACCGGTAGCCCGGGGCTTGTGGCCCCGCAGTTTTTCGACGGACGGGACGCTCGATAAAGCCACCCAACACGCTGATGCAAAAAGACTATTCCGGAATGACTGCATGATAGCGCCGGCCATTGCGCGGTGCAACAATTTTTGTTGTAACAACGGCATTCACACAAGCCAAGTACGCACGAGGTGCAGCGCTATAATCTGCGGGAACATGGATGCGGCATGCCAGCATCGCAATGAACCATCGCCATTGTCCGGACCAACAAGACCAAGGAAATGTAATGACGGAAAGACTTAGTTTGATCTGGGGCGCAGCTGCAACCGCAAATCTGTTGCGCTTAACGTCTGCTGCAGCATTGATCTTGCTGCTCGGGTCATGTGGCTCTGGCGGTGTTTCCGCCGATTCAAATCCCGCTATTCCGTTGACCCTTTCGCCAACAACGGTCACCGTTTACTCGGGCGTTCCCGTGACGTTCACGATTTCAGGTGGCGGCGCGCGCGGCCCATATCAAGTGACCTCCAGCAATTCTGCACTTCTGCCAGTTCCGGCGACCTCGATTCAGGCAACTCAGTTTGCGACCACACCGCTGACCGTCCTTGCCAGCGCACCGGTTGCCGACCGCACGGTAACCGTGACGGTGCGCGACCAGGCGGGTAATTCCGCCACCGCGGTCAGTACCATCATCCCCAATGTCATCAGCAGCGATCTTACCGTCAAGGGGACCGCGCCCGCATCGCTTGGAATTACAAATTGCCAGGAGGCCGGCTCGGTCTGTGCCGGTCAGACAGGCCTGGTCTCCGTGTCGATTGCACAGAACGGCGCCCCGGCGCGGGGTCGCAGCGTCCGGTTCGATGTGGTGCAGGGTGCATTCCGCTTCCCGATCGACGTCGCGCAGACACAGTTTGCAACCTCGGTTACGGTCACCAGCGATGAAGCCGGCAAGGCGATCGCCACGCTCCGGGCAGACGCCGGCGTGCCTTTCCAGACTGCCATCATCCGTGCGACCGACTTGAGTTCTGGCGCATTTCTCACTTCAACGTTTTTCATACGACAGGCCACTGTTGCGGGTGCCGAATACTCGACGGTACCTGCCGAATGGGTTGTCACCGGGCCCTACAAGAATCAGTGTTCCGGTGGCGCGGTTGACTATCTGATTTTCGGTGGCACACCGCCATATTCGATTCGTTCGTCCAATTCCAACGTCGCTGGCGTCATTCCAGCCCAGACTGCGGTGGAAAACCCGAGCCGGTTCTCTGCTTATTTCGTCTCCGCACCCTGCACCTCCGACTCGTCGATTACCTTTACGGTGACCGACGCCACAGGATTAACCATTCTGCCGAAGCTGACACTCAAACCCGGGACCGAGGAACTGCCGATTCCCACCCTGGAGGTCACGCCGCTGGCAATTTTCCTTGGTTGTGGTCAACAGGCGCAGGCCCTGGCCGCTGTGACCAGCGGTGGACCAAATCCGCCAACCATTACGGCAAGCGTTGCAACCGGCGCCAGCCCGGCAAGTGCGCTGACCGCGTCTGTTACCAACGGCATCGTCACCATCACGCGCGGGAACGGTGTTGTCGCAGGTCCGGTTAACCCACCATTGAGTGCGCCGCCAACCGTTATTGCCTCCGTAAGCGTTGCCGCAGGGTCTGCATCGCCCAAGGCCATAAATGTAACGACCAACCAAACATGCCCCTGAGCAGCGCCCAAACATTAACGAATGGCCATAAGCTGCTGATTTTAAGAACGCTTTCAACTTTTGTCGCCATCTTGCGTGCCTGGCTCGACCGCCAGGACCCCGCAAGGGTCGCGTTGCTGAAAAAACTCTTGCATCGAACTGCAAGTTGCGCTTTAATAAAGTGAGGTAAAGCCATAATTTTTAAGTAAACTGGCGAAAACCGGGGACTCGATAGCCCCTTCAAGTGCAGAAGACATGAGGACACCATCGTGGCGATAAATAAATACTTCGGCAACATTAGTACCCTGGCGAAGCGAGGCGCGATGACTGCCCTGCTCGGCTCCATGACTGCCCTGCTGGTTTCATGCGGCGGCGGCGGAACCCAGGGCGGCGCACCAACGGCGGCGGGTACCCTGTCGATATTGCCGAGCACCGGCTCGCTGTATGCGAATGTGCCCTACACCTTCAATATTGCCGGTGGCCGCGCACCGTACCTGGTCGTGTCCAACGAGCAGACGCTGCTGGCGCTTAATTTCACCACCACCAACAACACCTTCACCGCCGTGCCGAATCAGCCCGGCGTGGTCGACCTCGGCCAGGATCCCAACCAGGTGCCAAGCCGCAAAGTCACGGTCACCGTGCGCGATTCGGCCGGCACCGAGATCGCCGGCTCGTATGACGTATTGCAGAATTTCCTGACCGGCTACGGCCTGTCGATCACCACGCTAGCCAACTGTTCAACGGCAGCTCCCGGCGCGACCAGCTCCACCCAGGCTTGCGCAGGCTCCGACTCGCTCATCACGCTGGTGCCGGTCAGCAATGGCCTTCGCTACGCCAACAAACAGATGCGCTTCACGTCCACCTTCGGACCGTTTTCGTTCATCCTCGACAGCACCGGCATCACCGGCGGCAACTATATCGCAACGGCCGATACCGCCGGTGTCGTCACGGCGCGGATCCGGGTGCAGAACAATGCAACCACCCAGTATGCGCAGTTCCGAATGACCGATGTGGTTACCGGCGCCTATCGCGACATTACGTTTACCGTGACCAACGCGAACGGCAGCGATGTCGCACTTTCGACCATCCCGTCCACCATCACGCTGTCTGGCGCCACCACCGCACAGTGCGGCACCGGCGTAGTGAACGTGTTCGTGTTCGGCGGCAAGCCTCCCTATACGGCAAACACCACCTTCCCGGGTTCGATCGGCATCACGCCGCCGACTTTGCAGAACAGTGGCGACGCGTTCACGGTCTCCATGTTCAACCAGAATTTCTGTCTTGGACCAGGTACCGTTGTCATTACCGACTCGCTCGGCGCCAATACGACGGTGAATATTACGACCACACCCGGTACCACCCCGCCCGTGTTGCCGCTGGCGGTTGCGCCTGCGTCGGTCTGCGTACCGGACGGCGGCTCTGCCGTAATCAGTATTTCGGGTGGCAACAACAACAAGGTGATCAACTCCAGCGCGCCTGCATTGGCCGCCGCAGTGCCGACCACCGGCGCTGGCAATTTCACCACCACGATCAATGCGCTCGGCGCAGGCGGCGCACTCGGCCAACTGGTCACGCTGACCGTGAGTGATGGCGCCAACACCTCGACCATCAACGTCACGCGCAAGACAACCTGCCCGTAATTTGACTGGCAAAGGCAAGCGGGCACCTCCGGGTGCCCGTTTGTTTTTCTGCCCCGGAATAACATGGCGACCAGTTTTGCTCCGGCGACCTATGCCTTTCTGCTTGCGTCCCTGTTGACGGCTGGCCTGATCGGGCTGTTGCGCGGATCGGCGTTGGCTCGCCTGTCAATCGACCATCCCAATCATCGCTCGCTTCACCACCAACCGACGCCGCGCATCGGCGGCATTGCCATGCTGCTGGCGGTGTCCGCCTGCCTGCTGGCCTGGTCAAGCAAGGGCTTGCCGCCGGCGATGCTGCTGCTCGGCGGCTTGCTGATGGTGGTGTCGCTGCTTGATGATCGAAACGACCTGCCGATCCTGCTGCGCCTCGCGACACACGTTGCCGCGGCAACGCTGATGGTGCTGGTCTGGGTCAGCATTGCAACGACTGCCCAGGGTGGTAGCAGCCGACTCGCTGCCTGGCTGTTGACCGCGCACGGCGCGGCACTGCTGATTCTCACCCTCTGCTGGATGGCAAACCTGTTCAACTTCATGGATGGTGCAAACGGTCTCGCCGGCGGCATGACGGCGATCGGTTTCGGCACCTTCGCCATTGCCGCCGCCAATTCGCCGACACACCACGCCGGCATCGCGCTGGTTAGCGCGTCGATGGCCGGATCAGCCTGCGGCTTTCTGCTGTTCAATTTTCCCCGGGCGCGGGTATTCATGGGCGACGCGGGATCGATCCCGATCGGTTTCCTGGCGGCAGCAATCGCGGTGCAGGGCAACCTTGCCGGCGCGTGGCCGTGGTGGTTCGGCCTGATGATTTTTTCGCCATTCATTGTTGATGCGACGGCGACGATAGCGCGGCGCATCGCCAGGGGCGAAAAATTCTGGCTCGCCCATCGCGAGCATTACTACCAGCGCCTGATTCTTTCTGGATGGAGTCACACGAAAACCGTGCTTTCGTATTATTTTTTAATGCTTTGCAGTGCAATATCTGCGCTGATTTCGCAAAACAGTGAACTCTTGTATCCAATCGCGTTATTCTGGGTGATAACATACTCTTTGCTGATCTTCAGCCTGGAATGGCGCTTCCACCAAAAGAACAACGACAAGACAAAAAAACATCCTGGAGCCACATGAAAAGGTTTGCATTCAACGAACGTGCCGTCATGGCGTTCTGTCATGACGCCATAATGCTCGTGCTGTCGTGGACGATAACGTTTCTGTTGTTGTCGAGTGTCTGGAGCGATAACCTGAAGGTCTTGCCGGGGAGCCTCAGCCTGGTGCTGGCCATTGCCATCCCGGTGCAGGCGGTGATTTCAACCCTGTTCGGCATGTACCAGGGCCTGTGGCGCTATGCCAGCCTGCCAGACGTCCAGCGCATCGTCGCCAGCGTGGTCGCAGGTTCGGTTGCGGTTGCCCTTACGCTGCTGGCCGGCGGCTGGATGGAGGCGCTGGGATTCGCGCACTTCTTCATTCAGGCACTGCTGCTGATTACGCTGATGGCAGGCAGCCGCATCAGCTATCGATCATGGAAAGAGTGGCGCCTGTACGGCAACTCGAACGAGAATGGCACCCCGGTGCTGGTTCTCGGCGCCGGTGACGCGGCGGTTGGACTGATCAAGGAATTGTCGCGCAGCGCTGACTGGCGCGTGATGGGCCTGCTTGACGATGACCCGAACAAGCGTCACCGCCTGCTGCATGGCGCCCGCGTGCTCGGCAGCATTGAGGAATTGCCGCGCATCGCCCGTTCGCTGAAAGTGAAACATGCCATCATCGCCATGCCATCGGTCACCTACCCGGTCCGGCGACGCATTGTCGAAGTCTGCAACAAGGCCCGCGTCATCGTCCTGACGGTACCCAAATTCAACGGCATCAGCATGAGCCCGTCGGTGCCGGGAAAAGTGGTCCCGCCCAAGATTCGTCGCGTGGCGGTTGAAGACTTGATGAAGCGCGAGCCGATCGTCCTCGACGATGCGGGCCTGCACGATCTCATTACCGACAAGGTCATCATGGTGACCGGCGCGGGCGGTTCGATCGGCTCGGAACTGTGCCGCCAGATCGCGACCTACCAGCCATCGATGCTGGTGTTGTTCGAGCAGAACGAGTTTGCGATGTACCGCATAGAACAGTCGCTGCGCGATGCGTTCGAGAACCTGCCGATTGCCAGCGTCATCGGCGACATCAAGAATGCCAAGCGGGTGAACCAGGCCATGCACCAGTACTCGCCATCGCTGGTGTTTCATGCGGCCGCCTACAAGCACGTGCCGATGATGGAGGAAAGCAATGCCTGGGAGGCGGTGCAGAACAATGTGCTGGGTACGCTGGTGGTTGCGCGCGCGGCGATCGAATACGGCGTGAAGAAATTCGTCCTGATTTCAACCGACAAGGCGGTCAACCCGACCAACGTGATGGGCGCGACCAAACGTCTGTCGGAAATGCTCTGCCAGGCGCTGCAACAGACCAGCAATACGCGTTTTGAAATGGTCCGCTTTGGCAATGTCCTCGGCAGCGCCGGCAGTGTGATTCCGCGATTCCAGGAACAGATCGACCATGGCGGCCCGGTCACGGTAACGCATCCGGACATGGTGCGCTATTTCATGTCCATCCCCGAGGCCGCGCAACTGGTGTTGCAAGCCGGCACCATGGGCCTCGGCGGCGAGGTGTTCGTGCTGGACATGGGTGAGCCGGTCAAGATTGTTGACCTTGCCTACGACATGATCCGGCTGTCTGAGCCGACCGACGGCGAAATCAAGATCGTCTACACCGGTCTGCGGCCTGGCGAAAAGCTGTTCGAGGAACTGCTGGCGCACGACGAGCAGACGCGGCCGACACCGCATCCCAAATTGCGCATTGCCAAGGCGCGCGAGGTCGACGCGTCGTTTGTCGAACCGGTTTCAGCCTGGCTATACCAGGATCGCATTCCGGATGATTCCGATGTCCGCCGCGAATTGAAGCGCTGGGTGCCGGAGTATGTTGCCCAGGTGCGGCCGCGATTGAAATCCATCAACGGCGGCGGCGAAAAGAAATCGGCCTGATTGCGCATTGCCGGCATCAGCAAAGACGAGCCGCCATCACGGCGACCGTCCCGCAAAAAATGAACGCCACCCGAAGGTGGCGTTTGAAAGGTGGCGCGCCCGAGACGATTCGAACGTCCGACTCCTGCCTTCGGAGGGCAGTACTCTATCCAGCTGAGCTACGGGCGCATGGAAAACTGCTTTCCAGCCATAGTTTACCATCCTGTCCGGCGGGTAGCCCGCCATACACCCAAACTGCACATTGGAATTGAGTCGAATTCGCCTTCGCCGGTATAATTGCGCTTTCCCAGAATTCGCCCTTTCAGGATTCAGCCATGTCCCAGCACTCCGCCGATGCCGGCGCAAACAGCAACCAAGCCCATCCGGTCAAACTGGCAGTAGCTGTCACGGTCGGTGCCGCCGCCCTGATCATCGGCATCATCATGCTGGCCTACTTCGCCATTGGCACCCACCGTGTCGGCGCCTCCGAGGCCAAGGCAAATACACCGGATGCGATTGCCAAGCGTATCGCACCGGTTGTGACCATCGCGCTGGACCCATCGAAGGCACCACCGGCAGCAGCCGCACCGGCTGCGGCCAAAGCGCCGGAAGTGGCGATCGTTGCCGCGGCGATTCCTGCGCCCGCAGCTGCCGGCGCCGCAAAGGCTGCGGCTGGCGGCGGCGAGGGCACCTACACGGCGGCGTGTGCGGCCTGCCATTCAGCCGGCGTTGCCGGGGCACCGAAGACCGGCGACAAGGGCGCCTGGGCACCGCGGGTCGCAAAGGGCAAACCGCTCCTTTATGATCATGCCATCAAGGGCTTCAACGCGATGCCGGCCAAAGGCGGTAACGCAACGCTTGCCGATGCCGACGTAAAGGCTGCAGTCGACTTTATGGTTGCAAAGGCCAAATAGTGTTGCCTGCGGGATTCGAAACGGACAGGGCGGCTTGACCGCCCTTTTTGTTGGACGCTTTCCATGGCCACCTATGCAATTGGCGATTTACAGGGCTGCTTCAAGACGCTTGAGCGGCTGCTCGCGAAACTCTCTTTTGACCCGGCGAATGACCGGCTGTGGTTTGTCGGCGACCTGGTAAATCGCGGCCAGGGCTCCCTCGATTGCTTGCGATTTGTTCGGTCGCTAGGCGACCGGGCCGTCACCGTACTGGGCAATCACGACCTGCATCTGCTGGCAGTCGCGGAAGGATTCGGCAAGGTCGGTGTTCACGACACGTTGCAACCGGTGCTCGACGCGCCGGATCGTGATGAATTGTTGCATTGGTTGCGCCGGCAAAAAATGCTGCACGTCGAAGGCCGGTACGTGATGGTTCATGCAGGCCTGCTACCGGAATGGGATCTGCGGCTGGCACAGCAACTAGCCACCGAGGTCGAGCTTGCTTTACGCGGCGCCAATTACCGTGCACTACTGGCAGACATGTACGGCAACCAGCCCGATCGCTGGAGTGACCGCCTGGATGAAACTGAACGACATCGCATCACCATCAACGCCATGACGCGGATGCGCGCACTGACCATTCGCAAGCACCGATCCACCCTTGACCTGAAGTACAAGGGCGAACTGGCCACCATGCCGGCACCGCTGCAGCCGTGGTTCGCCACCCGCCACCCCGGCTTTTCCGGCAAGACAGTCATCGCCGGCCATTGGTCGGCCTTGGGCTTGCATATCACCGGCGATTTCATCGGCCTTGATAGCGGATGCGTCTGGGGACGCGAGTTGACCGCATTGCGTCTGGAGGATCAGGCGGTGTTCCAGGTTGCCTGCGCGGAAGACACGGTACCAAAAGGCTGGGATTGATCCGTGCCATTCATCTTTTGCCGATCGGATTCCGGCTTCCTGTCCGCTGGTCAATTAACATGAGCACGGTGTACTGAGACCAGCCTGTCCGCCCACATGCTTCCTTCGCCCATCTCAAAGCTGCCGCTTGTCGGCACCACGATATTCACTGTCATGTCGCAGCTTGCGCTGGAACATCGCGCGGTCAACCTCGGCCAGGGGTTTCCGGATTTTGATTGCGACCCGCGCCTGATCGACCTGATGCATCAGGCCATGCGTGAGGGATTGAACCAGTATCCCCCGATGGCGGGCGTGCCGGAACTGCGCGAGCAGGTGGTGCAGAAGGTTGAGGCCCTCTATCGGCGCCGCTACGACGTCGCCACCGAGGTGACAATCACAGCGGGCGCCACCCAGGCGTTGCAAACAGCAATCACCACCATCGTTCATCCCGGCGACGAAGTCATTATTTTCGAGCCGGTTTATGACAGCTATGAGCCGGTGATTCGCCTCAATGGTGGCGTGCCGGTTTATGCCCGGCTACGATTTCCCGACTATCGGCCGGACTGGGACGAAGTGCGTGCGTTGATTTCGCCGCGGACGCGCGCAATCATGATCAATACCCCGCATAACCCGACTGCCGCCGTCTGGCCTGGCAACGACCTGCAGGCACTGGCGGACCTGTTGCGCGACACCGGCATCGTGGTAATAAGCGACGAGGTCTATGAACATATGGTGTATGACGGCGCGACCCACCAGAGCGCAGCTTCATTTCCGGGGCTGGCCGAACGCGCCTTTATCGTCTCTTCCTTCGGCAAGACCTACCACGTAACCGGCTGGAAGATCGCATACTGCCTGGCACCGAGGGAACTGATGGCGGAATTCCGCAAAGTGCACCAGTTCGTCGTATTCACCGTGCATACTCCATCGCAGCATGCGATAGCCCGGTACATGCAATACGGCACCCACAATGAATTGTCGGCTTTCTATCAGGTCAAGCGCGACTTTTTCCTCGACCGCGTCAGCGCCTCAAGATTCGCCTGGCACCGGTCACCCGGCACTTATTTCGTCTGTGCAAGCTATAAGCACATTGACGAATTCAACCGTTATTCCGAGCAGGAATTCGCCCGCAAGCTGATTGCCGAAGCCGGCGTTGCCGCCATTCCGATGTCGGCTTTCTACCACGGCGCAGACGACCATCGCGTTGTCCGCTTCTGCTTTGCCAAGAAAGAAGAAACGCTGGCCCTCGCGGCGGAGCGACTCGGCCGTTTCTGAAGCTCGCCGACCGGTCGTTGCGCCTTCGGCCGGCCCCGATCAGGGCGCGGACCTGCCGGATGCAGCGTGCAGCGCGGCGGCGGGCGGAAATGCGACGCGGAACAAGCTGCCCACACCGCTTTCCGGCGTAACGACCGACGCCTCCGCACCGTGCCGGATGGCAATTTCGCGAACGATTGCCAGGCCGATGCCTGAACCGGACTCGTTGTTGCCGACAACGCGATAGAAGCGCTCGAACACGAGTTCGCGCTCGGCAGCGGGAATTCCGCCGCCATTGTCCTCGACCTCGAGCATCGGCGCATTGCCCGCCAGCACGCGGACCACAATGCGTCCTTGCGGCGGCGTGTATCGAACCGCATTGTCGACCAGGTTGCCGACCATTTCCTGCAGCAGTGCAGGATGCCCGGCAAGCCACACCGGGCCCTCGGGCGCGTCGAAGTCGATGTCGATGCATTTCTCGCGCGCGCGCGGATAGGCATCGGCCACGACGTCGCGGACCATCAGGCGGAAGTCGAGTCGAATGAACGGCAGGGAATCAGCGGTTGCGCCTTCGGTACGTGCCAGTACCAGCAACTGATTGATCAGGTGCGCCGTGCGCGCGGTGCCCAGCGCAATCTTGTTGAGCGCCTCGTTGCGCTCAGCCGCGTCATCACTGCGCAACGCCAGTTCGGTCTGCATCTTGATGCCGGCGAGCGGGGTGCGCAGCTGGTGCGCGGCATTGGCAATGAATCGCTTCTGCGCCGCGCCCTCGTTCTCCACGCGCTGCAACAGGTCGTTGAAGGAATTGATCAGCGGCGAAATTTCCTCCGGCGCGTCAGGCGCCTCAAGCGGCCGCAGGTCGTCTGCCTTGCGGGCCATCACGCGTTCGCGCAAACGCTCCAGCGGCGCGGCGCCCCGTCGCAGACCCATCCACATCAGCAGGATCATCAGCGGAACCACCAGCAACTGCGGGAAGACGATGCCTTTCATGATTTCACGCGCCAGTGCCTTGCGTTTCTCGGTGCCCTCCGCGACGTACACCACTAACGCGCCGGCGGGCGTGTCCTTGACTTGCCGGAATGCCGCGATACGCACCGCCGCGTCATGAAAATCGACCGTCTGGAACGCGACCAGCCCGTCGTCCGGCAACTGTTCTGTCGCAAAAACCGGCAATTCCGGCTCGCCCAGCAGAAATGCGCCGCTGGCGCTGTCAATGCGATATTGATAGGTATCCGCGTCGTCGTCGGCAAGGAGGGTGCGAAGATCGGCGCGAAGCTCAATTCGGCCCTTGTCCTGTTCCCAAACCGTTTGTTCCGCCAGCGCCCGGGTTTTGGACGCGAGATTGCGATCAAAGGCGTCGTTGGCCAGTGAAATGCCGATCAGGTAGGTGACGCCGACAGACAATGGCCACACCAGCAGGAATGGCGCCAGCATCCAATCGAGAATTTCGCCAAACAGCGAGCCGGGTGCGGTACGCGGCGCGGCCTTTGCCCGCGTTGCCGATGTCGCCTTCTCAGGCATCACGGCGACCGGTCGGCTTTTCCAGGCAGTAACCCAGGCCCCGCAAAGTCGCCAGCCTGATGTTGGCCGGCTCCAGCTTCTTGCGCAATCGATGGACATAAACCTCGACTGCGTTGGCGCTGACCTCCTCACCCCACTGGCAAAGCAAATCGATGATCTGTTCCTTGTTGACCACCCGCCCCGTGCGCGCAAGAAAAATCTCCAGCAGGGCAATTTCCCTGGCCGACAATTCAAGCTGCCGGCCCGACACCGTCGCGATGCGCCCGACCGGGTCAAACACGAGGTCGCCGTGACTGATGCGCGAACCGGCATTGCCTCGTGCGCGGCGCGTCAACGCCCGCACCCGCGCCTCGAGCTCGCTCAGTTCAAACGGTTTCACCAGATAATCGTCGGCGCCGAGATCAAGCCCGCGCACGCGGTTCTCCACCGCATCGAGCGCCGTGAGTATCAGCACCGGCAACTGCAGATTGCGTTCGCGTACCCGTTTCAATACCTGAAAGCCGTCCATGCCGGGCAGCCCGATGTCGAGGATCAGCAGGTCAAACTGCTGGGTCGCCAGCGCGGAATCCGCGGCCTTGCCATCACCGACACGGTCTGTCGCATAGCCGGCATGTCGAAGTGCCAGCGTCAGTCCGTCGGCCAGCAGGGGATCGTCTTCAGCTACCAGGATGCGCATGGGAAAAGCATAAAACAAAACGGGGCAGCAAAGCCGCCCCGCATCGACGATTAAACGTCTGAATTATTTCTTTTTCTCGTCTTTCTTCGGTTCCCCGGCCTTGGCGTCCTTCTTCGGTTCGTCTTTCTTCGCATGCTTTGCGATCACGCTGTCCTTGATCGCATCGTAGGCATCCTGCGGAATGACCTTTTTGTTGATCAGGTCATCCTTGCCATTGTAAGGACGCGCCTTGACGATTGCCTTGGCCCGCGCTTCGCCGATCTTTGGCAGCGAGGCAAGTTCCTTCTCTGACGCACTGTTGATATCCATCGGCTTTGCCTCCGCGGGCGGCGCCGACTTGGCCGCGGGTGCGGCGGTGGGTTTGGGTGCCTCCTGCTTCTGGGCATAGGCGGCGCCGGACGCACCGATCAACAGCGCGACGGCGAGGCTGATTGCTTTTTTCATCTTTTCTCCTGTGGTGTTCGTGACTGAATGTGCCACCGGATTTACCCGGGCCGGCTTTCGCAGAGCGCGGATTATTTAATCACAGGCGATAAATTGCTGCCTGAAAATCGGTCGCGCGGCCGCTTGCCTGCGCATAGAATCAGCGCATGAAACAAACAACATTTTCAAGCCGCGAAGAGGAATTCTGGCGCGCCTTGCAGAACCGGGATTCATCCTATGAGGGAATATTCTTCCTCGGCGTCAAAACCACCGGCATTTTCTGCCGGCCGATCTGTTCCGCCCGCAAACCGCTGCGCAAGAACGTCGAGTTTTTTCCAGGCAGGAGCGAAGCACTGCATGCCGGCTTCCGGCCCTGCCTGAGGTGCAAGCCGATGAACACCACCGGAGAGGTGCCGACGCTGGTCGAGAAGCTGCGACGAAAGGTCGAGGCCGATCCGTCCGGCCGCCTGCGCGAGCGTGACCTGGCCGACATGGGTATTGACCCGTCAACCGCGCGGCGACAGTTTCAGCGCTATTTCGGCATGTCATTTCACGCTTATCAGCGGGCCAGGCGCATGGGCGCCGCACTGGCCGCAGTCAGAAAGGGGGTCAACGTGCTGGATACGCAACTCGATCATGGCTTTGAGTCTTCAAGTGGTTTTCGCGAGGCGTTTGCCCGGTTGTTTGGTACGGCGCCATCGCGATCCGCCGCTGTGCACTGCCTGTTCGCGAAATGGATTGACTCGCCTCTGGGTGCGATCCTCGCCCTCGCGGACGATGACGGCCTGCACGTGTTTGACTGGGTCGACCGGCGTGGCCTGGAGCGTGAAATCGTGCGCCTGCGGACCAGAACGAAATGTGCAATCGTTCCCGGTCAGCATGAAGTTCTGGCGCAGGCTGAAAGGGAAATTGGCGAGTATTTTGCAGGCTCCCGGACCACGTTCACCCTTCCACTGGCCCCGCGCGGAACCGAGTTCCAGCGCCGGGTTTGGCAGCAGCTGCTGCAGATACCCGCTGGCGAGACGCGGTCCTATGCCGACATTGCCCGCAGCCTGGGCACCCCAAAATCCGTGCGCGCGGTCGCCAGAGCCAACGGCGACAATTTCCGCGGCATCATCATTCCCTGTCACCGCGTGATCGGCAGTGACGGCTCGTTGACGGGCTACGGCGGGGGGCTGGCTCGAAAGCAATGGCTGCTGGATCACGAACGCCGTGTTGTTGGCAGCTGACAGCGGGCACTGGACGTCTGGGAGTGGCGGAAACACCAGGTGCCGGCTTCTTGGACACGCTGCGGACAGAAAGCAACTACGGTTGGAGCCCCGCTGCCGGCAGCGCGAGTATCGCCTGGCGAGCCTCTTCCGCGCTGCGGTAACGGTCCGCGGGGTCCTTGGCGAGCAGCCGATCTATCACCGGCTGGAATTTTTCCAGCCTGGACGGTAGTAGCGGAATCGGCGCGTGCAGGTGCCGGCCCATCAGTTCATTGGGCGTATTCGCTTCAAACGGCCGCCGTCCGGTCAGCATTTCAAAATACAGCACGCCAAGTGCATAGATATCGCTGTACGGGCCGACTGCCGCACCTCGAACTTGCTCGGGACTCATGTAGTACGGCGTTCCCACCGCCATGTCCTGACGGGTCAGCGCCAGGGCCGTGCCGAGTTGTTTGGCGATGCCGAAATCCGCGATCACCGCCTCGCCAGTCATTCGCATCAGGATATTGGCCGGCTTCAGGTCGCGATGTACGATGCCGGCTGCATGAATTGCCGCCAGTGCGGAGGCAATCTCGGCCGCCCGGCGCTGCGCCAGTTCGGGCGACATGCCGGCCTCGATATCAAGGCGCAGGTCCCCGCCTGGCAAATGCTCCATGCCAATATAGAGACACTGGTCACCGACTCCGTGCTCATACACGCGCGCGACATTCGGATGCGTCAGTCCGGAAAGCATGGCGTATTCCGCCAGAAAACGATTGATGTCCTCCTGGGACGTCGCGTTGAGGCCGGTCAGGCGAAGAATTTTGAGTGCATGCTGCTCGCGCGTGGCGATGTGCGTGGCAAGAAAAACCTCCGATCCCGCGCCCTCTCCCAGCTTCTGCACCAGTTCATAGCCCGGTATGCGGGGCAGGTTGGCCCGCGCCCCGGATTGCTGCGGCGGCACGTCAAGCTTGCGCTCCGCGCGCGATTCAAAGCAGCGCGCCACCGCGTCGGCAATGTCCTGCGACTTGAATGGCTTGGCAAGGTAGTCGGCCGCGCCGGCATGCATCGCACGGCGGTAGTATTCGCGATCGTCCAGGCTGGACACGAAAATGATGTCCGGATTGCCTATTGCCGGCTCCCGTCGCAGGGCGCGAGCGAAACTGAAGCCATCCATGCCGGGCATGCGAATGTCCGTTATGACCAGCGCCGTGGGATTGGCACGCAGGTGCTGCAGCGCCTCGGCGCCGTTGCGCGCCATGGATGCCTCGAAGCCGCGCGAGGCAAGGCTGCGCGAAACGAACTCGCGCATGACGGCATCGTCCTCCACGACCAGAATTCTCTTCATGGACGAATAGTACCCGAGCCTTGAATGACAGAAGCCGGCTTGCGCCGGCTTCTGTTTGCTCCAGGCGGTCGACAAAGCGACCGGATGCCAACGGGCCAGGCAGGTGAATTGCGGCGTTTGGCGGTCAGAAACGTGCTCCTGAAACCAACGGCCGCCTCCACTGGCGCCCGGCTGTCAGCGCGGCATTACATATCCATGCCACCCATGCCGCCCATGCCACCCATGCCGCCACCACCCATGCCGCCGCCAGCCGATTCTTCCTTCGGCAACTCGGCCACCATGGCGTCGGTGGTCAACATCAGCGATGCAACCGATGCCGCGTTCTGCAACGCGTAACGGGTCACCTTGGTCGGGTCCAGTACGCCCATCTTCACCAGATCGCCGTACTCGCCGGTTGCCGCGTTGTAGCCAAAGTCACCCTTGCCTTCGACGACCTTGTTCACCACCACGCTCGGCTCGTCACCGGCGTTTTGCGCAATCATGCGCAGCGGTTCTTCGACGGCGCGCAGCACGATCTTGATGCCGGCGTCCTGCTCGACGTTGTCGCCCTTGATGGTGCCGGCATTGGCACG
>CAYQKN010000079.1:0-18221 GCA_964417885.1 uncultured Burkholderiales bacterium | reverse complement strand
TCGCAGGTCGCCAGGTAGTTGGTGCCGATCCAGTCGATGCGCGAGCCGCCGTCCGGCAGGTTGCGCGCGTAGAAATCACGCCACGCCTTGTTTACGGCCACGATCACGCCGGACGCGTCGAGGACACAGATCTGCGACGAGACCGCGGCCAGCGTGGCATCGGCAATCGCATTGGCGGCTGCCGTTTTCCGCTGCGACTCGAGCGCCTGCCGCAGCTGCGCGACCTGCTGTTCGAGTTCGCCCACCGATGCCTGCTGCGTCAGCATCGTCCGGCCACCGGTTGCCGGCCGCGCGTCGAAGGTGTGGCGGCGCTGCTGGACGCGCTCGCGACGCTCATGCCGCCTTTCGTTCCAGCGGATGGGTTGCCACCGCCTGCACCAGGCTCTCGCGCGAGAACGGCTTGGCCAGGTAGTCATCCGCGCCGGCGGTGCGGCCACGCGCGCGGTCAAATATATCGTCCCTGGACGAGAGCATGATCACCGGTGTGTCGCGGAAGTGAGGATGGTGCTTGATCAGCGCGCAGGTCTGCAGGCCGTCCAGGCGTGGCATCAGCATGTCGACGAATATCAGCTCCGGGTCGCACTCGGAGAGTTTGCCAAGCGCGTCAAAACCGTCGTTGGCCATGGTCACCTCGCAGCCTGCCTGCGTGAGGTAGAGCGCCGCGCTGCTGCGGATGGTCTTGCTGTCATCGACCAGCATGACGCGGCGGCCGATCGGGGTTGCAGGACGGGACATGAGTTTTCCTTTTTTGTTTGGTCACGATTCACTGGTGCGTTCAGCGATGCCGGCCGCTGCCGCCGTGTGCGGGCCGGCGTGACGGGCAGGTCAATGCTAGGCGAATGGCAATTTCGCAGAATCGGGAAATCCCCCAGATGCCCATGCCAAATTACCGGCAGGCGGGAAGCCGGGCGGGCCTTGCAGGGGGCCGGCAGGCATCGGCGGTCGAATCAAACTCCAGCACTGGTGCGGATCGCAGGCCGAAAATGGCTGGAAAGGCGCGCCAGTGCTGGAGTCTGGCCGTTCAGCCGCCGCCCGGCGAATGCGGCGTGACGTAGCCGCGTGAGTACAGCTGGTGCCATTCGGCACTGTGATACTCGACCACGCGAAAGTCATCGCTGCGCATGAATTCCTTCGAATGCTCTTCGCGGAAACACCAGAAGCCGTCGCTCCACAGCAGGATATCGTTTGGGTTCACGCATTGATCGTACGCGCTATCCCGGCAAATGTATGTACGGTTGGCCGCAATCTGCGGACGGTTTGACCAGTGTCACGGTCGGCCGCATACGACCGGCGCCGGCGCCTACTCGAACTGCTTGCGGAATCGCGCCAGTTCTTCCGTCAGCCAGGTCACTTCCTGCCGCAGCGAGGCGACCTCGGCCTCGAGACGGGTGACGCGGTCATCCGACGCGCCTTCCACCACGCTGCCGCCGCCACCGTGCATGCTGGCTGCCATCTCGTGGCGCTCGACCGCGACCTCGCCGCACAGCAGGTGTGCCCAGCGCGCTTCCTTGGTGCCGGGCGACTTGGGCAACTGCATCACCAGCGGCGGGTCATTGGCGGCCAGGTCGTGCAGCGAGCGCTCGACGCTGTCGACCGAGGCGAACGGATACATGCGGCCGGTGCGGCCGCGCAGTTCGCCGCAGGTCTGCGGGCCGCGCAACAGCAGCAGCGTCACCAGCGACAGGCGCGCGTCGTCGAGCGCGAACACCTCGCTCATCATGTGCTGGTATTTGGCCACCCGGCTGCCGGCGGGATAGTAGGTCTGGGCCAGGTGGTTGTCCTGCAGCCGCTTGAGGCAGGCGAGCACCGTTTCCTCGCCCAGGCTCATCACCGGTTCGCGGTTGGACAGCTGGTTGGCGGCGTTGACGATGGCGTTGAGCGACAGCGGATAGACGTCCGGCGTGAGAAAACGTTTTTCGCCCAGCACGCCGAGCACGCGTGCTTCAAACGCCGACAGGTTGAATTCGATCATCTGGTGCCATGGTCCGCCTGACGGTCACGCCGCCGATGGCTTGCATTATGTCACCGGCTGCCGCCGGCCCGCGGCTTCAGATGGCCCGCGGTGTGATCGCCAGCGCGAGTGGCCAGGGATAGACGCCGGCGCGCGCGCCGGGCTTCAGGTACAGCCGGTAAGCGACGCTGACCGGGATGTCGCGCGCGCGCTGCGCGGCCACCACCAGCACCGCCAGCTTGCTGTCGACCGCGTAGTCGCTGCCGCCGATGCGCAACGCGGCGTGGGAGATCAGCGGGTTGTCGAGCTTGACGGTCAGCAGGTATTCGTCGACGTTGGCGCTGACCAACATGCTGGTCGCGTCGGCGACATCGATGTAGCCCTGTGCCACGTGCTGCGCGCCGATGGCAAGCGCGCCGGGATGCTGGGTACTGGTGGCGTAGGCGATCGGCGGGATGGCGAAACTGACCTGCTGGCCGACTCCGGCGGCGGTGGCATGGCCGATGCTGAAACTGGCGAGGACGGTGGCGACGAACAGGGTGGCGAGGAGCCGGGTGTTGAGCTGGAGAGTCGTTTTCATGATGCATCTCGCGGGGTATGTGGTTGCTGCCTGGTACGAGATCATTGTGTTCGCCGCGCATGCCGCGCTGAATCGGGGGATTCCTGCCCGGCGGCTGCGAATTGCCCTAGATTGCGGCGGGCGATTGGATGAGCGTGCTGCCGCGACCGGCCGGGAGATGGTTAAATTCGCCGTGGTGGTGGCACCCATGAATCGAATCGGAACCGGCAATCCATGAAAATCGTCGTCTACGCACCTGAAATGGACCTCAAGCCCTGGCTGGCAGGCCTGGCTGGCCGCTTTCCCGCCGCCGACATCTGGCGCTGGTCGGCTGACTGCGCCGAGCGCCAGGCGGATTACGCGCTGGCCTGGTCGCCGCCGGCGGCGTTCCTGGCCTCGCAGCAAAACCTGAAGGCGGTGTTCTGCCTTGGCGCCGGGGTGGATCGCCTGCTGGCGCTGCATGGCGCGGCCGGACTCGGCGCGCGCACCCCGCTGGTGCGGCTGGACGACGCCGGCATGGCGGTGCAGATGGCGGAATACGTCTGCCATGCGCTGTTCGCCCATACGCGGCAATTTGCCGCCTACCTGCAGCAGCAGGAACAGGCAATCTGGAAAACGCTGCCGGCCATCGACCGCGCGGCCTGGCCGGTGGGCGTGATGGGGCTGGGCGCCATCGGTGCCAGGGTGGCCCGGTCGGTGGCGGCGTTCGATTACCCGACGCTGGGCTGGTCGCGTTCGCCGAAGTCGCTGGACGGCGTCACCACCTTTCATGGCGACGCGCAGCTGGACGCGTTCCTGCGCGCGACGCGGGTGCTGGTATGCGTGCTGCCGCTGACCGCGGCGACCAGCGGCATCCTCAATGCCGCCACGCTGGGCAAGCTGCGGCCGGACGGCTACCTGATCAGCACCGGTCGCGGCGGTCACCTGGTGGAAGCCGATCTGCTGGCAATGCTGGACAGCGGCCGGCTCGGCGGCGCGACGCTGGACGTGTTTGCCAGCGAGCCGCTGCCGGCCGATCACGTTTTCTGGCGGCACCCGCGCATTCGTCTCACGCCGCATATCTCCGCCATTACCCTGGTCGGCGCGAGCCTCGACCAGATCGCTGGCAAGATCACCGCGATGGCGCACGGCCAGGCCGTGACGGGGCGCGTCGACGTCGACCGGGGCTATTGAGGCCGGCATCGATGGTGCCGGCACGGCGCCACGCGGGAGGCGCAATAGAATAGCCGCATGAAACTGTTCTATTGCGATGAGTTTGTGCTGCCGCTGCCGCCCGGCCATCGCTTCCCGATGGAAAAATATCGCCTGCTGCGCGAGGCGCTGGCGGCCACCGGGCAATTTGCCGCCGGCGATTTCTGCGTGCCCGCCGCCGCGACCGCGGCCGAACTGGCGCGCGCGCATGCGCCGGACTACGTGCGGCGGATGGAATGCGGCGAGCTGTCGGCAGCCGAAGTGCGCGCGATCGGTTTTCCCTGGTCACCGCAGATGGTGGAGCGTTCGCGGCGTTCCTCGGGTGCCACCCTGGCGGCCTGCCGCGCCGCGCTGGCCGACGGTGTGGCGGCCAATCTGGCCGGCGGCACCCATCATGCGTTCCACGATCGCGGCGAAGGCTTCTGCGTGTTCAACGACGCCGCCATCGCCGCCCGCGCCGTGCAGGCCGAGGGACGCATCGCGCGTTTCCTGATCGTCGATGCCGACGTGCACCAGGGCAACGGCACCGCGTCGATCCTGGCCGGCGACGATTCGATCTTTACCTTCTCGATCCACGGCGCAAAGAACTATCCGTTCCGGCGCGAAGTGGCAAGCGACCTCGATCTCGACATGCCAGACGGCACCGGCGACGCGGCCTACCTGGCGGCTTTTGCCGACGGGCTCGAGCAGTCCTTCGCCCGTTCGCGTGCGCAGCTGGTGATCTACCTGGCCGGCGCCGATCCATTCGAGGACGACCGGCTGGGACGGCTGAAACTGACCAAGCAAGGCCTGCTGGCGCGCGATGCGGCCGTGTTTGCCGCCTGCGCCCAACGCCAGCTGCCGCTGGCGATCACGATGGCGGGCGGCTACGCGCGGCAGATCACCGATACGGTCGAGATCCACGCCAATACCATCCTGCTGGCGCGTTCCATGCTGGACACCCGCCGTGTCGCGCGGACGATGCATGCCTGACACCGTGCTGGCGATCGCGCCAACCGCCGACCGTCGCGCTGCGGACAAACGCGTCGAGGCCTGGTTTGCCGCCTGCGGCTGGACGCCGTTCGATTTTCAGCGCGAGGTGTGGGATGCCTACCGTCGCGGCGAAAGCGGCCTGATCCACTCCGCCACCGGCACCGGCAAGACGCTGGCCGCCTGGCTGGGTGCGCTGATGGAATCGATTGACGCCGGCGCGTCCGGCGCGCCGCCGCTGACGGTGCTGTGGATCACGCCGATGCGCGCCCTGTCGGCGGACACGCGCGAATCGCTGCTGAAAGCGGTCACCGGCCTGGGGCTGGGCTGGAGCGTGGGTATCCGCACCGGCGACACGCCGTCGGCCGAGCGCGCGCGGCAGAACCGCAACATGCCGAGCGCGCTGGTGACGACGCCGGAAAGCCTGTCGCTGATGCTCTCGCAGGCGGGTGCGCGCGAATCGCTGGCCGGCCTGCAGGCGGTGATCGTCGACGAATGGCATGAACTGCTTGGCAGCAAGCGCGGCATCCAGACCGAGCTGGCGCTGGCGCGGCTGCGGCGCTGGAATCCGCGGCTGCGGGTGTGGGGCCTGTCGGCCACGCTGGGCAATCTCGACCAGGCGGCGGAGGTGCTGATGGCCGGCGCACCGGCCCGGCTGGTGGAAGGGGTGCGCGACAAGGTGATCGTGATCGACACCCTGATCCCGGAGCAGGTCGACGGTTTTCCCTGGGCCGGTCACCTGGGATTCGCCATGGTCGAGCCGGTGGCTGGCGAGATTGATGCCGTCCGTGCGGCCGGCGGCACCACGCTGGTGTTCACCAACACACGCTCGCAGGCCGAACTCTGGTACCAGGCGCTGCTGGAGGCGCGGCCGGACTGGGCCGGCGAACTGGCACTGCATCACGGCTCGCTCGATCGCGAGGTGCGCGATTATGTCGAAAGCGGTCTCAAGCTGGGCACGCTCAAGTGCGTGGTGGCGACCTCCAGCCTCGACCTGGGGGTGGATTTCTCACCGGTGGCGCGGGTGTTGCAGATCGGCAGTGCCAAGGGCGTGGCGCGGCTGCTGCAGCGAGCCGGCCGCTCCGGCCACGCGCCGGGCCGGGCGTCGCGCGTGACCTGCGTGCCCAGCCATGCGTTCGAGTTCATCGAGGCGGTGGCGGCGCGGCGCGCCGCCGAGGCCAGGCGCATCGAGTCACGCCGCCTGATCGCCAAGCCGCTCGATGTGCTGGTGCAGCACCTGGTGACGATCGCCGCGGGTGAGGGCTTCATCGAGGCCGAGCTGCTGGCCGAGGTGCGCAGCAGTCACGCCTATCGCGATCTGGGCGATGACGAGTGGTCGTGGGCGCTGGATTTCGTGGTGCGCGGCGGCGAAGCGCTCAAGGCCTATCCCGAATACTGCAAGGTGGCCTGGGAGGATGCGCGATTCCGGGTGCCGGACAAGGCGATCGCGCGGCGCCACCGGATGTCGATCGGCACCATCGTCTCCGAGGCCAGCATGGAGGTGCGCTTTCTCAAGGGCGCGCGGCTCGGTCACGTCGAGGAGAGTTTCATCGCGCGCCTGTCGCCGGGCGATGCGTTCACCTTTGCCGGCCGCACGCTGGAACTGATGCGCGTGCGTGACATGACCGCCTACGTGAAACCGGCCCCGCAGAATAAAAAACTGGTGCCGCGCTGGTCGGGCGGCAAGATGCCGTTGTCGGGCGAACTCGCGGCGTCGATGCGTGCGATGCTGAAGGAGTTTCGCGACGGCCGCTCGGAGGAACCGGAGATGCGTGCCGTGGCGCGACTGCTGAAGGTGCAGCGCGCGGTGTCGCGCATTCCGGATGTCAACGAGCTGCTGTTCGAACAGATGGAAAGCCGCGAGGGACATCACATCTTCGTCTACCCGTTCGCCGGCCGCCACGCGCACATGGGCATGGCGGCGCTGTTCGCCTGGCGGCTGGGGCAGAGCCGGCCAGCGACGTTTTCATTCTCGGTCAACGACTATGGTTTCGAGCTGCTGTCGGCGACGCCGTTCGCACTCAATCGCGAGCTGTTCAACCTGCTGCTGTCGACCGAACACCTGCTGGCGTCGGTGCTGGCGAGCCTCAATGCGGCGGAGTTGTCGAAGCGGCACTTCCGCGAGATCGCGCGCGTCGCCGGGCTGGTGTTCCAGGGTTATCCCGGCGCCGGCAAAAGCAACAAGCAGGTGCAGGCCACCAGCGGGCTGATCTTCGATGTGTTCGCGCGCTGGGATGCGCACAATCCGCTGCTGGCGCAATCGCAGCGCGAAGTGCTGGAACGCGAGCTCGAATTCGCCCGCATGCACGACGCGCTGGCGGCGATGCAGCGCCAGCGCATCACCCTGATCCGCGCCAGCCGGCCGACACCGTTCTGCTTCCCGCTGATGGTCGAGCGCTTCCGCGAGAAACTGACCTCGGAAAAACTGGCCGACCGGATCGCGCGCATGCAGCTCGCGTTCGACAAGGTTCGCGCCGCCTGATGGAAATCGTGCTCGCCGGCGAGACGCTGCGGCTGCTGCCGGACAAGGCGCTGTATTGGCCGCGCGAGCAAACGCTGTTCGTCGCCGATGCGCATTTCGGCAAGGTGGCGGCGTTTCGCGCTGCCGGCATCCCGCTGCCGCCGGGCAGCACCAGCGCGGCGCTGTCGCGGCTGACCGAATGCCTCTCCGCGACCGGGGCGAAGCGGCTGGTGTTTCTGGGTGATTTCCTGCACAGCCGGGACGGCCGCGCCGCGCCCACTTTCGCGCGCTTTGCCGCCTGGCGGCAGCAGCATGCCGCGATCGGCATCACGCTGGTGCGCGGCAATCACGACGACCGGGCCGGCGATCCGCCGCCAGAGTGGAACATCGAGTGCGTCGACGAGGGAGAGGTGGTCGGGCCGTTCTGCCTCTCACATCATCCCGAGCCTGACCTGCGCGGCTATGTGCTGGCCGGCCACATTCACCCCGCCATCCATCTCGGCGGTCCGGCCGGCGATTCGCTGCGGCTGCCGTGTTTCTGGTTTGGTGCCTATGTCTGCGTGCTGCCGGCGTTCGGCGAATTCACCGGCACCTATGTGGTGCGGCCGCGCGACGGCGACCGGGTGTTTGTGGCGGCGGATGGCAAGGTGATTGAGTTGGGCGTGAGAAGAGAACTCTGATTGATCTCTGTCGTACCGGCGTACAACCAGAAGAGTTGCGCCGGGCCGGTAACCAAGTTTTGTCACTTGTTGAGTTGCAAAGAAACTTGGGCCAATCCACTGCATTGAATTGGCGCTCGGCGGGCACAGCGCATGCGCTGCGAATTCCCCGCCTCGCTCCCGGACTAAATCCGGGACGACAGTCCCGCAAGTTAATAGTAGTTCCCGATTGTTCTCAGCCAGTTCTTTCGCCGACGCAAGTGGCAGCAGTCAGCATGCGGCTGACAGAAACTATTTCGGTCGCCGCAATTCGCCCAGGTGCGCCGGGAACTGACCGACCTGCCGGTCGGCGAAGTAGAGCTTTAGCGCGCGATCAATGGTGCGGAAGGCAAGCTGATCCCAGGGAATGTCGGCTTCGCTGAACAAACGCACTTCGAGGCTTTCGCTGCCGGGGCCGAAATTAAGATCGATCAGGCGCGAGCGAAACAGGACGTAGACCTGGCTGATTTCGGGCAGTGACAGGGTGACGTACATCTGTTCGATGTCGACTCGCGCCTTGGCTTCTTCCAGGGTTTCGCGCGCCGCGCCTTCCTCCAGCGTCTCGCCTTCTTCCATGAATCCGGCCGGCAGCGTCCACAGGCCGTAGCGCGGCTCGATGGCGCGCTTGCACAGCAACACCTGGTCACCCCAGACCGGGATGGTACCGACGACCAGTTTCGGGTTGAGGTAGTGAATGTGGCCGCAATCGGGGCAGACATGGCGCTCGCGGTCATCGCCGTGCGGGATGCGCAAGCTCACTTTGTCGGACCCGCATTGCTGGCAGAAACGGGGCGCGGGATTGGTCAGCATGGGATATCTTTGGCAGAGGTAAACGGGGAGGCGCGGGCGGGCGTTAGTCAATGGCTCATGCTACTATAGCAATGTTTGGTAAATGTGTGATTTTAAGGGACTTTTTGTGAAATTTCTGCGATCTGCCGCACCGTTTCTGCTGTCCGCCACCCTGTTGTCCATTGCTTTCCCCGCCGCTGCCGAAGTCGCCATCGTGCTCAATTCGGGCGACGGCACCATCAGCGTCATCGACAAGGCGAAGATGGAGGAGATCCGCCGCTTCCCGATCGGCAAGGAACCGCATCACCTGATGGCGACACCCGACGACAAGCACCTGATCGTCGCCAATGCGGCCTCGAACGAACTGGTGTTCCTCGATCCGCTGACCGGCGACATCCGCCGCCGCATCGACAAGATTTCCGATCCCTACCAGATCGGCTTCACCCCGGACAAGAAGTGGTTCGTGTCGGTCAGCAACCGCCTCGACCGGGTCGACATTTACCACGGCAGCGATTTTTCGCTGGTCAAGCGCATCCCGACCGGCAAGACGCCCAGTCACGTCGCCTTCGACGCCAACAGCACCATCGCGCTGGTGACGATGCAGGATTCGAATGAGCTGGTCGGCATCGATCTCGCCAGCCAGACCATCAAGTGGCGGATGAAAACCGGCAACATGCCGGCCGGCGTGTGGGTGACGCCCGATGACCGCTACGCGCTGGTCGGCATGACCGGCGAGGATTATGTCGAAGTGATCGACTGGCGCACGCAGAAGTCGGTGAAGAAAATCACCACCGGCAAGGGCGCGCACAATTTCCTGGCACTGGGCGACGGCAAGCGCCTGTTCGTCAGCAACCGGGTGTCGAATACCATCAACGTGATCGACCAGAGCACGCTCACGGTGGTCGACACCATCAATATGCCGGGCGGGCCGGACTGCATGGAGCTGACGCGCGACGGCAAGCAGCTGTGGGTGACCACGCGCTGGATCAAGAAGGTATCCATCTACGACATGGCCAGCAGGAAGGTGATCAAGCAGATCCCGGTTGGCAAGAGCCCGCACGGCATCTATTTCGCCTCCCACGCACCGCGGAAATGAGCCGGTGAGCGGTTGGCGGATGCGCGACGCGCTGAGATAATTTGCCCACCTGTCCGTGATACGTCGCCTGCATGCCTGAGCCCAAACTTGCCCTGCTGCTGGTCCGCGCCGCCCTGGTCGCGGCGCTGCTGATGCCGGCTGCGGCGCAGCCGGCGGCCGGCGCCGCCTGCAAGGCCACCGCCTACCTGACGCTGGACACCGGGCACATGGGGCCGGCGGAGGAGATCGCCGCCATCCTGCGCAAGCATGACGTGCGCGCCACGTTTTTCCTCGCCAACGAAAAGACGCGGCGCGGCGACACCACGCTCGATCCGGCCTGGGCGGCATTCTGGAAAGCGCGCGCCGACGAAGGGCACGCGTTTGGCAGCCACACCTGGCGTCACTGGTATTTCCGCCAGGACACGGGCGACAAGGTCAGCTATGTGCCGTGGGGCGCCAAAACCGGCGAGATGCTGGACCAGCAGGCGGTCTGCGCGGAACTGCGCAAAAGCGAGGACGCGTTTCGCGCCATGACCGGTCGCGGCTTTGACGGGCTGTGGCGGGCGCCGGGCGGCAAGCTGACCGCCAACGCTACCCGCTTCGCCGCCGCCTGCGGCTTTCGTCACGTGGCCTGGTCGCCGGCCGGTTTCTCCGGCGACGAATTGCCGAGCGAAAGTTATCCCGCCGACCGGCTGATCAAGGGCCAGCTCGCCGCCATCCGCGATGGCGACATCCTGCTCTGGCACCTCGGCATCTGGTCGCGCAAGGAGCCGCTGTATCCGCGCCTCGATGAACTGATCGCCGGCTTGAAGGCGCGCGGTTTCTGCTTTGCCCGCATCACCGATCACCCGCAGTGGAAGCGATGAGGAAGCCGGATCATGTTTGACTGGATGTCCGCCCTGTTCGCCGAATTGCACGGCCACGTGTTCCAGACCGCGGTGCTGCCGGTGCTGCACGCCATCGGCATCGGCGGCTATGCCGAGCTTGCCTTCGATGCGACCGAGTTTTTTCTCATCGGCGCCATCGAGGTGACCGCGCTGGCGGTGGTGCTGGGCAGCCTCGAGCGCTGGTATCCGCTGGAACAGCAGGAAGAGGCCGAGAAGAAGGTCGATGTGCTCTACACGCTGCTGCAGCGGCTGGGCTTCGTGCCGCTGCTGATGTTCGGCCTGCTGACGCCGGTGATCGGCGCGCTGGACGGCTGGATGCGGCTCAACGATGTGATCCCGTGGAAGATCGAGGACGCGTGGCCGGCGCTGAACAGTTCACCGCTGCTGTCGTTCGTGGTCTACCTGGTGCTGCTCGATTTTGTCGCCTATTGGCTACACCGCTGGCAGCATCGCGTCACTTTCTGGTGGGCGCTGCACGCCCTGCATCATTCGCAGCGCAGCATGAGCTTCTGGACCGACAACCGCAATCACCTGCTCGACGACGTGCTGACCAGCGCGGCCTTTGCCCTGGTGGCGCTGGCGATCGGCGTGCCACCGGGCCAGTTCGTCACCATCGTGGTGGCGACCCGTATCGTCGAGAGCCTGTCGCACGCGAATCTCAAACTGGACTTCGGCCGTATCGGCGAGTACCTGCTGGTGAGCCCGCGTTTTCATCGCGTCCACCACGCCATCGGCATGGGCCATGAGGGCCGGGTGCAGGGTTGCAACTTTGCCGTGCTGTTTCCGGCATGGGATGTGCTTTTCGGTACGGCGAACTTTGAACAGGTCTATCCACCAACCGGCATTCGCGATCAGCTCGACGGCAGAGAATACGGGCGCGGATTCTGGCAGCAGCAGTGGCTGGGCCTGAAGCGGCTAGGGAGCAGTGTCGTTCCACGGAGTTGAGAATCGATATGCAGAGAACCACAAAATTGATGGCGGCAGCGGCGGGCTGCCTGATGGCCTTGTCGGCGCTGGCCGCTGCGGCGCAGGAAATGCCCGGCCGGTCCCAGCCCGGCCAGCCGGCGCCGGCGGTCACGCTGCGTTCGGTCACGGCGCCGGTGATGAGCGTGCGCATCGCGCCGACCCGCCAGCAGCTGCTGGAGGTGGCGCAGGCCGAGGCATTCGGCGACGGCGGGGTGCCGCCGCTGGCCAAGGTACTGGGCATTGTTCCGCCGCGCAGCCCGTCGGCACCGGTGGCGGTGGGGGCGGTGTTCGCCTCCCGGGCCGCGCCGCAAGTCGCGCAGTGGGAAGCACAGGCCGACGGCAGTCGCGTCACGCACATCCGCATCCAGTCCGATGGCGCGCTCGGCATCCGCGCGCGCCTGCAGCTGCCGCCCGGCATGACGGCCGGCGAGTTGCGGGCGGTGTCGCACCACGGCGACATCGCCAGCGTGCTGCCGCTGTCGGTTTCGCGGCAGGGTGAGGTCTGGACACCGTATACCGAGGGCGATACGCAGATCGTTGAAATCATCTCACCGCAGCAGGTCGAGGGCAGCGCCATCGCGGTGATGGACATTAGCCACTTCGAGCAATCGCTGCTGCGACTGGGCCAGGGTGAGCCGTCGGTGCCGAGGACCGGTCCGGGTTCGGCCGGCCGCTGCAACCCGGATATCGTCTGTCCATCCAACAGTTCCGAGCTCGACCTGGCGCTGGAAGACCGCCGCAAATCGGTGGCGCTGATGAATTTCGTCAGTGGCGGCCGGTCGTTCATCTGCACCGGCACGCTGATCAATTCGCCCAGCCAGCAGGATTTTTTCCTGACGGCCAATCACTGCATTTCCAGCCAGGCCGAGGCAACCAGCCTGTCGCTGAACTGGTTCTACCAGGCCGTTTCGTGCGGCGTGGTATCCGCCAGCGGCCTGCAGGTGCAGGTGGCCGGCGGCGCGGATCTGCTGTTCACCAACCAGTTTGTCGACCAGACCCTGCTGCGGCTGCGGCGTTCGCCGCCGGCGGGCGCGGTGTTTTCAGGCTGGAACGCGGCGCCGATGACCGCCAATACACCGGTGGTGTCGGTCAGCCATCCGTCAGGCGACTACATGAAATTCGCCACCGGCACGCTGTCCTCGATCCAGAATCGCAGCGACGGGCTGGTGCGGGTGGCCGGCTTCGAACAGGCGATGTACGCGGTGCTGTTCAATCGCGGCGTGATCGA
This sequence comes from uncultured Burkholderiales bacterium, assembly GCA_964417885.1. Taxonomy (GTDB): domain Bacteria; phylum Pseudomonadota; class Gammaproteobacteria; order Burkholderiales; family Usitatibacteraceae; genus UKL13-2. The sequence continues at coordinate 5,447 of CAYQKN010000079.1, read as the reverse complement.
GGGTGGTTCGTCCGGCTCGGGCCTGTTCACCCTGTCCGGCGGCGGGCTGCAATTGCGCGGCGTGCTGTCCAATTCCACCACCCGCAATGCGGCGGACGGCCTGTCGTGCACCAACAACGACGAGAATGCCGGCTACGGCCGCTGGGACTATTTCTATCCGCAGATCGCACCGCTGCTGAGTGCGACCGCCTATGCGGCCGATGATCACGTCAACCAGCCGTCGCCGACCGCAACGCTGCTGCCGCTGAACGGCGCCAGCGTGGCCGGAAACATCAGCTACATCGGCGACCTCGATGTATTCCGCGTCAACATCACCCAGGCCGGCAGCCTGTATGTGAAGTCCAGCGGCGGTCACGACCTGATCGGCCAGCTGATGGATGCCAACGGCACCACGCTGACCACCCCCACCAGCTACGCCACCAATGACGACGCATCCGTGTCCTCGTTCGATTTCGGAATTGGCTGGCCGGTCACGCCGGGCACCTATTACCTGGCGGTGGCCAGTTACGATCCGGCCGAACTCACGTCCAGCAGCTATGGCATCAGCGCCGCCTTTACCACCGCGACCACCAACTACACCTCGCTGTGGTGGGGCGGCGAGCCCGAGAGCGGCTGGGGCGTCAACGTCAATCACCAGGGCAACGTGATCTTTGCCACCATGTTCAATTACGAATCGGCCGGCCTCGGCACCCAGAACCCGGGCATGTGGCTGTCGTCGGTTGGCACCCGCGTGGGTAGCACCAATTCCTTTTCCGGCGACCTGCTGCGGGTGACCGGTCCCGCGTTCAACGCCGCGCCGTTCCCGCCCATCACGGCGGCGGCCAATGTGCGGCGGGTCGGCAACCTGCGCTTCGACTTCACCAGCGCCACCAGCGGCACGCTGACCTATGACGTGCTGGGCGAGGGCACCGGCGGCACCGGCGCCACCATCACCAAGAACATCTCGCGCCAGACCTTCGCCAGCGCGCCAACCTGCCGCCACACCGGAACCGACCGCAGCTATATCTTCAATTACCAGGACCTGTGGTGGAACCCCAACGAGTCCGGCTGGGGCATCAACTTCACCCACCAGAGCGACATCATCTTTGCCACCCTGTTCACCTATGAGCCCGGCGCCGGTACCACCAACAAGGGATTGTGGCTGACGGCATCGATGCCGCGCCAGTCAGCCGGGGTCTACAGCGGCGACCTGGTGCGCGTCACCGGGTCGGCATTCAACGCGGCGCCGTTCATCCCGCTCAATCCCGCCATCAACGCGGCCCGTGTCGGCAACATGCGGGTCGAGTTCAGCAACGGCAATGCGGGCCAGCTCACCTATGACGTCGGCGGCCTGACCGTGACCAAGACCATCGAGCGCCAGGTGTTCGACAGCTTCCGTCCGGAATGCGATCAGCCTTGAGGCGTTGAGCAGGCGCGCTTCACGCAGGGGCACGGCGACGTGCCCCTGTCGTTTGGCGGCGCCGAATTCACGCCGCGTATAATGCGCGCTCCGCAATCGAGCCGGTTTACGCTGAATGAATGATCCCGTTGCCTTTCCCGCTGCGCCGCAGGCATTGATCGAATCGCTGGACCACGAAGGCCGCGGCGTCGCGCACGTCGACGGCAAGGCGGTATTCGTCGAGGGCGCGCTGCCGCGCGAGCGGGTCGAGTACCAGCCGTCGCGCAAGAAGAAGAATTTCGAGACCGCGAAACTGCTGCGCATCCTGCGCGAATCATCGGATCGCACCACACCCAGGTGCCGGTTCTACGAGATCTGCGGCGGCTGCGCGCAGCAGCACGCGACCGCCAGCCTGCAGGTGGCCGCCAAGCAGCGGGTGCTGGAAGACAACCTCGAACGCATCGGCCAGGTGAGGCCGGAGCGGGTGTTGCCACCGATCTACGCCTCGCCGTGGCAGTACCGCCACCGTGCGCGGATGTCGGTGCATTACGTAGCCAAGAAGGGCGGCGTGCTGGTCGGCTTCCGCGAAAAGAAATCGAGCTATGTCGCCGACATGCACTCCTGCGAAGTGCTGGCCGGCGGCGTCGGGCAGATGATCGATCCGCTGCGCGAGGTGATGAGTTCGCTCGACATGCGCGAGCGCATCCCGCAGATCGAGGTGGCGGTGGGCGAGCGGGTCACCGCGCTGGTGCTGCGGCTGCTGGAACCGCTGACGCCGGGTGACGAAGTGAAGCTGAAGGCGTTCGCCGATGCACACCGGGTGCAGTGGTGGGTACAGGTGAAGGGGCCGGAGACGGCGGTGCCGTGGTATCCGCTGGATGCGCCGGACCTGACCTACACGCTGCCGGAATTCGGCCTCGAGCTGAATTTCCGCCCGACCGAATTCACCCAGGTCAACCACCAGGTCAATCGCCTGATGGTGAAGCGCGCCATTGACCTGCTGGACCCGCAGCCGGGCGAGACCATCGCCGACCTGTTCTGCGGGCTGGGCAATTTCAGCCTGCCGATCGCGCGGCGCGGGGCAAACGTGATCGGCGTCGAGGGTAGCGAGGCGCTGACCACGCGTGCGATGGAAAACGCGATCCGCAATGGCCTGCAGCAGCGGTCGCAATTCTTCGCCGCCGACCTGTACACCGACCAGGAGGCGGCGATGAAGAAGGTGCCGCCGGTGAGCAAGATGCTGATCGATCCGCCGCGCGACGGCGCGATCGAAGTCTGCAAGCTGCTGGGGCCGGATCTGCGGCCCGAACTGAAGCGCATTGTCTATGTTGCCTGCAGCCCCGGCACGCTGGCGCGCGATGCCGGCGTGCTGACGCAGCTGCATGGCTTTGTACTGAAGGCGGCTGGCGTGGTGAACATGTTTCCGCACACCGCGCACGTCGAGTCGATTGCCCTGTTCGAAAGGGAATGAGGGACAAACTCCAGCACCGGCGCGCCTTCCGGCACGAAAATGCCCTGCAAGCCGCGCCAGTGCTGGGGTTTGCCAAAAAAAAGCGGCCTTGCGGCCGCTTTTTTGTTTGCTGCGTGAGCGCGATCAGTCGTTGCTGGTAATGCCCAGCAGGGCCAGCAGGTTGCTGAAGATGTTGTAGACGTCAAGGTAGATCGCCAGCGTGGCCGTGATGTAGTTGGTTTCGCCGCCGGTGATGATGCGATTGATGTCATACAGCAGCAGGGCCGAGAAGATGCCGATGGCCAGTACCACGATGGTCAGCATCAGCGCGGGGATCTGCAGGAAGATGTTGGCGACCGCGGCGATGATCAGCAGCAGCACGCCGACCATCAGGAACTTGCCCATGTTGGACAGGTCGCGCTTGATGGTCGCGGCCATCGAGGCCATGGCGAAGAAAATCACCGCCGTGCCGCCAAAGGCCAGCGCGATCAGCGAACCGCCGTTGCTGATGCCGAGCGTGCGCGCGATCAGCCGCGACAGCATCAGCCCCATGAAGAAGGTGAAGCCGAGCAGGATCGCGACGCCCAGCGGGCTGTTCTTGGTTTTTTCGATCGCATAGAAAAAACCGAACGCGATCGCCAGGAACAACATGAAACCCAGCAGCGGGCTGCCGGCCATGAAGGAAAAATTGAGCTGCACGCCAAGCCAGGCGCCGAAAACGGTCGGTACCAGCGACAGCGCCAGCAGCATGTAGGTGTTGCGCAACACGCGGTTCTGCGACGGTGCCAGCGAACCGGTTGTTCCAGGTGACGTGACGACTTGTGGTTCAAATGCCATTGCGAGCCTCCAGGGACAGTAAATTACGTGGATTGGACTATAACCCAATTCAAAAAGTTCCATGTTGATCGCGGCCCGGGTGGACAGGAGCGGTGCTGGTGGTAAAATCCGCTTCCCGATGGAGGTGTGGCCGAGCGGTTTAAGGCACTGGTCTTGAAAACCAGCGATGGCGCGAGTCATCCGTGAGTTCGAATCTCACCGCCTCCGCCATCCGGACCATTCCCCACCGTGCACGGCTGCCGCCGGTTGCCGCCGCCATCCAATCCGGCCGCGTGGCGTCGTTGCCGCAGCGCCATTTTCAACCGTCGTCAAAACCGTCACCCCGTCGAGGAAACCATGCGCAGATTCGCCCTGGCCCAGGCCGCCATCCTGCTGTTGACCGCCACCATCGCCCATTCCCAGTCGCTGTTTGACAGCGAGGACTACAAGCTGCGCGTGACCACGGTGGTGCAGGGGCTTTATCACCCCTGGGGCATGGCCTTCCTGCCCGACGGACGGATCCTGCTGACCGAACGCCGCGGCACCATGCGCATCGTCGACAACGGCAAGCTGCTGGCGGCACCGGTCGAGGGCCTGCCGAAGGTCACCGAGCACGGCCAGGGCGGCCTGCTGGACGTGGCGCTGCACCCGAAGTACGCCGAGAACGGCTGGATCTACTGGTCCTACAACGCAGCAGAAGGCGGCCTGCACGGCACCGAACTGGCACGCGGCAAGCTGGCCGGCAGCCGGGAGGCGCCACGCATGACCGAGGTACAGGTGTTGTTCAAGCTGCAACCCAAGAGCGCGGCCGGCCATCACTTCGGCTCGCGCATTGTCTTTGATCGCCAGGGCTACCTGTTCCTCACGCTGGGCGACCGCGGTGACAGCCCCTCCAAAGGCGCAAAACAGCGCGCGCAGCAACTGGACGACCATGCCGGCAAGAGCATCCGCCTGCACGACGACGGCCGGGTGCCGGCTGACAATCCGTTCGTCAAGACGCCCGGCGCCAAACCGGAAATCTTTACCCTTGGCAATCGCAACATGCAGGGTGCCGCGCTGCATCCGGAAACCGGCAAGGTCTGGGCGCATGAACACGGTCCGCAGGGCGGCGACGAGGTCAACGTGCTCAATGCCGGGGTCAACTACGGCTGGCCGGTGATCACCTACGGCGCCAACTACGGCATCGGCACGAAAATCGGCGAGGGCACCGAGCTGGCCGGCATGGCACAGCCGGTTCTGTACTGGAAACCGTCGATCGCGCCTTCCGGCATGATGTTCTATTCGGGCCGCAATTTTCCGAAATGGAAGGGCAACCTGTTTGCCGGCGCGCTGGCCAAGCAATTGCTGGTGCGGGTGGTGCTCGACGGCGAAAAAGTGGTCTCGCAGGAGCGGATGCTGGTTGATAAACTGGGCCGTATTCGCGATGTCCGCGAGGGGCCGGACGGCAATATTTACCTGCTGACCGATGCCGGCAATGGTGACCTGATCCGGATCGAACCGGCAAAATAGCCGGTCATTGAACGCCGGCGGCCGCGCTTAGCTGCCGCCGAACGCATCAGCCCAGCAATTGGGCGTTTCGTACAGTCGAACCTGGGTTAGCTTGAGTTCGTGGCCGAACCGGTCAAGGTAGGCGTGCTCAAGGATTTGAAACGCAACCTTGACCAGGTTTTCCGCTGTCGGCACCACGTCCAGCACCACCGTCTTGTGCCCGCCGATCGCGGCCAGAAACTCAACCATCACGCGGTCCTCGCGGTAGACCAGAAACGCGTGGTCCCACAGGTCGACCAGCTTTTCGCTGGCGAT
>CAYQKN010000078.1:15601-18466 GCA_964417885.1 uncultured Burkholderiales bacterium | reverse complement strand
CTGGTGCGGCTTTCAGGGCAAAAATGGCCGGAAAGCCGCGCCAGTGCTTGAGTTTCGACTTCAGGTGCTGCGCGTTTCGATAACGTCCGGCTAGCCGCCCTGCAAGCAGGGCAGCAGCGCGGGCGAGGCAGAACTCAAAGCATTTCGACAGCCAATGCGGTGGCTTCACCGCCACCGATGCACAGCGACGCAATGCCGCGCTTGCCGCCGCGCGCCTTCAATGCATGCAGCAGGGTGACGATGAGGCGTGCGCCCGACGCGCCGATCGGATGGCCCAGCGCGCAGGCACCGCCGTTGACGTTGACCTTGGCGTGCGGCAGGTTCAGGTCTTTCATCGCGGCCATCGTGACCACGGCGAAGGCTTCGTTGATCTCGTACAGGTCGACATTTTCCGGGCTCCAGCCCAGTTTCTTGTGCAGCTTGTCGATGGCGCCGACCGGGGCGGTGGTGAACCACTCCGGCTCATGCGCGTTCGAGGCGTGGCCGACGATGCGGGCGATCGGCGTGATGCCCTTGGCCTTGGCCTCGGATTCCTTCATCAGGATGAGAATGGCCGCGCCGTCGGAAATGGACGACGAGCTTGCCGCCGTCACGGTGCCGTCCTTGTTGAAGGCGGGACGCAGCGAAGGGATTTTTTCCGGCCGGCACTGTCCAGGCGGCTCATCGGTATCCAGCACCACGTCGCCGGCCTTGCCCTTGACGGTGATGCCGGCGATCTCGGCCTTGAAGGCGCCGCTGGCGACTGCTGCCTGGGCGCGGCGCACGCTTTCGGTGGCGAACGCGTCCTGGTCCTCGCGGGTGAAGCCGTACTTGGCGGCGGTGGCGTCGGCAAAGATGCCCATCGACTTGCCGTCGTAGGCGTTTTCAAGGCCGTCGAAAGCCATGTGATCGAGTGCTTTGAAGTGGCCGTAACGGTATCCCTGGCGCGCCTTGGGCAGCATGTGCGGCGCATTAGACATGCTTTCCATGCCGCCGGCGATCATGCAGCTCGCGCTGCCGGCCATGATCGAGTCATGCGCCAGCATGGCGGTCTTCATGCCCGATCCGCAGACTTTGTTGACCGTGGTGCAGGCGGTGGACTTGAGCAGGTCCGCGCCCAGCACTGCCTGGCGCGCGGGCGCCTGGCCCAGTGCCGCCGGCAGCACGCAGCCGATCAGGGCTTCGGTGATGTCTTCCGGCTTGAGGCCTGATTGGGCGACGGCGGCCTTGATGGCGACCGACGCCAGCTGCGGCGAGGTCAGGCCGACCAGTTGGCCGTTCATGGAACCGATGGGAGTACGCTTTGCGGCGACGATGACGACGGAATCTGACATGCTGTTCTCCTTGTTGAGCTAAATCCTAAATGCCGCTGACCAGCAGATCGACCGCGGCAATAAGTTGAAAGCGATAGCGGGCTGCCGACGCCATGCGCTGGCCAAGCACTGACGCCGGTACGGCGGCAATTTCCTGCATGAAAACAAAAAATCGTTCGCCGTCGACTTCGATTTCCGGCATCAGGCCGGCGATGGGCTTTGGTGAAATCTTAGCCGACTTGACCGGCGCGCACAGCCGCGTCGCAATATGTTCGAGATGGTCACTCTGCAGGTTGACCAGATAGGGGGCATGCTTGCGCGCTGCCGGGTTCGGATTTTTGTGCAGGTCGAATTGCGCCAAGATAGCCTCTAGAACATGCGGAGCCCATCGCTCCAGAGCCCGTATTTTTCAAGGTGCTTGTTGTAATCCTCGATGGCTTCGCGATTGTCTTCCAGCCATTTTCGCCTGCGCTCGTCGGCCAGTCGCGTTTTGAGGGCGTCTTCAAGGGTCTGCGAAAGATTGACGCCGCATTCGCGCGCCTGTGCCAGCAAATCGGCGTTGACCGATACATTGGTGGCCCGCTTGGGGGCGGCAACATCGTATATCGCCCGGGTCTGGCGAGCCGCCATTGCCGCCGGAATGGTTTCCGGCCCGGCAGACGAGGCTTCGGGACTGGGGATACGCGCTCGGGATGTCTTGGGCATGGTTAAAATCCTCACAGGACAATGCGCATATTATATGCGCATTGCTGTGCGTCGATCAGGCGCTCTCTCCAAACAGCTCGCGCCCGATCAGCATCCTGCGAATTTCGTTCGTTCCGGCGCCAATGTCGTAGAGCTTGGCATCGCGCAGCAGCCGGCCGGTCGGGTATTCGTTGATGTAGCCGTTGCCGCCGAGGGTCTGGATCGCTTCCAGCGCCACCTTCACGGCGCATTCGGAGGCGTAGAGGATGCACGCCGCCGCATCCTTGCGCGCGGCGCGGCCGCGGCCCTGGTCGAGCATGGTGGCGACGCGGTAGCTGAAGGCGCGCGAACTCTGCAGCGCCACATACATGTCCGCCACCTTGCCCTGCATCAGGCCAAAGGTGCCGATCGGCTGGTTGAACTGTTTTCGTTCGTGCAGGTAGGGCAGCACCACGTCCATCGCCGCCTGCATGATGCCCAGCGGCCCGCCCGACAGCACCGTGCGCTCGGTATCGAGGCCGCGCATCAGCACGCGCGAGCCGCCGTTCAATTCACCCAGCACGTTCTCTTCCGGAATCTCGCAATCCTCGAACACCAGCTCGCAGGTGTCGGAGCCGCGCATGCCGAGCTTGTCCAGCTTTTGCGCGGTGCGAAATCCCTTGAAGCCCTTTTCGACGATGAAGGCGGTCATCGCGCGCGAGCCCTGGTCTTTCGGCGCGGTGCGCATATACACCACCAGCGTGTCGGCATGCGGCCCGTTGGTGATCCACATCTTGTTGCCGTTGGCGATGTAGCGGTCGCCTTTTTTTTCCGCCCGGCAGGCAATCGAGCCGACCACGTCCGAGCCGGCGCCCGGTTCGGACATCGCCAGCGCGCCGACGTGTTCGCC
>CAYQKN010000078.1:13633-15501 GCA_964417885.1 uncultured Burkholderiales bacterium | reverse complement strand
TCGCGCAACGCGTCGGTGTCGTCGCTGATGTGGGTGTCGAAAATCATGTTCTCTCCGATGGCGCAGGCGTCGATCGCGCCGGTGCTCGCTGGTTGTTCAATGGGCTGCTTGTGGCATCCACGGTCTGGCGCCATGGCTCGGATACAGCGGGTGGCTGCAACCGGCTGGCGTGAATGGCGACATTATCGCGCTAAAAGGGCAGGTTGGCGGCGGGGGAGAAATTTGCCGGTCATGGCGCGGCATTCCGCCGTGCAATCGATTCTCAACGGGCAAGGGCTCGACGTCCTTTACGGGTCCGTACGCGGACTCCGTTCATGCCAAGGGTTCCGTAAGCAGCAGCCAGTCAGGCTGACAATGAAAGCAATGTTGTGTGAAATAGTTCATTGATTTCGATGCCTCGCGGGAGGAATATCACCTCGTTGCCGAATGCGCAACATTCAAAAGCTTGAAGAGGCCGCACAAAGACGTTACTGAAATTGAGGCGCACATCTGGTAACCGGATTTTTGGGAGCCACATAATAGAAAGGGCACCGATTGGTGCCCTTTTTTTGTTTGTTCACGTTGTCTGTTTTCAAGCCGATCAGCGGAAACTCATCGGATGCAACCGTCCTGCCAACATGATCCTGGGTTGTACGCGGCTGATGAGGATATTTCGTCAGGGCGGATAATTACTTCGCCCCCATCCGAATCGCCCCGTCCAGCCGGATCACTTCGCCGTTCAGCACCTCGTTCTCGATGATGTGCTTGACCAGCGCCGCATACTCATCCGGCCGGCCGAGGCGCGAGGGAAACGGGATCTGCGCGCCCAGCGAGGCGCGGATTTCGTCACTCATGCCCTGCAGCATGGGGGTGTCGAAAATCCCCGGCGCGATGGTCATCACGCGAATGCCGAGCTTGGCGAACTCGCGGGCGATGGGCAGCGTCATGCCGTTCACACCGGCTTTGGACGCGGCGTAGGCGGCCTGGCCGATCTGGCCTTCGAAGCTCGCCACCGACGAGGTGTTGATGATGACGCCGCGCTCACCCGAGGCATTCGGTGTCGCGATGGACATGGCCGCGGCAGCGAGGCGGATCACGTTGAAGGTGCCGACCAGGTTGACCTCGACCGCGCGGCGGAAATTGGCCAGCGAGTGCGGGCCGTTGCGGCCGACCACGCGCTCGCCCGGTGCCACGCCGGCGCAGTTGATCGCGCCGTGCAATCCGCCGAAGGCCGAGATGGCCAGGTCGACCGCGGCCTGCACGCTGGCTTCGTCGCAGACATTGGTTTCGGCGAATTTCGCCTTGGCGCCGAGTTCGGCTGCGGTTTTTTCGCCGGCCTCCTTGTTGATGTCAGCGATGACGACGCTGGCGCCATTGGCGATCAGCATGCGCGCGGTGGCCGCGCCGAGGCCGGAGCCGCCGCCGGAAATGAGAATGGTCGAATTCTGGATTTGCATGGTTTTAGCCTGACGTGGAGAGTGGGAAACGGTTGGTGCGCGGCATACCGGCGGGCCGGCATGGGGCTGCGGGCATCGCGGTCATGCCGTGTTTATATCGTGCGACAGCACCGCCAGCGGAATATCGTGTTGCGCCGCCCAGGCGGTCCAATGCTGCATGTCGTGCCTGGAAAAGTACGCACCCAGCGCGGCGCCATCAAAGTCCACGCCGGATGCCTGCCGCAGACGCTGTTCGAAATGCGGCTCCAGCGCCGCGAGTGCCAGCCAGCCGTCCTGCGCGCGATAGAAATTATAGCCGGGGTGCCCACCGGCCAGCATCCCGCCCGGGCGCGTCAGGCCGTGGCGGTAAGGCCCGGAAAACGCCGCCGCCGCCTCGGCGAGTGCGACCACCATGCGGTGCCCGCGGCCGGTTTGCTGTTTGAGCCGCAGCAC
>CAYQKN010000078.1:0-13533 GCA_964417885.1 uncultured Burkholderiales bacterium | reverse complement strand
TGTCGAGCCGGGCGCGATCCGCTTCGTCCTTGAGATTCAGCGTCTGCACGTCGATGCCGCGATGCAGTTCATCGTAGTATGGCTTTGCGTAATGCTGCATCGGGTCGCCGCCCAGGCTGGCGGGAGGCTCAATCTTGACCACCGCTGCGCCGAATTCCGCCAGCCGCTGCGCACAGGCGGGGCCGGGCAGGTTGAGGGCGATGCTGACGACGCGGATGCCGGACAGCGGCAGCGGGTGTGGATCGACCGGGGTGCTACCATCTGGCGGCTTATTCATTTCTGAATTATATGTCCGCGATCTATCACCAGCTGTCCCCGGGCGTGCGCGTCATCGAGCGCGGCTGGCTCAATTGCAACCAGGTGCTGATGACCGGCGAGGCGCAGAACGTGCTCATCGACAGCGGTTACGGCCGGCATGCAGAGGCCACGCTGGGTATTCTCGACGCCTGCCTCGGCGGCGCATCATTGCAGCGCCTGATCAACACCCACTGTCATAGCGATCACATGGGCGGCAACCGCGCGGTGCGGGCGCGCTACCAGTGCCGGGTCACCATTCCCGTGGGCGAAGTGCGGCACGTGGTGCCGTGGACCGAGCAAAGCTGCTGGTCGGCGCAGATGGACCAGTACGCGGAGGAATTCACATTCGACGACACCATCGCCGGCGGCGACCGTTTTCAGGGCGGCGGACTGGAATGGCAGGCGCACGCGGCGCCGGGCCACGACATGGACGCGCTGATGTTCCATGCGCCGCAGGCAGGCATCCTCATCACCGGCGATGCGCTGTGGCAGCGCGGCCTCGGCTTCGTCTGGCCGCAGCAGCCCGGCACGACGCGCAGCGAGTTTATCGCCGCCGCCTTCGCCGCGCTGGATACGATCGAGGCGTTGAAGCCTGCAGTGCTGGTGCCGGGCCACGGCGCGCCGTTCACCGACCTGGCACGCTCGCTGGCCGATGCCCGCGGCAAGCTGTCGGCATTCGAACGCGACCCGGTCAAGAACGCCCGCCACGCTGCGCGCAGCCTGTTCGTGTTTGCTTTGCTCGACAAGGGCTCAATGCCGCTCGACCGCGTGGAGCCGTACCTCGATTCGGTGCCGGTGTATCGCGAGTTCTGCCGCGATTTTCTGGGCGGCAGCACCAGCGAATTTGCCGCCGGGATGCTGCAGGCGTTGACGGCGTCGGGGGCACTGGTGGTCGAGGGCGGGGTGCTGCGGCCGACGATGCGGGCCTGAATCGATCCTTCACCGCAAAGAAGGCAGGCCGGCAGCCGCCTTCGGGGTGTTCCGGGTTGCCGCGAGATTCATAACCTGGCTTAACCCTTTCCACGCCCGCCCTCGTTTAACCGGCATATCCCCACCAGGAGTGCCGCCGTGAAACGATTGCTTGCCTGCCTGTTCGCCAGCTTGGGCGTACTGTCCCCATCCGCCTCCGCCAACTCGCCGCCCTTGCAGATATGGCAGCCGCCACGACTGGTGTTGAGCGCGCCGGCCGAGCAGGCCATGCAGTTGCAGGCGGTGCAGATCCGCGGCGAGGTCAGCGGCCGCCATGCGCTGACCGAAATCAGCATGATGTTTTTCAACCCCAACCGGCGCGTGCTCGAGGGCGAGCTGCAGTTTCCGTTGCTGGACGGGCAGACCATCGCCGGTTTTGCCATGGACGTGAACGGCCAGCTGCGCGATGCGGTGCCGGTGGAAAAAGCCCGCGGCCAGCAGGTGTTCGAGGACATCATTCGCGGCAATATCGATCCCGGCCTGCTCGAGGCCACGCAGGGCAACAGTTTCAAATTGCGCGTCTACCCGATTCCCGCGCACGGCACCAAGCAGGTGGTGCTGCGGATCCAGGAAACGCTGGCTCAGGCGGCGGGCCGGTCAAGCTACCGGCTGCCACTGGCATTTGCTGCGCGGGTCGGCAGCTTCGGCATCGAGCTTCGCGTCAACGGCGCGCGGCAGGCGCCACAGGTGTCGGGCGGCTCGTTCGGCGCCTTGTCGGTGCAGCGTGAGGGCGCCACCTGGCGGCTGCATGGCGTGCAACGCGATTTCGCCGGCGAAGGCATGCTGCAGGTCGCCGTGCCGGCGGTGCCCGGTGCGGTGGTGAGCACGCAGCGGTCTGACGGCAAGGATTATTTTGTCGCCGACCTGCCGCTGCCGACGCGCGAGCAGCCGCGCGCCGTGCCGAAAGTGATCGGCCTGGTGTGGGATGCCTCGGGTAGCGGCGGCGCGCGTGACCACAGCCGCGAACTGGCGTTGCTCGATGCCTACCTGCGCCGGATGCGTGATGGCGAAGTGCGGCTCACCCTGCTGCGTGACGTTGCCGAGCCGGTGCAGGCGTTTCGCATCGTCGATGGCGACTGGCAGGCGCTGCGCGCGCGGCTGGAAAAGGCGGTCTATGACGGCGCCACCAACCTCGGTGCGTTCCGCCCCGAGCCGCAGGTGCGCGAGTACCTGCTGTTCAGCGATGGCCTCGTCAACTACGGCGATGCACCGTTCACCGCGGTCGCGGTGCCGCTGTATGCGGTGTCGTCGGCGGTCAGGTCCGATTCGGTGTTCCTGCGGCACATCGCCGACCGCAGCGGCGGACGATGGATCGATCTCACGCGCGGCACGCACCCCGAGGCGGCGCGCGCACTGCTGACCTCCGGCACCCGGGTGCGATCGGTTGAGGCCAATGGCGCCTCGCAGCTGGTACTGGCCTCGCCGCATCCGCAGGGTGGCCGGGTGCTGGTGGCCGGTGTGCTCAACGACGGCGACGCCACGCTTACGCTGCGGTTGACGAATGCCGGCGCTGGCGACAGCGTCGTCACGGTTTTGCTGGCGAAGCATGCGGCAGCCGGCAGCACCGCGGCGATCCAGTGGGCACAGCTTCGCATCCATGAACTGGAAGGCGAGGTTCGGTTCAACCGCGCCGAGATCCGCCGCCTGGGCCAGCGCTTTCGCCTCGTCACCCGCGAGACCTCGCTGATCGTGCTGGACCGGATCGAAGACTACGCGCGCTACGAGATCGTGCCGCCACCCGCGCTGCGCGCCGACTACGATCGCCTGCTTGCCCGCGCCACGTTGCAGCGGCGCAACGAGCGCAGCGCCCACCTGGAGAACATCGTGCGCCAGTTCGAGGAAAAGATTTCCTGGTGGAACCGCGACTTTCCCAAGGACGATAAGCGCCGGCAGGAGCTGAAAATCGGCGCCGCACTGAATGACGCGGGTGGGGCCGGCGCGGTGCGGCAGCTCTCGGAGCGTGTCGACCGGATGGAGCGCGGCCGCGACCACGCCGCCGCCAATGCGCCGGTGCCCGCGATGGCCGCGCCGCGTGAGGTGCAGGTGCTGGCATCGCCCGCCGCGCCGGCGATGTCAAAGATGGCAGCCGACACCGCGACCCGCGCCGGCGGCCAGGCGCCTGCCAGCACCACCATCCGCCTGCAGAAGTGGCAACCCGATTCGCCGGTTGCGGCACGACTGCGCAGCGCGGCGGCAGCCGACGCCTACCGCATCTACCTGGACGAAAAATCCGGCCATGCGCAAAGCACGGCATTCTTTCTCGATGCCGCGGATGTGCTGTTCGACAAGGGACAGCCGGCACTTGCCATGCGGGTGCTGAGCAACCTGGCCGAGATGGACCTGGAAAACCGCCACATCCTGCGCGTGCTGGGCTATCGCCTGATGCAGGCCAGGCAGCCCGCCGTTGCGATCCCGGTGCTGCGGAAGGTGCTCGAGCTGAGCCCGGAAGAGCCGCAGTCCTATCGCGACCTGGGGCTTGCCTATGCCGCGCATGGCCAGGGCCAGAAGGCGATTGATTCGCTTTATGAAGTGGTGATTCGGCCCTGGCACAACCGCTTTCCCGGCATCGAGCAGGTGGCGCTGGCCGAGTTGAACGCGATCGTTGCCACCGGCGCGGCGCCGCTCGACCTCGCCCGGATCGATCCGCGGCTGCTGAAAAACCTGCCGCTCGATGTGCGTGCCGTGCTGACCTGGGACGCCGACAACACCGACATCGACCTGTGGGTGACGGACCCGAACGGCGAGAAAGCGTTCTATGGCAATCGCCTGACTTACCAGGGTGGCCGCATGACGCAGGACTTCACTGGCGGCTACGGCCCGGAGGAGTTCTCGCTCAAGTCCGCCAAGCCCGGCAAATACCGGGTCGAAGCGCAGTACTACGGCGACCGACGCCAGACCGTGACCGGCGCCACTACCTTGCAGGTGCGCCTGTCGAGCCACTTCGGCACCGATCGTCAGGAAGATCAGGTGATCACGATGCGGCTGAAAGACAAGCGCGATGTGGTGTTTGTGGGGGAGTTTGAGATCAAGTAGTTGAGATTGAGCAGGCCTGCCTGCAACCAGTTCAGGTATCCGCCATTGAATATTTGGAGACAACCATGAAACGACCCATCCTTTTCTTATCCCTCATACTCCTCGCCGCCCACGCGCACGCGATCGGTCATCTCGCCAATCTCGAGCTCTACGACCGCCAGGCCCAGCGCACCTTGCCCATTCACTGGCATCAGGGCAAGGCCTGGGTGGTCGGCCAGCCGGGCAATGAATACCAGATCACGCTGCGCAATCAGGACGGCGGCGATGTATTGGCGGTGGTGTCGGTCGACGGCATCAATGTCATTAGCGGCGAAACCGCCTCGCCGCAACAAAGCGGCTACGTGATCGATGGCGGCCAGTCGATCGACATTGCCGGCTGGCGCAAGAGCATGGCGCGCACGGCCGCGTTCTATTTCACCTCGCTCGGCGATTCGTACGCTTCGCGCACCGGCCGCCCGGACAACGTCGGCGTGATCGGCGTGGCGCTGTATCGCCGCAAGGCGGAACCGGTGTCGATCGCGCCGCGAGAATCGTCGCCTTACGCGCCGCCGGTTGCCGGTGCCTCGGGCGCCATGCAGGATCGTGCCGAAGCCGGCCGTGCGCCCTCGGTGATGCGCGAGAAGTCGCTCGGCACCGGCCACGGTCGCAGTGAGAGCTCAACCGCGCGGCAGGTCGAGTTCGAGCGCGCCTCGCGTTTTCCCGCCGAGCGGATCGAGATCTACTACGACAGCCATGCCAACCTGGTCGCCCGCGGCGTGATCCCGGCCCGGCCACCGCGCGAGCCGCAGGCCTTCCCCGGCCCGTTCGTGCCGGACCCGTGGCGCTGATGCGACCAGCCTCATTGCTTCGCTAAGGTCGCAGCGTTGCGCACGCGGGAATCCTCGGCGGCCCGGAAGTTCAGTACACTTCCGGGCAAGATGCCCGACCCCAATGCCCGCCGCGATGCCGCGAACCAGGCCGCCGATGCCGATGAGTCACTCATGTTGCGCTATCAGTCCGGCGATGCCGGCGCCTTTGACCTGCTTTACGCGCGCCATCGCGGCGGCCTGTTTCGCTTCATCACGCGCCAGTGCCACAGCCCGGCCCACGCCGAGGAGCTGTTCCAGGAGGTGTGGATGAGCCTGATCCAGGCGCGCGACCGATACAAGGTCGAGGCGCAATTCCGCACCTGGCTGTTCACCATCGCGCACAACAAGCTGATGGACTATTTCCGGCGCCATCGCCATGCCGAGGTAAAACTGTTCGAGCGCGAGGACGGCGAGGAGCCGCTGCTGAACCTGGTGGTCGGCAGCCGTGTCGACGAGCCGGAGGTGAAGGCGATGGCGGGCGAGCAGGGCGCGGCGATCCTGCGCGCGCTGGCGGCGCTGCCGGCGCCGCAGCGCGAGGCGTTCCTGCTCTACGAGGAGGGCGGCCTGACCATCGACGAGATCGCCGCCGCCGCCGGCATCAGTTTCGAGGCGGCCAAGAGCCGCCTGCGTTATGCCCTCGCCAAGCTGCGCGCGGGCCTGCAGGAATTCGCATGAGACCGGGTGACGACATGGATGACGTGAAGCGCGCCTATCGCGCGGCCGCCGGCGATGCCGCACCGCCGCCTGCGCTCGACGACGCCATTCGCGCGGCCGCCCGCCGTGCGGTGCAGGCGCGTCCGCAGCTGGTCGGCCAGGGCTGGATCGGCCGCTGGCGCACGCCGCTTTCCGCTGCCGCGGTAATGGTGCTGGCGGTCTCGGTGGTGTTTGTCGCCATCGAGGAGCAGCCGGAAGTGGCGCCGCCGGCGCTGCGCGATACCGCCGTTTCCCGTCCTGCGCCTTCAGCCGAGGCGGCAAGGGAGGTCGTGCCGACAAATCCGCCGCGCGCGCCGGTCGCCGAAAAAATGACTGCCGCCCCGGCGGTACCGCTGGCTGCACCACGCGAACAGGCAGCTGACCGGGCGCCAACTGCGGTCGCGGCGGCGGGGAGTGTTCTATCGCGCGCGAACCCGTCGGTGGAGGAGGCTCGCGGCCTGCAGGCTGAAGTGCAAGCCCGTGAGAAGTCGGTGGCGCCGGCGATCGCGACGCGCAGCGACGTGCCGCCGATGCCGGCACCGGCCGCGGCCGCGCCGGCTCCCGCGTTTGCGCCGCCCGCAGCGCCCGCTGCACCGGTCGCCACACCGGTCGCGCCCGCGCCGCTGCCGATGGCCGGTCGCGTGCCCGCGGTCGCCGCCGCGCCTGCCGCCTCGCCTGCCGCCTCGCCTGCGCCGGCGCTGTCGGCCAATCTGGCGGAAGCGTTCGCGCGGCAGGAGCCTCGAGCCGTCGCCGACGCCAGCGGGGCCATGGCGAAACGGGCGGAAAAGTCCGAGATCGCCGTGCACGGTGCCGTTGCATCGCGCGCGCGCGAGGCTGCCGTCGCGGCACCGGCGCCGGCTGCGGTCGGTGCTGCCGCACCCGCGGCTGCACCGGCTGTCGCGCCATCGGTGGCGATGCAGAAATCACTGGCTGAGTCGAAGGAAAGCGCCGAAGCCTGGATCAAGCGCATGCAACAACTGCTGAAGGACGGCAAGTTGAAGGAAACACGCGAGGAACTGGCGCGATTCCGCAAAACATACCCCCAGGCGGTCTTGCCGCCGGAGTTGGCCAGGCTGCCATCCGGATAGCGACCGGACAATTTATTTACAAAAGGCAAACTCCAGCACTGGCGCGCCTTTCAGGCCAAAAAAGGCTGCAGACGCGCGCCAGTGCTCGAGTTTCGCCGTTTGAACGACGGTCTGCCATAGCCGGTCACACGCCCATGCCGCGCATTCCGGCGCGCGCCCGCACCCTCCCAGCCGCGACGGCGCCGTGCAAGCACTTAAAATAGACGGTACCGACACGCAGCACCCGCAGATGCCAGAACTGACCCCAACCTACGCACCGATCCCGATTCTCTGGAAGTCATCCGATATTGCCGAGAAACGTGCGCGTTCGCTGCGCCGCCTGCATATCGGCATCGCGGCTTCGCTCCTGGTGCATGCGCTGCTGTTCCTGCTGGTGAAACTCAATCCGGAAATGCTCAACCCTGCCGGCGACGGCCCGGCCGCGCCGGCGCCGCTGGTGGTGCAATTGAATCCCGGCACCCCGCGCGAGGCCGTGGTGACGCCGCCCGCCGAGATCAGGCCGCCGCCGCGCCCGCAGTCGACCATCATGGCGGTGCCGCGGCGCAACCCGCAGGCGCCAACGGTGCCGCTGACCCAGCCGGAGCCGGCGCCACCGGTCACGCCCAAGCCCGTTGATCCGGACCAGCCCAGCATGATGGCGATGGTCGAAGCCGCCCGCGCACGGCGCCAGGCCAGCGAAGACGCGCTCAAGCGCCTCAACGCCGAGATGCGCGCCGGCGACGGTTCGGCCGGCGGTGAGGGTTCATCGTCCAGCCTCACCCGCAATCTGCAAACACTTTCCAAGCGCGACGGCACCAGCGGCGTGTTCCAGATCATCCAGAAAGGCCACCGCTCCGGCCAGTTCGCTTTCCGCGGCTGGACCGGCAACACCCGCGACAGCTGGAAGGAAGTGATCGACGTCGAGGCCGGGCCGCAGGGCGACATCGAGATCGCCATGGTGCGCAAGATGATCGAACTGATCCGCAAGCACTACACCGGCAATTTCAACTGGGAGTCCTACCGCCTTGGTCGGGTGGTGACGCTGTCGGCGCGGATGGAGGACAGCGCCGGGCTGGAAGCATTCCTGATGCGCGAGTTTTTTGACGCGCGCAATCAGTAAGCCGCGCCTGAGGACACTCCTGCCCCGCACAACTGTGGGGGAACGGAGGTTGGTCAAGCCCGCACGAACTATCACTGCGCGACACCCCTTCCCCCACAATCGTGGGGGAAGGTTGGGATGGGGGCGTCGTATCAGGAAGATGTTTCAATTTTTTCGCCAGCATGCTGCGCAGCAGGATGGGATCACAAACTGTCGTGCCGGCAAATAATTCGCACGCGATAACGAAGGACATCGCCCCCTATAATCGCTCATGCCGACCCACATCCTCCCCCTGCGCCACCTGCTGCTGGCGCTGGCCGTGGTGGCGATCTGGGGCACCAATTTCGTTGTCATCAAGCTCGCCTTCGCGCACCTGCCGCCGCTGCTTTTCGCCGCCCTGCGCTTCACTTTCGCCTGCCTGCCGATGGTGTTTTTCCTGCCGCGGCCGAAGGCGTCCTGGGGCAACATCGCCGCCTACGGCCTGCTGATCGGCGTCGGCCAGTTCGGCCTGATGTTCATTGCCATGAATGGCCAGATCTCGCCCGGGCTGGCCTCACTGGTGATCCAGACCCAGGTGTTCTTCACCATCTTCCTGGCCATGCGCATGACCCACGAGCGGCTGCGGCCGGTGCAATGGGTGGCGCTGGCGATGGCCACCGCCGGCATTGCCATCATTGCCTCGCATACCGACGGCAGCACCACCGTCGGCGGCCTGCTGATCATGCTGGTCGCGGCCGCCTGCTGGGCCGGCGGAAACATGGTCAACCGCCAGGCCGGCAAGGTCAACATGGTGGCCTATGTGGTGTGGTCCAGCCTGTTTGCCGCGCCGCCCTTGTTTGTGCTCTCGCTGCTGTTCGAAGGCTGGCCGGCCATCGAGCAGGGCTTGCGCAGCGCCGATGCCGCAACCTGGGCCGCGGTGCTGTGGCAGTCGGTCGGCAATTCGCTGTTCGGCTATGCCGCGTGGGGCTGGCTGATTGCACGCCACCCGGCGGCCACGGTGACGCCGATGGCACTGCTGGTGCCGGTGTTCGGCATGGCCGCGTCCAGTCTGCTGCTCGGCGAGGCGATGCCCGTCTGGAAGCTGATCGCGATGGCGCTGGTGATGGGCGGTTTGGCGATCAATCTTTGGCGGCGGGCGGGGTAGGTGATGGCGATGTGCGGCGGTATGATCCGGTTGTCTGGCCCGATGTTTGCCAGCTGAGGCGCATGCAATGAGCCCCGACGCGCATAACCATGAACCTCTCTATGCGAAGTATTTGAGCCGTCTGGTGCGCCCGCTGACCAACTTTGATTTTTTCTTTATCAAGGGCGTCCGTGACATGGCCGTTCAAGCGCTCCAGCTAAGCGCTGGAGGCCAGGTGCTTGACCTGGGTTGCGGCGGCGGAGGCAGCTTTCCATACCTGGTGAAGGCCGTCGGCCCGGCTGGCAAGGTGGTCGGCGTCGACATCAGTCGTCAAAGCTGCATCAACGCTCGCCGCAGAGTCAGCAGCAATGGCTGGAACAATGTTGACGTGATCGAATCTTCTGCGGCAAGTGTTGATCTCACCGGCCGCTATGACGGCGCGTTGATGTTTGCGGCGCCGGATGTGTATGCCTCGGACGCTGCCTTGTCGAACATACTGCCGTACCTGAACGGCCGTGCCCGCGTGGTAATTTTTGGCGCGAAACTTTCACACCGACCGCTCGGCAGACTGCTGAATCCATTTTTCCAATTCATGTGCCGCAAGCTGTCGCCGGCGACACCAATCGCGGACGAGGCACCGTGGCAAGTCCTTGCGCCACATCTGGAGGACCTGAACGTCTAGGAGTTCTTCTTCGGCTCGATGTTTCTGGCGGGCGGTACGCTCAAGCGGAAAATCTAGCTGGAGTGATTCCGTCACTCTTCACCGTGGCACTTTAGCTATTCATGATCGCGGCCGCGCTCATATTGCGGGTAAGTGCGAAAGGCATTCTAAGCAGGCTAGCCCAAAGCCGGGCAGCTACTCCATCCGTGTCGCTACCGGTTCGATGGCCGCAGTCGCGAATGGTGGTGGCTGCGAACATGTAGAAGAAGATGCCCCTATCTCAGGGGCATTTGTGCTTGATCGATCCTGGTCGGCAAAGGACTCCGGCGCCTGCCTGCCGTTCCGCCGCCAACATCCGGTCCGACCGCATAGCCGTAGGATGGGTTCCAGATCACCGTGCCAGGGCGGATTTACTAACGACAGTGGACCACGGTGGTACATTGCCTTGTGCATGGCGCCCCGCACGGTTTGCCGGGTGGGGTCGTGATGACTGAAAACACCAACATCAAAGGGGATTGCCTGTGAGTGCGCAAAACAAGCTGGTGAAAAAACCGTATCGAGCACTGGCCGCCATGGCAGTCCTGGTCAGCGCGGCGGTGATGTCCGCCGATCATGCCGAGTCGCCGGGCGCCGACGCCGATCCGGCCGCGGACCTGGCCGACGTTTTCATTTTCCCGTCTCCTGAAACGACCAATCGCACGGTGGCGGCCATCACCTTTGGCGGGCGTTCCGCGCCGCGCTCGCGCATCGACGGATCGTTCTATTGCGATCCCAATGTGTTGTACACGCTGCATATTGATCGCGCCGACGCGGCCGGCAACTTTGACAGCGTGCCGGAAATCGAAATCTACGCCCGCTTTGCCAAGGACAGCGGCGGTGCGTGCGGCCTCCAGTTGCAGAACGTTCCCGGCGCAGGCGGCACGTTTTCCGGCGCGGTCGACGGTGTGTTTACTTCACCCAGCGGCTTGAAGGCTTTCGCCGGGTTGCGCAATGATCCTTTCTTCTTCGACGCCGAAGGCTATGCGGCGCTGGTCGGCTCGTTTGCCGGCGCCGGCCAGAGCGGCGACGTGGTGGGTGCGTTCCGCCTCGCGGGCGGGCAGGCGCGGCGCGATTCGTTCGCCTTCCGCAATGTGTCGGCGATCGTGTTCGAGATGAATAACGATGCCTTGTCGCCCGCCGGCAGCGGGGCGCGACCGAAGATCCGCGTCTGGGCCACCACTGGCCGGAAAGCGGCATAAGACCATGAAAAAAATCATCCTGACCTCCAGAATGTCCCGTCTCGCGGTTTGCGGCGGCGCGGTTGCGCTGGCGCTGGCAGCGTGTTCCAACAACGACGATTCGCCGCCGCGCTTCAGTTTTGCCAACGATGCGCCGGACCGCTATGTGCGCGTCGATCGCACCGGCGAGCCGGCCATTGCCACCGCCTTGCTGACGCGGGAAACCACCCCCGCGCCGACCAATGCATCCGGCGGCACGCTCAACCCGGCCAACAGCGCCAACACGTTCAACAACCAGCGCGACGCCTTGAACCGCGGCGACCCGATCAACGATGCGCGCGACTTTGCCGGCTTGCTGACCGTCGGCACGCAGGCGAATTCGCTGCGCAACATTCATTACGAAGTGGGACCGGCCCTGCGTGCGCTGGGCCTCACGCCCTGCTCGACCGAGACCGTCACCCCGCCGCTGAACAACACCCAGGTGGATATTTCCGCCTGTGTGGCGCAGGTGGCGCCGGTGGTGCTGCCCGATGTCATCACCTTCGACTTCAGCGCGCCGGCCGGCTGGCCGAACGGCCGCGGCTATGACGACCCGGTGGTGGATCGCCTGCTGTCGGCGGCGCTGCTGCGGATCGGTGGGACCAACCCGCCGCACACCATCAACACCCTGGTGGGCGTGATCAACACCACCCGCGATGAATCCGGCACGGCATTGCCGGCGAGCTTTCCGCACCTGCGGCCTGCGCAGCCATGATGCAATCCCGGGCAGGGCTCAGCGCGTTGCTGGGCCTGGTCCTGGGCTGCCTGCTGGTCGGCTGCGGTGACCAGGCCAGGACAGCACCTGCACAGCTGCCGCCGGCAGGCGGCGGCGACAGGGTGGCGGCGGGGGCCAGAGCCAAACCTCAATACACCGTTGAACTGAAAAAACTCGATGCGGCCATCGAGCACGGCATTGCGGTTTCGCAGCGCCAGCCGGCAGACACGCTGATCCCGCTCGAGGTGGTTTCGCTCTACCTCGCGCGCGCCAGGCTGGGCGGGGACTACGCCGATTACCAGCGCGCGGAGTCACTGCTGGCGAAGGTCGCGGTAGAAGCGACCATGCCGTCGGCCGGCATCTGCCTCGCCACGGCGCGACTGCACTTCACCTTGCATCGCCTCAATGCCGCGGCGGATGCGCTGGGCCGTTGCGCGGTGCCGGTGGATGACCTGGCCGCGGCCGAGATGCGTGCCGACATCGCCATGTACTCCGGCCGCTATCGCGAGGCCGAGGCGATCTACCGCTCGCTGGTCAACAGCAGCGGCACCACCAACCAATACGTTCGGCTGGCGCTGCTGAAGGGCAGGATGGGCTCGCCAGGCGAGGCGGCCGCATTGCTGGAAGCGGCCGAAAAGCGCTACCACGCGGGCAATCCGGCCATGCGGGCATGGCTGAAATTGCAGCGCGGGCTGGTGGCGCTCGATCGCGGCCGGCTCGATGAGGCCATCGCCATCTGGCGCCAGGCCTCCGACGAACTGGAAGGCTGGTGGCTGATCGACGAACATATTGCCGAGGCGCTGGCGCATTCGGGCCGGATCGACGAGGCACGCAAGCTCTACAAGGCCGTGGTCGAGCGCACCGGGGCGCCTGAATTTCTCGATGCGCTGGCCGCGATCACCCGCGAGCAAGGTGACGCTGACGGCGCGAATCGACTGATGGCGCGCGCGCGCGCGGTCTTTGAACAGCGACTGGCACAGTTCCCCGAAGCGAGCGCCGGTCACGCCCTTGATCATTTCCTGCAGGACGCTGCCGATCGTGAGCGGGCCCTGAAACTGGCCCGCGCCAATCACCGGTCGCGGCCGTATGGCGAGGCGTCGATTGCGTTGGCACGGGCGTTGCTGCATACCGGCCAGCCGCGACCGGCCCTGGCATTGCTCGAAGCGGAACTGGCCAGGGGCTGGGATACCGCGGAGACTTTCATCGTGCTGTCACATGTGCGCAAGGCGCTTGGCCAGCCGGCGCTTGCCGATGCGGCACTGGCGCAGGCCCGGCAACGCAACCCGCTCAGCGAGAAGATGTACCCATAGCGCCTGCGTACCCGCTGGCCGGCTCACGTCAGCCGCCGTTCGTGGCGCGGCAGGCCTGCAGCCTCTGGGCGTCAGCAAATAATTGCAGAACGCCATTTGGCGCGCCCTGCAGGCCGAAATGGCCTCAAACGCCGCGCCAGTGGTGGCGTTTCATTTTGGGAACATCTATTAACCTCTGTCGTACCGGCGAAGGCCGGTACCCAAGTTTAGTAACCTGCTGAGTTGCAGAGAAAATTGGGCCCCGGACTAAATCCGGGGCGACAGATTCGCAGGTTAATAGTTGTTCCCTTTTCGGTGCTGTCCCCCCATCTTGTTCAGAGCGTTATCAACGGCAGAAAGTTGTGTAACGCGCTATCGATGTGCGAACCACTCAGCTGAACACCCCGCCATATTTCTTGCGCAGTTCAATCTTCTGTACCTTGCCCGCGCCGCTCAGCGGCAGCGCGTCGAGGAAGATCGCGT
>CAYQKN010000077.1:17973-18491 GCA_964417885.1 uncultured Burkholderiales bacterium | reverse complement strand
GTCGGATTCGAATCGAGGTCGACCATGTTGCCGGCTTCCTTGGCGGCCTGCGTGCCGCTGTTCATGGCCACGGCGACATCGGCCTGCGCCAGCGCCGGCGCGTCGTTGGTGCCGTCGCCGGTCATGGCCACCAGGCGGCCTTCGGCCTGGTACTGGCGGATCAGCGCCAGCTTGGCCTCGGGGGTGGCCTCGGCCAGGAAATCGTCCACGCCGGCCTCGGCGGCGATGGCCGCAGCGGTCAGTTTGTTGTCGCCGGTGATCATCACCGTCTTGATGCCCATGCGGCGCAGTTCGGCGAAGCGCTCGCGGATGTGCGGCTTGACGATGTCCTTCAACTCGATCACGCCCAGCACACGGCCGTTCTCCGAGACCACCAGCGGCGTGGCCCCGCGGCGCGCAACGTCGTCCACCTGGCGCGAGACCGCTTCCGGGAACTGCTGTTCGGCGTGCTCGACATGCGCGCGGATGGCATCGGCGGCCCCTTTGCGGATGATGCGCGTGCCGATATCCACGCCGCC
>CAYQKN010000077.1:17587-17963 GCA_964417885.1 uncultured Burkholderiales bacterium | reverse complement strand
TGCGCGTCGGCGCGGTGAAGGGCACGAATAGCGCGTTGTCGGTCGCCATGCCGGCCGGTGCGATGCCGTGCTTCTGCTGGGCCAGCAGCACGATGCTCTTGCCCTCGGGCGTTTCATCCGCCAGCGACGCCAGATGCGCAGCCGCGGCCAGCGTCTGGTCGCTCACGCCCGGTGCCGAATAGAACGCCGAGGCCTGGCGGTTGCCGAGCGTGATGGTGCCGGTCTTGTCGAGCAACAGCACATCCACGTCGCCTGCTGCCTCGACGGCGCGACCGGAGGTGGCGATCACATTGGCCTGCATCATGCGGCTCATGCCCGCCACGCCGATGGCCGACAGCAACCCGCCGATGGTGGTCGGAATGAGGCACACCAGCAA
>CAYQKN010000077.1:15878-17577 GCA_964417885.1 uncultured Burkholderiales bacterium | reverse complement strand
CAATCAGCACGGTCACCGACACCGCGTTGCCTGACTTGGACGCCTCGACGGCGAACTGCGAGAACGGCAGCAGCGTGACCGTGGCCAGCAGGAACACGATGGTCAAGGCCACCAGCAGGATGGTCAACGCGATTTCATTGGGCGTCTTGCCGCGCTTGGCGCCTTCGACCATCGCGATCATGCGATCCAGAAACGTCTCGCCCGGGTTGACCGACACTTCCACCACCAGCCAGTCGGACAATACACGGGTGCCGCCGGTGACGCTGGAGAAGTCGCCGCCGGCTTCGCGGATGACCGGTGCCGATTCACCGGTGATGGCGCTTTCATCGACCGAGGCGGCACCTTCGATCACCACGCCGTCGGCAGGCACCACGTCGCCCGCCTCGACCAGCACGGTGTCGCCGCGCTTGAGCTCCACCGACGGCACGGTGTATAGCGCCGCACCGCGGCGCGGCTGCGCCATCTTCTTGGCCCAAACGGTCTTGCGCAGGCCGCGCAGCGAGGCGGCCTGGGCTTTGCTGCGTCCCTCGGCCATGGCTTCGGCAAAGTTGGCGAACAGCACCGTGAACCAGAGCCACAAGGCGATGGCCAGGATGAAGCCGGCGGGTGCCTCACCCGCGCCGGCCAGCGCATGGACGAACAGCACGCTGGTGAAGATGCTGCCGATGTACACCACGAACATCACCGGATTTTTCATCTGTGCCACGGGCGAGAGCTTGCGAAACGCGTCGGCGACGGCCGGCAGCAGCAGTTGCGGGTCGTTCAGGGACAGGGTCGAGGTTGAGGAACTGTTTTTCATACTATTCTCCGTCGATCAGCGAGTGGCCAGCATCTGCAGATGCTCGACGATGGGTCCGAGTGCCAGCGTGGGGATGTACGTCAGGGCCCCGACGAGCAGCACCGTGCCGACGAGCAGCGCGACAAACAGCGGACCGTGCGTGGGCATGGTGCCGGCGGACACCGGGATGCGCTTCTTGGCCGCGAGCGAGCCGGCAATGGCCAATACCGGCACGATGATGGCGAGGCGCCCGAACCACATGGCGATGGCCAGCGCCACGTTGTAGTACGGCGTGTTGGCCGAGAGGCCGGCGAAGGCGCTGCCATTGTTGTTGGCCGCCGACGAGAACGCATAGAGGATTTCGGAAAAGCCGTGCGCCCCCGGATTGAGAATGCCGGCCTTGCCGTCGGCCACCAGCACCGAGATGGCGGTACCGGCAAGCACCAGCAGCGGCGTGACCAGGATAACCAGCGATACCAGCTTGATCTCGGCGCTCTCGATCTTCTTGCCCAGGTATTCCGGCGTACGGCCGATCATCAGCCCCGCCAGGAACACCGCCATGATGGCGAACACCAGCATGCCGTACAGCCCGGAACCGACGCCGCCGAACACCACCTCGCCGAGCTGCATCAGCAGCATGGGCACCGCGCCACCCAGCGCAGTAAACGAATCGTGCATGGCATTGACGGCGCCGCAAGAAGCCGCGGTGGTGATGGTGGCGAACAGGGCCGAGGCGGCCACGCCGAAGCGCATTTCCTTGCCTTCCATGTTGCCCATCGTGATATCGCTGCCCAGCCGCGACAGCAACGGGCTGGCCGTCTGCTCGGCACTCATGGCCGTCACCGCAAAGGCCACAAAAATCACCGACATGGCCGCGAGGATGGCCCAGCCCTGGCGCACATCGCCCACCACCCGGCCGAA
>CAYQKN010000077.1:6998-15868 GCA_964417885.1 uncultured Burkholderiales bacterium | reverse complement strand
ATCTTGATGGCTTCCTGCGAGGCGACCGGCCCCATGGCGATGGATTGCGTTTTGACTTCTGCGGGTTCGGTGACCGGATTGCCCTGGGCGTCTTTCAGCGGCTGGCCGGCGGCATCGGTCTTCGGTGCGTCGTACCGGCTGACCTCGAGTGTCACTGCCTCACGATACGGCGAAAAATTCTGGATCACGCCCTGGCTGACCAGCACCAGCGCAAACGCGAACGAGAGCGGCAACAGCAGGTACATGGTGATCCGGTAAAGATCGCTCCAGAAGTTGCCGATGGTGTCGGCTGAATGACGTGCGAAGCCACGAATCAGCGCGAACGCCACGGCGATGCCGCAGGCGGCCGAGGTGAAGTTGTGCACAGCCAGGCCCACCATCTGCGAGAAGTAACTCATCGTCGCTTCGCCCGCGTAGCCCTGCCAGTTGGTGTTGGTGACAAAGCTGACGGCGGTGTTGAACGCCGAATCGGCCGACACATTGCCCAGCTGCTGCGGATTGAGTGGCAGCCACAGTTGCACGCGCTGCAGCAGGTAGGTCAGCAGCACGCCGGCGATGCTGAACCACATCAGCGCCAGCGCGTACTCCTTCCACGACATTTCTGCCGTGGCATCGGCGCCGATCAGCCGCAACACGCGCTGCTCGAGCCGCGCGCCGCGCGCGACGATCGGTGCCGCGCCATCCAGCAAGCCCGCCAGGTAGCCACCCACGTGCCTGGCCAGCAGCAGGACCAGCGCCGTGAACGCGCCCAGCAGCAACCAGTATTCGCCGGGCATCATGAGAATTTCTCCGGATTCAGCAATGCCACCAGCAGGTACACCAGCAGCGCGACCGCAACGATGCCGCCGGCAATGAGGATGCCGCTCATTTGATTTCCTTCAGGCGCGCACAGCCCGCCACCATCGCGAGGCCTGCCACGGCGAGCGCCAGAATCCAACCGAGGAAAATTGCGTCCATTCAAACTCCCACACGAAGTAAGTGTTGGAGCGAGGTTACGCAGCGCGCCATCAACACCGGCTAAATTGTCGGTGCGCGAATGTAAAAATGGCATAAAGATTCGGCTTCAGACCCGCACAGTGCATTGCACGCCGCAGGCGCCGTTTGGCACACAGCCAAGCACTGGCGCGCCTCGCAGGGATTTTTTGGCCTGGAAGCCGCCCCCATGCTGAAGGCTGGATTTAGCGCACATCCTAAATGCCATCGCCGCGGCCTCCGCTGGAATGTCGAGACGTCGAGGCTACTGGATGGTCGCCTGAAAACTAGCGCCGCCGCTACTAAAGCAAAAAAGAGTGCCGAAGTGCACCCACGACCGGATCGCGTCCTGACGTCGTCCTTTGCCTAGTCTGGTTTGATGTTCGGCAATTCATCCGCCAGCAACTTGAGCCCCGCGCGCAACAGGTCGTCGTAGCGCTTGCGCTCGGCCGCGGTGGTTTCCGGCGTCCATTTGAAAAACCCTTCGCCGGTTTTCATACCGAGCGTTCCGGCCGCGACTTTTTCACGCAGCACCGCCGCCGGCACTGTCGCCGCCGACAGCGAGGGATACATGGTGGCCGCCGCCGCGGTGTGCACATCGATCCCCGCATGGTCGCGCTGCAGCACCGGCCCGGCCGCGAGAAAGCGAAAGCCGAAGCCGAAACGCACCGCGTTGTCGACGTCCTCGGCGGTGGCGATGCCGTCATCGATCATGGCAAAGGCCTCGCGCGCCAGTGCGTGCTGCAGGCGGTTGGCCAGGAATCCCGGCAAATCCTTTTTCACCAGCACCGGCACCATGCCGCAGGCGCGCATGAACGCAAGCAGGGTCGCGCCGTGGTGCGGATCGCTGACTTTGCCGAGTATCACTTCCACCAGCGGCACCAGGTGCGCCGGCATGAAAAAATGCAGGCCGATCATGCGTGGCGCGCTGGCCAGGCCTGCGGCAATGTCGCTGATCGGAAAACTGGAACTGTTGCTGGCCAGCAGGGCATCGGGTCGCGCCCGCCGCTCCAGCTCGGCAAACAGGCTTTGCTTGATGTCGAGTCGTTCCGGGATGCACTCGATGACAAGATCCATTTTCTGCCAGTCGACATCAGCAAACGAGGCGGCAACCGAGAGCCGGTTGGCGCGCTGCGGATAACCCAGGTCGCGCATGCCGGCGGCAAAATAGTCCGGCAGCGATTGTCGACGCGCAGCGCCGGTTTCCATCACCACCGTGCGGCAGCCGGCGCGCGCCAGCACCATCGCCACGTCGGCACCCATGGTGCCGCCGCCCACCACCAGCGCGGTGGAGCTGGCGGGCGTATCAAGCATGCTTGCCCCGCGCGTCGAGCACCGGCGCCGACAGCGGCATCTCGGGCGGCAGCATGAAATTGAAATCGCAGCCCAGGTCGGCCTGGGTCACGGTGGTCTGGTAGAGCTTGCGGTAACCGTGGGTCGGCATCGCCGCCAATACCGGTGGCGGCGTCCATTCTGCCAGCCGCGCGGCCATTTCCGCGTCGCTGATTTCCAGCGTCAGTGTGCGCGCCGCCACATCAAGCCGGATCATGTCGCCATGGCGTACCGCCGCCAGCGGGCCGCGCTCGGCCGCTTCGGGCGTGATGTGCAGCACGATGGTGCCGAAGGCGGTGCCGCTCATGCGCGCATCGGACATGCGCACCATGTCCTTCACCCCGGCGCGCGCCAGTTTTTTCGGGATCGGGATGTAGCCGGCCTCGGGCATGCCGGGTGCACCCTTGGGGCCGATGTTTTTCAGCACCAGCACATCATCGGCATGAACATCGAGGTCATCGCGGTCGATGCGATTGGCCAGATCTTCCAGCCCATCGAACACCACGGCGCGGCCCCGATGCTGCAGCAGTGCCGGTGTAGCGGAGGCGTGCTTGATCAGGGCGCCGCGCGGCGCCAGGTTGCCGGTCAGCACGGCCAGCCCGCCACTGTGAAAGATCGGTTCGGACGCGATGCGGATCACCTTGCGTTTTGTCGGCCCCGTTGCAGCGTCGATCTCCTCGCCCAGCGTGCGGCCGCTGATGGTCATGCAGTCCAGGTGCAGGAACGGCTTCAGTTCCTTCAATACCGCCATCAACCCGCCGTCTTCGTACAGGTGCTCCATGTAGTGCGCGCCGCTGGGCTTTAAGTCCACCAGCACCGGGATAGTGCGGCCGAGCCGGTCGAATTCGGCCAAATCAATCTTGATGCCGCGCCGCGCGGCCACCGCCGTGAAATGAATCAGGGCATTGGTCGAGCCGCCGATGGCGTGCAGCACCACCAGTGCGTTGGTGACCGATTCGGGTGTCAGGATGTCCTGCGCCGTCAGCGGCGCCCGGGTCAGCGCAACGCTGCGCCGTCCGGTGGTTTCGGCATGGCGGAAACGCTCGGCGTAAACAGCCGGGATCGCCGCCGCGCCAGGCAGGCTCATGCCGCAGGCCTCGACCATGCAGGCGATGGTGCTGGCGGTGCCCATCACCATGCAGGTGCCGGTGGTGGGCGCCAGCTTGGCGTTGATCTCATTGACCTCGGCCTCATCGATTTCACTTGCACGATACTTGGCCCAGAAGCGGCGGCAATCGGTGCAGGCACCCAGCCGCTCGCCCTTGTGCTCACCTGTCAACATTGGCCCGGTGGGAATGACGATGGTCGGGATGTCGAGTGAGGCCGCCGCCATCAACTGCGCCGGGATGGTTTTGTCGCAGCCGCCGACGAGCACCACCGCATCGACCGGCTGCGCGCGCATCATTTCCTCGGTGTCGATCGCCATCAGGTTGCGCAAATACATGCTGGTCGGATGGGCGAACGATTCGCCGATCGAGATGGTCGGGAACACGAACGGCATCCCGCCCTCCTGCATCACGCCGCGCTTCACCGCCTCGATGATCTGCGGCACATTGCCGTGGCAGGGATTGAAATCGCTGGCGGTGTTGGTGATGCCGATGATGGGCCGGTCGAGCGCATCATCGGTGTAGCCCATCGCCTTGATGAAAGCTTTGCGCAGGAACAGCGAAAAGCCGCTGTCACCGTAGGAGGTGAGGCCTTTTTTCAGGCCTCTTCCGGACTCGGATGCCATCGCACTATTCGAGCTTGATATTCGCGTCCTTCGCCACCTTGGTCCATTTGTCGATTTCGGCGCGGATGCGCTTGGCGCTGTCGACCGGATTGAGGTAGCCGGTGATCACGCCCTGCGCGGCCATCCGGTCCTGGGTGTCTTTCTGCGCCAGCACTTTTTCCAGCGCGGCCGCCAATTTGGCCACCAATGCCGGCGGCGTCTTGGCCGGCGCCAGTAAGCCGAACATCGAGGTCACGATGAAATCAGGCAAGCCGGCTTCGGCCGCCGTCGGCACATCCGGCAGGTTGGCCGAGCGTGACGGCATGGCAACCGCCAGCGGCCGCAGCGCGCCCGACTTGATGTGCGGCAGCGCGGCCGGCATGGTCTCGATCATGGTCTGCACCTGGCCGCCGATCAGGTCGGTCATGGCCGGGCCGCTGCCCTTGTACGGCACGTGCAGCATGTCGACCTTGGTCATGCTCTTGAACAGTTCGCCCGCCATATGCTGCGGCGAGCCGTTGCCCGACGAAGCGAAACTAACGCCCGGCTTGGCCTTGGTATAAGCGAGCAACTCAGGCAGCGTCTTGACCGGCAGGCTGTTGGTGACCACAAACACCAGCGGCACCTGGCCGACCACGCCGATCGGCACGAAATCCTTGGCGAGGTCGAAGGAAAGCTTGGGCTGCAGCGCCGCGTTGATCGAGTGGCTGGTCAATGCCCCCAGCAGCAGCGTGTAGCCGTCCGGCGCCGAGGTGGCGGCCGCGGCCGCACCGATCGACCCGGTGGCGCCGCTGCGGTTGTCGACCACCACCTGCTGGCCCAGCGCCTCGGACATCTTCAGCGCGACGATGCGGCCGATGACGTCGGTGGCGCCGCCCGGCGGATACGGAATGATCAGCTTGATCGGCTTGGTCGGGTAGTCCTGTGCCGCGGCAGGCGCTGCAACGGTCACGCCTGCCAGGGTGGCGACGGCGGCCAGTGCGCTCAGTAGCCGGCGAGAAAAGTTGGTTGATGAAATCATGCGGTGCTCCTCCAGGGTTGTTCTCGTTGTATTGATTCAGGTTAGCAGAGTCGTGCTGTGCGGCTGGGATTTCGAACAGTATTGACGGCTGATACGTTACAAGTAGAACTCAAGCACTGGTGCGCCTTCCGGGGCAGAAATGGCTGGAACGCCGCGCCAGTGCTAGGGAACCTCTGATCAAGTATCCGGGTCGCGCGCTGGCTTGGCGGGATGGGCTGCCAGGCGCGCGACGAAGTGAATGGTCATCCCTTCACGAGGAGCGCAACGCCGCAGACCGCCCGCCAAGCCAGCGCCCGCAGGGTTTTGACGATATTGGCCCATCTGCGGCGTTGCGAAGGACGGTTGAGATGCCCGATATCAACGCGTCCTTCGCGCCTGGCAACTGGGCCAATCTCGTCAAAACGCGATCCCGGATACTTGATCAGAGGTTCCCTGCGGTTTATCCCTTCACTGTCTTGTATAACGTTAGCGCCTTGTCGCGCTGCAGGGCATGATCCACCACCGGCGCCGGGTAATCGCGGCCGATCAGCAAGCCGCGCGCCTGCTGCTCAAGCGGCGGCAACGTCCACGGCGCATGGATGAATTTATCCGGCACGTCTTTCAGCTCCGGCAGATAGCGGCGGATGAATTTTCCCTTCGGATCGAATCGTTCCGACTGCGTCACCGGGTTGAAGATGCGGAAATACGGCTGCGCGTCGCAGCCGGTGGAGGCCGCCCATTGCCAGCCGCCGTTGTTGGCGGAGAGATCGAAGTCGTTGAGGTGGTCGGCAAAGTACTTTTCGCCATAGCGCCAGTCGATCAGCAGGTCCTTGGTGAGAAAGCTGGCGACGATCATGCGCAGGCGGTTGTGCATATAGCCCGACTCGTTGATCTGCCGCATTGCCGCATCGATGATCGGATAGCCGGTGCGCGCCTCGCGCCAGGCAGCAAACAGCGCCGCATCGTTGGGCCAGCGGATGGCATCGTACTCGGGCCGAAACGCGGAGCGGGCCGCGTGCGGGTGGTGATAAATGATCTGGAAATAAAAGTCGCGCCAGATCAGCTCCGACAGCCAGGTCTCGGCGCCGGCATTTTTTTTGCGCAGCGTTTCCGCGTGCGCAATTGCCGCCAGCTCGCGGATCGAGATGGTGCCGAAGCGGTTGTGCACCGACAGATAGGAGACACCGCGCACCGCCGGAAAATCGCGCGCTTCGCGGTAGTCGTCGATGCGGCCGACGAAATCGTCGCGCAAGGTTGCCGCTGCCGCTTCGCCGCCGGCGATGCCCAGCGAGTTCAGGTTGGTGGTCTCGAATCCAAGCTGTGCCAGCGAAGGCATTTCCAGCTTCATTTTCGGCGCCGCCAGGTGCTTCGCATACGTCGCCACCGGATAGGGCTTCAGTTGATAGTCGTCGAGATTTTTCAGCCATGCGTTCTTGTATGGCGTGAACACACTGTAGGTGCCGCCGGCCTGGGTGAGGATCTCGTCCTTCTCGAAAATCACCGTGTCCTTGAAGGTGTGAAAGCCGGTGTCATGTTCACGCAGCGATTCCCGTACCCGCGCATCGCGCGCGATCGCCATCGGTTCGTAGTCTTCATTGGTGAAAACCGCATCGACCTTCAACTCCCGCGCCAGCAGGGGAATGGCTTCATCGGCGCGCGCGTGATGCACAATCAGGTCGCCGCCCAGTTTTCTCAGTGAGTCCTTGAGTTCCGCAATCGATTGATGAATGAATTCCACCCGCCGGTCGCGCCGCGACGGCAGGGCATCGAGGATTTCCCGGTCGAACACGAACACGCAGAAAACCCGCCTGGCCGCCTTGAGCGCGCGATACAGGCCCGCATTGTCGGTGACGCGCAAATCGCGCCGGAACCAGAACAGCGCGGCGTCGCAGGATGGATTTTGCATGGCGGGATTTGCCGCCAGCGGGTAGAATGGCGGGGTGAATGGACAGCATTAATCTTACCAATCATTTCCTCATCGCCATGCCCGGCATGGCCGACCCGTATTTTTCCAAAACTCTCACGCTGATCTGCGAGCATTCCGACAAGGGCGCCATCGGCCTGGTGGTCAACAAGCCGATCGACGTCACGCTCGGCAGCCTGTTCGAGCAGGTCGACATCGATCTCAAGGACGAGGCACTGCGGATGGAGAATGTGCACTTCGGCGGTCCGGTGATGGTCGACCGCGGCTTCGTGCTGCATCAGCCGCTGGACGACTGGAACTCGACGCTGAAGATCGACGACGATACCGGCCTCACCACCTCGAAAGACATTCTCGAGGCGATGGCGCTCGGCAACGGTCCCGGCCGCGTGCTGGTCACGCTGGGCTACGCCGGCTGGGCGCCGGGCCAGCTGGAAGACGAGATCAAGCGCAATGGCTGGCTGACGGTGGCGGCCAACGCCCACATGATTTTCGATCTGCCAGCCGAAGAGCGCCTCACCGCCGCGATGGGGCTGCTCGGGCTCAATTACGGCAACCTGTCCGATGTGGCCGGTCATGCCTAGCGCCGCCGTCGCCGAAACCATCCTCGCATTCGATTTCGGCGAAAAACGCATCGGCGTCGCCGTCGGCAACACCATCACCGGTGAAGCGCGTCCGCTGACCACGCTGCATGTGGAGTCCAACCAGGACCGTCTGGCCGCAGTCGGCATCCTGGTGCGCGAGTGGCAGCCGGCACGCTTCGTCATCGGCGAACCCGAACACGAAGACGGCCGGCCGCATGAAGTCGCGCACCTGGCGCACAAGTTCGGCAACCGGCTGGCGGAGAACTTTCGCCTGCCGGTGGAATACGTGAACGAATTCCTGAGCTCGGCCGAGGCGGAGCGGATGCTGGCGGCGCAGGGCATTCGCGGCATCGCGCAGAAACAACACATCGATGCGGTGGCCGCCCAGGTCATCCTGCAAAACTATCTTGATGAGGCGGCACGACATGCAGCTTGACGCGGAACCCCTGCTGGCCGAGCTGGCGCAGAAAATCGGCACGCTGCCGGCCGATACCGCCATGGTCGGCATCCACACCGGCGGTGTGTGGGCGGCGGAAAAACTGCACGCGATGCTCGGCATCGCGCTGCCGCTGGGCAAGCTGGCGGTGACGCTGCATCGCGATGACTTCGGTAAGATCGGCCTGCATCCGCAGAAAAGATCCACCGACATGCCGTTCGACGTCAACGGCCGTCACATCCTGCTCGTCGACGATGTGCTCAACAGCGGTCGCACGCTGCGCGCGGCATTGAACGAACTGTTCGATTTCGGCCGCCCGGCCAGCGTCCGGCTGGCGGTGCTGGTCGATCGCGGCCGCCGCGAGCTGCCGTTCAGCGCCGATTTCGCCGGCGCCACCATGACGCTGGACCCCTCGCAGGAACTGGTGCTCAAGAACGACAACAACGTCCTGCGTTTCGATATCCAGCAGAAATCATAATGCCACTCCAATACAATCCCCAGCTCGGCGCCGACGGCAAACTGAAACACCTCCTCACCACCGAGGGGTTGCCGCGGACGATGATCGAAAGCATTCTCGAAACTGCGGACCAGTTCGTCAGTGTCGGCGACCGCGAGGTGAAAAAAGTCCCGTTGCTGCGCGGCAAGTCGGTGTTCAACCTGTTCTTCGAGAATTCGACCCGCACCCGCACCACGTTCGAAATTGCCGCCAAGCGGCTGTCGGCGGATGTGATCAACCTCAACATCAACGCGTCCTCCACCAGCAAGGGCGAATCGCTGCTCGATACCATCGACAACCTGGCGGCGATGAACGCCGACATGTTCATCGTCCGTCACGCCCAGTCGGGTGCGGCGCACCTGATCGCACAGCACGTGAAGCCGAGGATTGCGGTGATCAATGCCGGCGACGGCCGCCA
>CAYQKN010000077.1:0-6988 GCA_964417885.1 uncultured Burkholderiales bacterium | reverse complement strand
CAGGGCCTGCTCGACATGTACACCATCCGTCACTACAAGAAAGCGTTCAACAACCTGTCGGTGGCGATTGTCGGCGACGTGCTGCACTCTCGGGTGGCGCGCTCCGACATCCACGCGCTGACCACGCTCGGCTGTCCGGATGTGCGCGTGATCGGGCCGAAAACGCTGGTGCCGACCGACGTCGAGCGCATGGGCGTCTCGGTGTTCCACGACATGTATCGCGGGCTGGAGGGCTGCGATGTGGTGATCATGCTGCGGCTGCAGAACGAGCGCATGAACGGCGCGCTGCTGCCTTCCGCGCACGAATTCTTCAAGAGCTACGGGCTCACCTCGGAAAAGCTTTCGCGCGCCAAGCCGGACGCCATCGTCATGCACCCCGGGCCGATGAACCGCGGGGTGGAGATCGATTCGCCGATTGCCGACGGCCGGCAAAGCGTGATCCTGCCGCAGGTGACGTTCGGCATCGCGGTGCGGATGGCGGTGATGGCGACGGTGACTGGAGCATGAGCGCCAACATGACAAAAATCGAAATCAACAACGGCCGCCTGGTCGATGCGGCAAACAGGCTCGATCAGGTTCAATCCCTGTACATCGACGGCGACCGCATCGCCGCAATCGGTGCGGCGCCAGCCGGCTGGAAAGCCGACAAGGTGATCGACGCCAGCGGCAAACTGATTTGTCCCGGCCTGATCGACCTGTGCGCGCGCCTGCGTGAACCGGGGCTCGAACACAAGGCCACGCTGGAAAGCGAATTGCTGGCTGCGGTGGCGGGCGGTGTGACCGCGCTGGTGTGCCCGCCGGATACCGACCCGGTGCTCGATGAACCGGGACTGGTGGAAATGCTCAAGCGCCGGGCCGGCGCCATCGACCAGGCCCGCGTCTATCCGCTGGGTGCGCTGACCGCCGGCCTGCAGGGCGAAAAGCTGACCGAGATGGTGGAGCTGACCGAGGCCGGTTGCATCGGCTTCACCAATGCCAACCAGCCGATTGTCGATACCGTGGTGCTGTACCGCGCCATGCAGTACGCTGCCACCTACGGCTATGCGGTATGGCTGCGGCCGGAGGAAGCGCACCTTGCGCGCGGCGGCATGGCGCACGACGGCGAAGTGGCGTCGCGCCTGGGCCTGGCCGGGATACCGGTCAGCGCAGAGACGGTGGCCATTGCCACCATCGTGATGCTGATGCGCGATACCGGCGCCCGCGTGCACCTGGCGCGCCTGTCCAGCCGCCTGGGCGTGGACCTGGTGAGGGCAGCCAAGGCGGAAGGCCTGCCGCTGACCTGCGATGTCGGCATTCACCATCTGTTGCTGAGTGACCGCGACATCGGCCACTTCGATTCGCAGTACCGGTTTGCGCCCCCGCTGCGCAGCCCGTCCGATCGCGATGCCTTGTCGCGTGGCGTGATCGACGGCACCATCGATGCAATCTGTTCCGACCACAGCCCGGTCGATGACGACGCCAAGCATGTGCCGTTTGGCGAAGCCGAGCCGGGTGCGACCGGCCTCGAAATGCTGCTGCCGTTGACCTTGAAGTGGGCGGCCGATGCCGGCGTATCCACACCGGCTGCGCTTCACAAGGTGACCGGCTGTGCGGCGCGGCTGCTGGGCCTGGACAGTGGGGTGTTGGCAATCGGCGCGCCGGCCGACCTGTGTATTTTCGACCCGGCCGCGTTCTGGGCGGTGACGCCGCAAACCCTGCGCAGCCAGGGCAAGAACACGCCCTATCTGCGGCGCGAGATGCAGGCGCGGGTGGCAATGACGGTGGTCGGCGGCCGGGTGGTTTACACCGCCTAGACGCATAGGCGTCAGCGGCGTGTCAGGCGAAAGTAGACGCCAGCATTGCCGCCAGCACAATAACCGTCAACGCCAAGCCGCCCAGCAGCAGCAAGGGCCCCATCGGCAGCTTCCGCTGTACCGGCATCATCTGCGTCATGTCGAGACTGATGCCGGGTCGGCGCGGGGCCGCCTCGGCGGGTGGTGGTGGCGCGGGGGCTGGTGCCGACGCAGACGGTTCGGCAACTGGCGCGGGCGCCGATTCCTTAAGCGCGGGCATCTGCCTTGAGTGGCTGATGAATTCGGCGATCTCTTCGGTCTGTGCGGTGATTTCGGCCAGCTTCATGGTTGCCGCGGTCGAATCAAACTGATTGGCGACCGACACCGGCCATACGGTTCGCTCGCTCTCTTCCTCAACGGCAACAGGCCGCGAGCCGGTTATCACCGCCGGCGCGGGCGAGGCGGCGATCGGCGGTACGGTGGCTGCGGGCGCGACCGGTGCGGAAGGAGCAGCCGCTGCGGGAGGGGCAGCCGGGGCAGGAGGAGCGGCCGGTGCCGGGGGCGCGGCCGGAACCGGGGCGACCGGCGCGCGCGGCACCATGCGCGTGATGTCGTCGCGCGGCGCCGGCGGGAGCGTGCTTGCCGCCGGTGCAGCTGGCGGGGCGACAGCGGGAGTCGGCGCGGGCGTGGTGGCAACAGGCGCTGCGGGTGGTGCGGCTTCGCGCGGCGCCATCGCGGTAGCGGTATTGATATGCGTCAGCTGGAAATTGGCGCTGGTCATCAGCCCGGCAATGCCGGTACGCGTGCGCAGCAGTTCGCGGATCGCGCGCGAGAACGCCTTCATCGTGTCGTAGCGTTCTTCCGGCAGCTTGGCCAGCGCCCGGGCAACGATGGCGTCCAACTCGGGCCCAAGCTCGGGGTTGAGGCTGGACGGCGGCTGTGCGGCAACGTGCACGGTCTGGTACATGATCGAACTGATGGTGTCGGATTCGAACGGCGCGATGCCGGTCAGCGCCTCGTACAGCACCACGCCAAGCGAAAAGATATCCGAGCGGGCGCTCAGGTGCTTGCCCACCACCTGCTCCGGCGACATGTAGCGCGGCGAACCCATCACCATGCCGGTCATGGTCTTGACCGCCGAGGCCGGCATGCGGGCGATGCCGAAGTCGGTGATCTTGGCCACCAGCCCGTCCTCGCTTTCCAGCAGCATGATGTTGGCCGGCTTGACGTCGCGGTGGATGATGTCGCGCGTGTGGGCGAAGGCCAGGCCCTCGGCCGCCTGGGCGACGATGTCCAGCGCGACATCGACCGGCAGCGGCTGGCCCGACTTCAGCAGGTCCTTCAGCTCGCAGCCGTTGATGAATTCCATCGCCATGTAGGCGAAATTGTCGGTCTTGCCGACGTCGTAGATGGTGACGATGTTGGGATGGTTGAGGCGACCGGCGGCCTTGATTTCCTGCTTGAAGCGCGCCTCGTACTGCGCCATCTCGTCCGGCGACAGCATCAGGTTGATGGTCTTGATCGCCACCACCCGGTCGATCTCCGGATCGACCGCCTCGTAGACGATGCCCATCGCGCCGCGTCCGACGATGCGCAGGATCTTGTAGCGGCCGAGAATCTCGAGTGGAGGACTATTCATTGGCAGCGGTCATTGCTTCATGCTGATTTCGACTTCATAAACGCGGCCCGGTGCGCCGGGGTTGAATTTCCAGGTTTTCATACTGTTGCGGGCCTCGCGGCCGAACGCCTGGATCGGCCGCGATTCGATGATGTTCACCTCGCCGACCACATTGCCGCGGGCGTCGATGGTGGCGCGCGCGCGCACTGTGCCGCTGCTGATGCCCTGGCGCACCGCCTCGACCGGATAGGCCGGTGCGCTGCGCGAGACGACTATCACCTCGGTGGTTTCGGCCGGCGCCGGTGCGGCCGGTGCGGGTGGCGCCGGGGTCGGTGCAACGGCCTCCTGCCGCGGTGCGTCGGCCGGCGACTGGTAGGCTGGCACGATCGGCGCCGAGCTGCCCGGCAGGATGCGTGGCTCCGGCGCCTTGGTGCCGGCAGGCTTGCGTGCGCTATCGCGGGCGGCGGGTTCGGCCGGTGCATCACGCGGTTTGTCGCGGGTGACCGGCGGGGCGACCGGCTCGGCTTTGGCCGGCACCCGCTCCACGGTCTTGGCGACAGGTGGCGGCGTGATCGTGACCGGTGGTGTGGCCATTTTGCTCGCGGCGGCAGTTTCCGGCTTGACAGCGGGGGCAGCCGGTTTCGGGTCGGGTGCGGCCGGCTTGGTCGCAGCGGTTTCCCGCGGCGCCGGCGCCTTGTCGGCAACCTTTGCGGCGGGCTCGGTCGGGGTAGATGTGGCGGGCGCCGGCGGCTCCACGGCCACTGCCGGCGCAGTGCTGACGGCAAGCGGGGCGGGCGGCGTGCCCGGCGCGGACATTTTCCGCCAGGCCAGCAGTGCGGCCAGGATCACGGCCGTCACCGCCAGCGCAAAGGCGGTGGTTGCCACCCGGTTGCGGTCGCCGAGAAAGTCGGCCAGTCCGTTTGATGGTGCGGCGACCGGCGCCACAGGTGGGGGGGCAGGCATCGCGGTTGCCGGTGCGGTGGCCTTCGGCTTCGACGCAGGCTTGGCAGCAGCGGGCGGCGGCGCTGCGGCACTGGCCACGGCAGCGCCTGGCGCGGGGCTGTCGACTGCGGTTTTGCCGGCGCGCGCCAGCACCCCGGACTGCGCCTGGCGGAACGCCGCCGCCGATTTGCCGACGATGTAGACGTCGTGGGCGCGCACCTGCTTGTCGGTGCGTACCCCGGCGA
Organism: uncultured Burkholderiales bacterium; assembly: GCA_964417885.1. GTDB lineage: Bacteria > Pseudomonadota > Gammaproteobacteria > Burkholderiales > Usitatibacteraceae > UKL13-2. Next base: position 2,411 of record CAYQKN010000077.1, on the reverse strand, counting down.
ACTGGAACAGCGTCGCGTAGTGATCGGACATGCGCGTCATCACCTCGACCAGCGGGCGGGACGCGGTGAGCTGCCCCGGTTCGGCGAACTGCATGATGCGCTCGGCCACGTTGATGCCGTCGCCGATGATGTTCGGGTGGCCGCCCACGCCGGTGGCCAGCTTGACCGGGCCGAGGTTGATGCCGGTGCGGATCGAGGCGGCGTCGAAGCCGCCCGAGGCGCTGTGGCGGCTGTCGCGGTTGATCGCGTCGTGCATGTACATGGCCACGTACAGCGCATCCTCGGGGTCGCCGAGGAAACCGATCGCCACCCCGTCGCCGGTGTCGAGAATGATCCGGTCGGCAACGTCGATGTCCTGGATGGCCTGCAACAGGATCTTGTTGAACTGGTCCTTGAGCGACATCTGCTCGGCGACGGACTTGCGCGAATAGCCGACCAGGTCGACTGCAACCACGCTCAGGACCAGCGTGCGGCTCAGTGCGTCGGACGGCATGGAGGAAAGGTCAGGATGAACCGGGGGGAGCGCGCGCACGCGGCCGCGCGCACGATTGCCTGCGATCGCGACCGGGGTACTCGGCCAGATACTGAACGGCAGCGCATGGTTCGTTGCCCGCGCCGACTGGTGTGTCCCTGCATGACAGCCTCCCGGTGGCAGTGTACCCAATTCATCGAATGCCAGCCAGCGATGCCCGTGTTCGGGGGATGCCGTGCGCCCCGGGCCCGGCCGGGCAAAAACACGACGGCAGTATAATTTGACCGATATCAATTCGACGGTGACGCCGCCATGCCCAGCCCTGCCGCTACTGCCACCGATAATCCCCTGCTCGATTTTTCCGGGCTGCCGCGGTTTGCCGCTGTCACGCCTGACCACGTTCAGCCGGCGGTCGAGCAGCTGATTGCCGCCTGCCGGCAGACGGTGGAAGGCCTCGTTGCCGACCGTGCCTTGCCGACCTGGGACAACTTTGTCATCCCCCTGGACGACGCCACCGAGCAGCTCGGCAGGTCGTGGGGCGTGGTCGGCCACCTGAACGCGGTGCTCAACTCGCCGGCGCTGCGCGATGCGTACAACGGCGCGCTGCCGGCGGTGACCCAGTTCTGGACCGAACTGTCACAGGACGAGCGCCTGTTCGCCAAGTACAAGGCGTTGCGCGCGTCGCCAGGGTTTGCCCTGCTTTCGGACGCGCAGAAGCAGTCGCTGGAAAACGAGCTGCGCGATTTCCGGCTGGGTGGCGCCGAGTTGCCGGCCGAGCGCAAGGCGCGCTACGCGGCGGTGCAGGAGGAGCTGTCGACCGTGATGTCGACCTTCAATGACAACGTGCTCGATGCCACCAACGCCTTTGCGCATTTTGTCGACAACGAGAGCGAGCTGGCCGGGCTGCCCGAGGACGTCAAGACCGTTGCCCGCGACGCCGCCAGCAAAGACGGCCGCGACGGCTGGAAACTCACGTTGCACGCGCCCTGCTACATGCCGGTGATGCAGTACGCCGCCTATCGGCCGCTGCGCGAGCGGCTCTATCGCGCCTTCGCCACCCGCGCATCCGAACTGGGCGCGGACCCGAAGTGGGACAACACCGCCAACATCCGGCGCATTCTCGCGTTGCGCGCGGAAACCGCGTCGCTGCTCGGTTACCGCAACTATGCCGAGGTATCGCTCGCCACCAAGATGGCCGATTCGCCGTCCGACGTGATCCGCTTTCTCGAGGACATGGCGGCAAAGTCGCGGCCGTTTGCGCTCAAGGACTGGGATGAACTGACCGCCTATGCGCGTGCGGAACTGAACATGGCCGATGTCGAAGCCTGGGACGTGGCCTACATCAGCGAGAAATTGCGCGAGAAGCGCTATGCGTTCTCCGATAACGAGGTCAAGCAGTATTTCCCTGAGCCGCAAGTGCTGGCCGGCCTGTTCCGGGTAATCGAGACCCTGTACGGCCTGACGATTGCGCCGGCCGCGGCCGAAACCTGGCACCCCGATGTCAGCTTTTTCGACCTGCGCGACCGCGCCGGCGCGCTGGTCGGGCAGTTTTACCTCGATCTCTACGCCCGCGATGCCAAGCGCGGCGGCGCCTGGATGGATGATGCGATCAACCGCCGCCGCAAGAACGGCTCGATCCAGCATCCGGTCGCCTACCTCACCTGCAACTTTGCCGCGCCGGTGAACGAGGGCGGTGACGTGCGGCCGGCGCTGTTCACCCATGATGACGTGATCACGCTGTTCCACGAATTCGGCCACGGCCTGCACCAGTTGCTGACCGAGGTCGAAATCCTCGGTGTGTCCGGCATTAACGGCGTCGAGTGGGATGCGGTCGAGCTGCCCAGCCAGTTCATGGAAAACTTCTGCTGGGAGTGGGACGTGCTGCGGCACATGACAGGGCACGTCGACACCGGCCTGCCGCTGCCGCGCGCCCTGTTCG
>CAYQKN010000076.1:0-18615 GCA_964417885.1 uncultured Burkholderiales bacterium | reverse complement strand
ATCGCGCGCTTCACCTGGAAGGGCCATGACATCCTGCGCCGCGCGCCGGATGCGGCCATCAACGAGCGTCTGGTGCGGCAGATGGGCGTTTATCCGCTGGTACCGTATTCAAACCGCATCGGGCAGGCAAAACTGATCGTCGGCGAACAGACGATGGCGTTGCGACCCAACTTCATGCAGGAGCCTCACGCGATCCATGGCTTCGGCTGGCAGCGGGCGTGGCCGGTGGTCAAGCGCACGGCGGATTCCGCCGAACTCCACCTCAGCCACGCGCCCGACGCCGACTGGCCGTTCGCCTGCGAGGCCACGCAAGTGGTGCGTCTGGCGGCGAACGCGCTGCAGCTCGGCCTGAAAGTCAAGAACACGGACCGGCGGCCGATGCCGGCCGGGCTGGGCTTTCATCCCTTTTTCCCGCTGACCGCTGATACGCATCTGCAAAGCGACTGGAAGGGAATGTGGAAGATGGGCGCCGATTCACTGCCGACCGAGCTGGGCCCGGTGCCGCCGGAAGCGGACTTCAGCCAGCTGCGTCCCGCCGCCGGCTGGAAGGTCGATCACTGCTTCACCGGCTGGGGACGTCGCGCGGTGCTCGATTATCCAACCCACCGCATGCAGCTCGAGGCCAGCGAAGCTTGCCGGCAGATCGTCGTGTTCGCACCCAACGACGGCCGCCATTTCATCGCGCTGGAGCCGGTCACGCACGTCAACAATGCTTTCGCCCTGGCCGCCAGGGGCGTCGCCGATACCGGCATGCGCATGCTGGCTGTCGGGGAATCGTTTGAGATCTCGATCTCGATTGCGCTGAGCGGGCGCGCGGCAGCAGCAAAGTCCCATGCTTGAAGTCCGCGATGTGCGGCTGGTGCTCGACGCGCGCGCCGCACTGGCCGAGTGCCCGCTGTGGAGCAGCGCCGAGCAGAAGTTGTACTGGGTCGACATTTCCGGCCGCGCCATCAACCGCTTCGATCCGGCGACCGGCATCAACCAGCGCTGGCCGATGCCGTGCGAGCCGGGCTGCATCGCGCTCGCGGCAAGCGGCGGGCTGGTGGCGGCGTTGCGCGATGGCTTCTACCGGTTTTTCCCCGCCGACGGCAGCCTGAAAAAAATCGCGGACGCGCCCTACGATACGAGCAACATGCGCTTCAACGATGGCCGTTGCGATGCGGCGGGTCGATTCTGGGCCGGCGCGATGTTCGAGCCGCGCACGGCGGAACGGGCCAGCGTCTATTGCCTCGAGCGCGGCAAGGTCAGGCGCGGTTGGGGACCGGAAGAACAACTCGGCGTGAAGGTGAGCAACGGCATGGCGTTCAGCCTGGACAATCGCCATGTCTTTCAGTCCGACACGCCGAATCACGTCATCTATCAGTTCGCCTTTGATCTGCAAACCGGAACAATCGGTGCGCGTCTTCCCTTCGCCCGCCGGCCGGACAATCGCGCCGATGCCGGCTATGCGGGACGGCCCGACGGCGCCGCCATCGATGGCGCCGGCAATTACTGGAGCGCGCAATATGAAGGCCGGCGGGTTCTGCGCTTCTCGCCGCAAGGCGAGGTCACCGGCATCGTCCATGTGCCGGCAAAACGCGTGACGATGGTGGCCTTCGGCGGACCGGATTTGCGCACGCTCTACATCACCACGGCGCGTGAAGGTGCGTCGGAAACCGAATTGCTGGCAGACGTGCATGCAGGAGGAATTTTCGCCTGTGAGCTGGACGTCGCCGGACGCGCGGAGCCGATGTATCTTGACTGAGTTGGTTGCCGGGATACTTGATTGCACGTACCGCGGCTGTTACGGGTCGGTGGAAGCAGCGGTATTGGGAACATCTATTAATCTGCGAATCTGTCGCCCCGGATTTAGTCCGGGGCCTAATTTTCTCTGCAACTCAAGAGGTTACAAAACTTGGGTACCGGCCTCCGCCGGTACGACAGGGGTAAATATATGTTGCCTAATTTGAAGGTCGCCATCTGGCGCGGCGTTCCGGCAAAAAATGCCTGAAGAAGCGCGCAGAATGGCGATCTGCGATTTCCAGATTGATTCCCCGCCGCTGGCCTGAACCGGACAAGAGACACTGCAATGACAGCCATGACAAATTACCCCAGCCTCGAAAACCGCGTCGTGTTCGTATCGGGCGGCGGCTCCGGCATCGGTGCGTCGCTGGTGGAACATTTCGCGCGGCAAGGCGCGCGTGTGGCGTTTTGCGATATCGACAGCGCGGCAAGTGACGCGCTGGTCGCGAAGCTTTCATCCGCCTGCAAATACGCTCCGCGCTACGGCGCCTGCGATGTCCGCGACACCGCCGCCTACCAGGCGCATCTGGCACAGGTCGAGGCCGATCTTGGCGCCATCCGTGTGCTCGTCAACAATGCCGGCAACGATGCGCGGCATACGCTGGCCGAACTAACGCCCGAGTACTGGGACAACTGTCTTGCGCTGAACCTTAAGCATCACGTCTTCGCCATTCAGCAGGTGGCGCCCGGCATGGCGGCGGCCGGTGGCGGCTCGATCATCAACCTGGGCTCGATCTCGTGGATGCGCGGCCGTGCCAACCTGGTCGGCTACACCACCGCGAAGGCCGGCATCTCGGGCCTCTCGCGCACGCTGGCCCGGGAACTGGGTGAAAGCAACATCCGCGTGAATGCACTGGTGCCGGGCGCCATCGTCACCGAGCGGCAGCAGGCGCTTTGGCGCAACCCCGAGGAAGACCAGAAGTTCATCGCGCTGCAATGCCTCAAGTACCGTCTCGATGCATCACACGTGGCGCGCACCGCCCTGTTCCTCGGTGCGGACGATTCGAACGGCATCACCGGCCAGAGCATCATCGTCGATGCCGGGCTGGCGCAGGTGTCGGTGGCGGGGTAGTGCGCCACCGGGTTGGCGCCGCTCGCATGGGTTGCATGAGTTCAGTCCGGGGAATGACTGGCACGACGTCGCCGGAGAATTAGTCCGATATGGACTAGGGCCGCGATCAGAGCAATCAGCCATGACGTGTATAGGAAAAGCTGGCCAGTTCCATGTTCATTCACTCCTGGTACATCCAGTAGTGATAACAAGAAAATCAAAAACGTAAAAGCGGCGAGCCAAAGAAGACCGACCGCTGGCGCCATTGATATTGGGTGAAATTTCGCCAATACGGAAAACATCGGTGGACCTCTAACGTTTGAGCTCACCTGCGTTCGCCAGACGGCGCAGCCGGCTGGCGAACGTCAGGTGGAGCGAGGGATTAGGCCTCACCGAACCGGCTCACTGACGCGACGCCACAAGTAGCGACTGACGGTCTGTTGACTACCCTGGAACGGCATGACCGTGTCTTCGGCATGAACGAATGCGGCGCGTTCAAGAGTGCGGCGTGACGGCGTGTTTTCAGATTCGGTGATGGCCAAGATGCTGGGCAGGCTGAAATTCTCTGCAGCCCATTGGCACGCGTAGAGCAAAGCCTCGGAACCGTACCCGCGCCCGCGTGAACCTTCGGCGATGGCGTAGGAAGCCTCCACCTCGTTGTCCAAAGGGCTGAACCCTACATGGCCGAGCAGTGCTCCGCTGGCGAGGTGTTCGACGGCCAAGACGTACGGGCCCAAACGCGGATCGCCTGGCGACGAATAGCAGGAGATGAGGTAGCGCATGCGGGAGATTGCCTCATTCATGTCTGCGTAGACATGCGACGGAAGCCAGCGGCGAGTGGTCGGCTCGCCATTGAGCTCCATCATTCGTTCAGCCTCCTCGACGACGAGGCAACGTAGCCGAAGAGAAGGGGTGTGGATAGGGAGTGAACTCATGCGCATCACGAGTGCAGTGGCGATGGTTGTGTGAGGCCAAACTTTATTCAGGGAGCACGGCATCCGTATAACATTCCATGCCGCCTCATAACACGCTGTGGATAACCGAATAGAATTTCAACTGGAACAATAGCTTAACTTCACTCCTGCTGCATAACGCCACCACTAACAAAAGCGTGAAAAGCAGCAACCTTTTTCCCATACTTTTTTGACCGAACTGACGGGCATGACTCGCCAATTGCATTAATGGGCATGAATGTCCGCTCATGGCTTGTAGCAGGCTTGTGAGGCCGGCCACCGCGTGAAATGGCGCGCTATCCGTTGCCCGACTTGGCCAGATCGCTGAAATACTCGTAATGCTCGGTGTCGACCAGCGAGCGGCGAAACTCAACCGGCACGTCGTTGAAGGTAAGCGCCACCCGCCTGATCTCCAGCAACGGCGCGCCCTGCTTGATTTCAAGGATCCCCGCGCTTTCCGCGTCAGCCAGGCGGGCGCGCAATCGCTCTGCCGATCGCACGACGGTAATGCCGTATTCACTCTGGTAGAGATGGTAAATGGTGTTCGGCCGGCCCTTGAATCTGGCCGCCGTCAGCTTGGGGAACATCGCCTGCGGGATCACGATGGTGTCGAAAATCATCGGCTCGCCCGCGAGCCTGAGTACATTCCTGATGCGGTATACCTTTGACCCGACCTTGATGCCGAGATGTGCGGCCTCTTCCACGTCGGCAAGGCCGCGGCTGAAGGACAGCATCACCACCTCGGGCGTCAGCTTGCTGCCGTCGTTGCGGACGATGTGGAAGAAATGAAACATCAGCCGGGCGCGATTGTGCGCGGCGACGAAGGTGCCGCGGCCTTGCTGGCGGATCAGGATGTTTTCATTGACCAGTTCATCGACCGCCTTGCGTACCGTGCCGATGGCCACCTTGCAGCGCTCGGCCAGCTTCCATTCGGCCGGAATGGCGCTGCCGGGCTTCCACTCGCCGGCGCTGATGGTCTCGGTCAGCAGGCGTTTGACTTCCTTGTACAACGGTGTATCGAGCGCGGCGCCGGCGACCAGCTTCTGGTGGCGCGTCGGGTCTTCCCATTTGCGCATACGGGTCTTTTTCTCTGACGAACTGGACAGGGGTCATCATAGCGAACGAAGTCCATAGCTACAACTCATATAGATGACCTATTTGACTTTGCCGGCAGCAGTGAATAATATTGAAGTTCGGCGTTTTTCAGTTGGGTTGCCGTGGAGCCGCGCTGAAACGGTTCCGGCACCGCCGATGACGATGACCTGGAGAGGATAGCGATGATTCACTTTGTGCTGCACGAGGCGAAAGACACGGTGGCGGTGGCGGTGGTGGAGGGCATCAAGGCGGGTACCGACCTGACTGCCTGGATCATGGACGACGACAAGCAGATCCCGGTCAAGGCGCTGCAGGACATTCCGATCGGCCACAAGATCGCGCTGAAAGACATGGCCGTGGGTGACACCGTATTCAAGTACGGCACCGACATTGGCCGCGTGGTTGCGCCGATCAAGGCCGGCGAGCACGCTCACGTCCACAACATCAAGACCAAGCGCTGGTAGCGTCCGGCGGCGCGCACGGCGCGAACCCGCCAGTCATCCGAACAATCCAATCAGGACAACATCATGATTTCCAAGAACACCACTTTCTGGGGCTACCGGCGCGAGAACGGCCGCGTCGGCGTGCGCAACCACGTCATCATCCTGCCGGTCGATGATCTTTCCAATGCCGCGGCGGAAGCGGTGGCGCACAACATCAAGGGCGTGATGGCGATTCCGCATCCGTACGGCCGCCTGCAGTTCGGCGCCGACCTGGACCTGCATTTCCGCACGCTGATCGGCGCCGGCTGCAATCCCAACGTGGCGGCGGTGGTGGTGATCGGCATCGAGGATGGCTGGACGCAGAAAGTAGTCGAGGGCATCGCCAAATCCGGCAAGCCGGTGGTGGGCTACGGCATCGAGCAGCACGGCGATCATGACACCATCATGCGGGCGTCAAAGGCGGCGCGCGAATTTTTGCAGGCTGCTTCTGAAAAGCACCGCGAACAGTGCCCGATCCATGAATTGTGGGTCTCTACCAAGTGCGGCGAATCGGATACCACGTCCGGCTGCGGCGCCAATCCCACCGTCGGCAATGCGTTCGACAAACTCTACGAGGTCGGCAGCACGCTGGTGTTCGGCGAAACCACCGAGATCACCGGCGGCGAACAGGTAATCGTGCAGCGCTGCCGCACGCCCAAGGTCGCGGAAGACTTCATGGCCATGTTCAACCGCTATCAGGACGTGGTCAATCGGCACAAGACCAGCGACCTTTCCGATTCGCAGCCAACCAAGGGCAACATCCTCGGCGGACTCACCACCATCGAGGAAAAAGCGATGGGCAACATCCAGAAGATCGGCAAAAAGTGCATGGTCGATGGCGTGATCGACAAGGCGGAAGTGCCGACCGGACCGGGATTGTGGTTCATGGATTCCTCCTCGGCCGCCGCCGAGATGGTGACGCTGTGCGCGGCCTCGGGCTTCGCCGTACATTTCTTTCCCACCGGACAGGGCAATGTCATCGGTAACCCGATCCTGCCGGTGATCAAGATCTGCGCGAATCCGCGCACCGTTCGCACCATGAGCGAACACATCGACGTCGATTCCTGTGCGCTGCTGCAACGCGACATGGTGCTGGACCAGGCGGGCGACAAGCTGCTCGACATGATGCTGCGCACCGCCAATGGGCGGCTGACCGCGGCCGAAGCACTGGGCCATCGCGAGTTTGTCATGACGCGGCTCTATGAGAGCGCCTGAGGGCCGATAGCGCATTCGGCCGCAGGTCAATCGGGACGTTGGCTTGGTTTCTGGTGGGCCAGTTTCAAGCGGCCCGGGGGGCTGGATTCCGGCCTCCGCTGGAATGACGTCGTTTCGCGGACTTGGCCACCAGGTTTGAACCCACTTTCGTGCGTGGCTCTCCGCCATGCCCACTGCCAACAGGCGCAATGATGAAAATACTGATCAGCGAATTCATGGACGAAGCCGCCGTAGCCTCGCTGCGGGCGAGCTTTGATACGACCTACGACGCGACGCTGGTGGATCGCGGCGATGAACTGCTCGCCAGCCTCAAGGACGCCGATGCACTGATCGTCCGCAATCGTACCCAGGTAAACGCGCAACTCCTTGCCGCGGCGCCCAGGCTGAAGGTGGTCGGCCGGCTTGGCGTCGGGCTGGACAACATCGACCTGCCCGCCTGCAAGGCGCGCAACGTGGCGGTCATTCCCGCCACCGGCGCAAATGCGCTGGCGGTCGCGGAATATGTGATTGCCACGGCCACGCTGCTGCTGCGCGGCGCCTACCTTTCCACCCCCGCGGTTGCTGGCGGGCAGTGGCCGCGCGGCCCGCTTTCCAATGGCCGCGAGATCGGCGGCAAGACCCTGGGCATCGTCGGCATCGGCGGCATCGGCCAGCTCACGGCACGGCTGGCGCAGGGTTTGGGCATGCGGGTGGTGGCGAGCGATCCGATGGTCGCCGCATCGTCAGCGCTTTGGCAAGAGACTGGCGTGACCTGCCGTACGCTGGATGAACTGCTGGCTGAAAGCGATGTGGTCTCATTGCATGTCCCGTTGACTGCAGACACGCGCAACCTGATCAATGCGGCGCGCCTCGCCCGGATGAGGCCGAACGCGGTGCTGATCAATTCGGCCCGCGGCGGCATCATCGATGAGAGCGCGCTGGCTGCCGCGCTGAGGGCAAAGCGATTGGGTGGCGCGGCGCTGGACGTGTTTGACGTTGAGCCCCTGTTGGCGGGTTCACCGCTTGCGGATTGCCCCAACCTCATCCTGACTCCGCATATTGCGGGTGTCACGGCTGAATCGAATACCCGCGTGAGCAGCATGATTGCCGAGCGCGTCAGCGCGCATCTTGCTTCGGCCAGGTAGCGCGTTTTCTGCCGATTACCTTCGACGAGGCCCCATGCCCAAACACAGTCTGGAACAACTCGCCCATCTGGCGACCCGTGCATTGACGCAAGCCGGCGCCTCGCAGCCGATGGCGGAGGCCACCGTGCGTGCCCTGCTTTATGCCGACGCGCGCGGATTGCCGTCGCACGGCTTGTCGCGGGTGCTGCAATACACCACCCACCTGCGTAACGGCCGCGCCAATGGCGCTGCCGTGGCGAAAGTGGTCGGCGGCAAGGCGGCCGCCTGCCTCATCGATGCCGGGGAAGGGCTGGCATTTCCGGCCTGCGAATTGGCGATCGCCGAGGCAATCAGCCGCGCGAAGGCAGCCGGCGCATGCTTTGTGGGCGTGACCAACAGTCACCATTTCGGCGCTGCCGCGTATCACGTGGAAGCGGTTGCTGCCGCAGGAATGGTCGGCCTGGGTTTCGGCAATTCGCCCAGCGCCATGCCGGCCTGGGGAGGCAAGCGTGGCATCTTCGGAACCAACCCGATTGCCGCCGCTTTTCCGCGCAAACGGGAGGCGCCTTTGATCATCGATTTGTCGTTGTCGGAAGTGGCGCGCGGCAAACTGATGGTGGCGGCGAAGAAGGGCGAGGCGATTCCGCTCGGCTGGGCGCTCGACAAGGACGGCGTGCCAACCACCGACCCGAAGGCGGGACTGGAGGGCACGATGATGCCCGCAGGTGGCGTAAAAGGGGCGATGCTTGCCTTGATTGTCGAGTTGCTGTGTTGCGCACTGACCGGTGCCGCGTTTGGCTTTGAGGCAGATTCATTTTTTGTCGATGAAGGCAACCGGCCGCGAATCGGGCAGGCTTTTCTGGTCGTCGACCCGGCTGCGCTGGCCGGGAATGACGTTTTTTTTGAACGCGTCGAAACACTGATCGCGGCCATGCTTGCCGAAGATGGCGTTCGCCTGCCGGGTTCCCGCCGCGCCGCATTGGCCGGCGACGCGTTGCGCGATGGCATCGATATTCCCGCCGCATTGCTGGCGGATCTGGAGCGCCTGGCCGGTACGACGTAATTAGCTCCTAGAATACGCGGATGTCTACTGCGCTTCTGCTGGTCCCCGATTTCGCCCTCATCCTGTTTGGCTTCCTGCTCAACCGCCTGACCGACTGGGGGCGCGATTTCTGGAGCGGCCTGGAAAAGCTGATCTATTACGTGCTGTTCCCGGCACTGCTGTTCCAGTCGATCGCCCGCACCCGGATCGATTTCGTTGCTGCTGCCCCGGCACTGGAAACCGCCGGCATCACGGTGCTGGTTGGCATCCTGCTGGCCTGGCTGGCGCGCGGGCTGTTCAAGCCGGGCGAGAAGGTGTTTGCTTCCGGCTTCCAGACCGCGTTCCGCTTCAATTCCTACGTTGGCCTGGCAATCGCCGGCCGCTTGCATGGCGAGCAGGGCATCGCCGCATTCGGCATTTTGATCGGCCTGGTGGTGCCGATGTGCAACATCGCCTCGGTGTGGGCGCTGGCGCGTCACGCTGAAACCCATTTTTTCCGCGAACTGCTGCGCAACCCGCTGATTCTCGCCACCGTCGGCGGCGTGCTGTATTCGGTTTCCGGCCTGCCGTTGCCGGAGGTGGCGCAGATGCTGATATCGCGCATCGGCGCGGCCTCGCTGGCCTGCGGCCTGCTGTGCGTCGGTGCGGCGCTGACTTTTGCCAATCCGCACCAGCATGCCGGCCTGATTGCCTATTTCACCGCGGTCAAACTGCTGGCGATGCCGGCGGTGGCAATCGTCACCGCGTACATGCTGGGCGTTACCGGAGTATTCTTCGACATGGTGGTGCTGCTTGCCGCCTCGCCGACCGCCACCTCCGCCTACGTGCTGGCGGTGCGCATGGGCGGTGATGGACCAATGGTTGCGCGCGCCATTACCGTGAGTACGCTTTGCGGGATGGTCGCCCTGCCGCTGTGGCTCAATGTGGCCCGATGAATCAACCGGAAAGACAATCATGCGGCTGGACGACGAAAACGAAAGCAGTAACGTGGAAGACCGCCGCGGCAGCGGGATGGGCAAGGCGGGCGGCGTCGGCATCGGCACTGTCGTCATCGCGCTGATCGCCAGCTATTTTCTTGGCATTGACCCACGCACCTTGATCGGCGTGGCCGAAACGGTGCAAAACGTGCAGCAGTCACCGAGCACGCCGGTCGACCCGGCGACCGATCCGGATGCGGCGCTGAAGTCGGAAATGGCCAAGGTGCTGCGCAAGACGGAAACGTCGTGGGACGCGATCTTCCAGCAGATGGGTGGCCAATACCACAAGCCGGTGCTGGTGCTGTACCGCGGCCAGACACCGACCGCCTGTGGCGCCGGCCAGGCGGCGATGGGGCCGTTCTACTGTCCGGGCGACCAGAAGGTCTACCTGGACATGGTATTTTTCCGTGAGATGGAGACGCGCTTTCGCGCCGGCGGCGATTTTGCCCGTGCTTACGTGATTGCCCACGAAATCGGCCACCATGTACAAAAGCTCACCGGCATCAGCGACAAGACCGAAGCCATGCGTGGACGGATGAGCGAACGCGAATACAACAAGGTTTCGGTGCGGGTGGAATTGCAGGCGGATTGTTTCGCCGGTGTCTGGGCGCAGCATGCCAACCGGGTCAAGCCGTTTCTTGATCCGCAGGACGTCGATGAAGCGCTGCGCGCGGCAGCCGCCATCGGCGACGACATGCTGCAGAAGCAGTCACGCGGCGTGGTGGTGCCGGATTCGTTTACCCACGGCAGTTCTGCGCAGCGCATGCGCTGGTTCAAGACCGGCTTTGGGACCGGCAGCATGAAAGCCTGCGATACCTTTGCGGCGCGCGACGTCTGATCGGCCGGCGTAAAAAAAACGGCACGCCGAGGCGTGCCGTTTTTGTTCCGGGACGGCGTGCCTATTCGGCCTTCTCGCCTTTTTCGCCCTTGGTCTGCGTGGACACGTAGTCCAGCTTTTCCTTGATACGTGCCGACTTGCCCGAACGATCGCGCAGATAGTAGAGCTTGGCGCGGCGCACGTCGCCTTTGCGCTTGACTTCGATCGAGGCGATGGTCGGGGCGTGGGTCTGGAAGGTACGCTCGACGCCTTCGCCGGATGAAATCTTGCGGACGATGAACGAGGAATTGAGGCCGCGATTGCGCTTGGCAATTACCACGCCTTCGTAAGCCTGGACGCGCTTGCGCTCGCCTTCGATCACGTTGACGTTGACGATGACGGTGTCGCCCGGCGAAAAGTCGGGGATCTTCTTGCCCAGGCGGGCCATTTCTTCTTGTTCCAGCGTTTGAATCAGGTTCATGTTGTTTCCTTTCGGTTTCAATTGACGGCCAAAGATGTTTCTTTGCGCCTGTCGCACAGCGCAACCGGTGTCCAGGTTGATGTGCGCGTTTTGTTGTTACAACTTTGCTGCTGCCTGCTCCTGCCTGATTTCATCAAGCAGTTTCAAATCCTGTTTGCTCCACTGCCGGTCCGCCAGCAGTTCCGGCCGTCGCTGCCGGGTACGCATCAGCGCCTGCTTTCGCCGCCACGCCTCGATCCTGGCGTGATCGCCGCTGACCAGCACCGGCGGAACCGGTTTTCCGTTCCACGACTCCGGCCGCGTGTACTGCGGATGATCCAGCAACCCATCACGCGCCGGCGAGAACGAATCCTGCACCGCCGACTGCCCGTCGTTCAGCACGCCGGGCAACAATCTCACCATCGCATCGATCAGCACCATCGCGGCCAGCTCGCCGCCAGACAGCACGTAATCGCCGATCGACACTTCCATGTCGACGCGCGCCTCGATCAGCCGCTCGTCGACACCTTCATAGCGGCCGCACAAAAATATCAGGCCGTCCTGCTGCAACAGTTCGCGGATGCCGGCATCCGCGATCGGCCTGGCCTGGGGTGTCAGGTACACCACCTTTGGCTTCGCCACACCTTGTGCCACCTGATGCCCGACCGCCGCATCCAGCGCCGCGTTCAACGGCTCTGCCATCATCACCATTCCCGGGCCGCCGCCGTAAGGGCGATCGTCGATGGTTTTGTAGGCGTTGGTGGCGAAATCGCGCGGGTTCCAGCACTTCAGTTGCCACGCTTTTTCGTCCAGCCCGCGACGCGTGATGCCGCAATCGGCTATCGCATCGAACATCTCGGGAAACAGGGTGACGACGCTGTATTGCTTCGTATCCTGCGGCGTCACTGAAATTCCCCGCTCCAGTTGACGGTGATCTGTTTTGATTCACGGTCGACTGCCAAAATCACATCATCGATGAACGGGATCAGCGTTTCCTCACTGCCCAGTTTCACCACCAGCACGTCGTTGGCGCCGGTTTCCATCAATGTCTCGACCCTGCCCAGCCTGGCGCCGGTGGTGTTGATCACCTCGCAGCCGATCAGGTCGATCCAGAACACTTCGCCTTCCGCAGTCTGCTCCAGCGCATCGCGAGGAATGCCGATTTCGCGCTTGACCAGTTTTTCCGCCGCGGTGCGGTCGTCGCAGCCCTTCAGCTTGGCGAACACACCCTTGACGTTGACCGCAAATTCCTCGACCTCAAACTCCTCCCAAACCGCGTCCGCCTTGCCGGGGACTTTCAGCAGCCAGGACGCGTAAGCATCGAGGCTGTCGGTGGTCTGGGTAAATGCCTGGAGCTTGATCCAGCCCTTGATGCCGAACGGCGCGCCCACGCGCGCCATCACGACAATGTCGGCTGTGGGATTACTTGGCGGCTTTTTTGCCACGCCGGACAAGCTTCATAACGGCGTCGGAAGCTTGCGCGCCCTTGCCCTGCCAGAAGGTCAGGCGATCCATGGCGATGCGGAATCCTTCTTCGGATTCGCCGGCCAGCGGATTGTAGAAACCGATGCGCTCGATGAAGCGGCCATCGCGGGCGTCGCGCGAGTCTGCAACGACGACGTTATAGAAAGGACGATTTTTCGCGCCACCGCGCGCCATGCGAATAACTACCATGTACTTCTCCTGTCTGGTTCCTGCCCGCGCGTAGCGGAACATCGACCTGTTGAACACCCCGTTGACAACGGGGAACGAGCCGGTTGCGAACCGGTAACGGTTTATTCCCGCAGCGGCACTGCCATGAATGCGGGAAAGCTTTGAATTATAAGCGGAAACCGGAAACCGGCGCAAGTCCTGCCAAGACCCTGGTGTAGCCGGACCCGCCTTGCGGTGGTGCCGGCGAGTTACGTTGCGCCTGTCAGGCTGGCTCGCACCGGCTTTCCCCGGTTTGGTGACGATTTGAGCCGCCCTGGTCGCATCGGATTTGGCGCGCCACCGGACCGGGCGGTAAAGTGCGCGCCATGAACGATTCCTCGATTCCCCTGGCGACACCTGCAGCCGGCGCAAACCGACGGCGCAAAATGTTGGGTATTCGCATGCGCTACTGGCGCATCGGCATTGCATGCGCCGTTGTTTATGGCGCCTTGCTGGTTGCGATCGACCTGGTCAAATATCCCGGCATGACGGGTCGGCTGCTGGGGGCGCTGATTGCGGCGGGTTTGTTTGGCGTGATGATGGGGGCGCTGTTTGCTTACTTTGAGCGCAAAGCCCTGGCGCGCCTCAATATTGATGCCGATACGGCGGAAGACAACGAAATCTTCAAGCCGGACCATTCGGCTGTCGTGGAACTCAATATTGCCGGCGACGATGCACTGCGTCGTGCGACCGAGGCCCTGGCCGACTACGGTGCGGTGATCCTGAAACAGGATCTTGCCGCTCGCAGGGTTGAGGCGGTGACGGCGCAGAATTGGCGAAGCTATGGTGAAATCCTGACGATTTCCGCCACCGGTTCCTACCCTTGCGAGGTCACGATACGTGCCGTACCGCGCATGTTTGTCTTCAAGTGGGCGCCCAATTACGGTCGAAGCTGGGAACATATCCGCGCCCTGACGGCGCGCATCACGACCGGCGAATTCCCGGTCGCGGCGGCGCCCGCCGGTGGCACCTCGCTGTGCGCGGCGGCGCCCGGCAACACGCCGCCGGCGGTGATGGAAGCCGGTGCGTGGCAGCGGCTGCTGGCGCTTGCCGCGATGTACGCGCTGCTGTTGCCTGGTATGGCCAAGCCCGGAAAGGCGGAATTGGTCGTTGGTGCGTTTGCCCTCGGTGTCTTGCTTGAGCTGGTTGCCTTCCTGCGGTTTCGCCTGCAAGTGCGCCGCAAGCTGCGCTCCGCTGCGCAGGAAAACGTCGAATCGATGCTCAACAACCTGTGGCCCGCCGTATTTGCGCCGGTGTTGCTGTTCAATCCCGAGCAGGCCTGGACCGACGGAAGCAATATTGCCGCCCTCGCAGTCGCCGCGACTTTCGCGGGTATGGCGGTCAACCGGTTGCGCGAACGCGGCCGCGAGCGCGAACAGCGCCAGCTGATTCAGGCCGGCCGTGAAAAAGCCGAGCTGCAGCGGCAGCTGGCGGAAGCGCGACTGGTGGCGCTGTCGGCCCAGATTGAACCGCATTTCCTGTTCAACACCCTGGCCAGCATCCAGTACCTGATCCGCCACGATGCGGGCAAGGCCGCCGACATGACCAGCGACCTGATCCGCTACCTGCGACTGGCCCTGCCGCGCATGAAGCAGGCGACCGCGCGCCTGGCCGATGAATTCGACCTGGTGCGCGCCTATCTGGGCATCATGCAGATCCGGATGGGCGCGCGGCTGCAATTTACCGTCGACGCGCCCGGTGAGGCGGCTGATTGCGCCATTCCGACCATGGCCCTGATCACACTGGTGGAAAACGCCATCAAGCACGGCCTGGAACAGAAGGCGGATGGCGGATCCATTTTTGTCAGCCTGCAGGTGGGCAGCGACCGGCTGCGGCTCGATGTGGCCGACACCGGCGGCGGGTTTTCGACCGCAGCGTCCGGCACCGGCATCGGCCTCGCTAATATTCGCGAGCGCCTCGAAACGCTTTACGGCGACCGGGCCAGCCTGGCCCTGGAAGCAAACCAGCCCAGCGGCGTCAGGGCGATCCTTACCTTACCGAAAGAAAGCGCATAAATGCCGACCTGCATCATCTGTGAGGACGAAGATCTGCTTCGTTCGCAACTGAAGGACACGCTCAGCCAGACCTGGCCGGAACTGGTCATCGCCGGGGAGGCGGCCGATGGCGTGACCGGCTCGCGCATGATCGACGATCTCAAGCCTGATATCGCCTTTCTGGACATTCGCATGCCGGGCATGTCGGGCATCGATGTCGCGCGCCATGCGGCCGGCCGCTGCCACATTGTTTTCATTACCGCCTATGACGAGTACGCCATCCGCGCCTTTGAGCACGGTGCCGTCGACTATGTGCTGAAGCCGGTCGAACCGGCCCGATTCCTCACCACGGTGGCGCGCCTGAAGTCAAAGTTGACGGCGCCACCGGCAGATCTGCGCGGCCTGATCACCCGGCTTGGCGCGCGACCCGAGGGCAAACTGCGCTGGATCCAGGCCTCGGTCGGCAATACCATCAAGTTCATCACGGTCGACGAAGTGTTTTACTTCCAGTCCGATACCAAATATACGCGGGTGGTTACCGCGCAGGGCGAGTCGCTGATCCGCAAGCCGCTGCGCGAACTGCTCGATGAGCTGGACGGCGAGGCGTTCTGGCAGATCCACCGCGGCACCATCATCAATGTGGCCCGGGTGGCGGCGATCCAGCGCGACGGCGAGGGCGGCATGACGGTCCTGCTCAAGGGTTGCGAGGACCGGCTGCCGGTCAGCCAGACCTGGCAGCACCGGTTCCGGCAGAACTGACCGGATAGAGGCCGCAAACGCCAAACTCCAGCACTGGCGGGCCTTCCCAGACGAAAAGGGCTGGTGAGGCGCGCCAAATGGCGAGTTTGATTTTCAGATCTGTTGAAACGGCGCCCCGGCCGAAGCCTGGCGGACTTGCCTGCCGAAAATGATCAGTTTTTGCCCGTCATGCAACACCTGGTCAAAGCCAAGCCAGCCCGCCCGTTCAAACGTGCCGGCGGCAGAGTGCGTGGCGGCATAGAGCTTGGTCAGCGTCAGTTGCGCAGCGGTTTGCTCCGCCGCCCGGATCAGGTGCCCCGCAATGTTTTTGCCGCGCTCATCGGGCGTCACATACAACCCGCGCAGCCACGTTCCTGCGTGTGGATAGGGGGCGAAGGTGTCGCTCCTGATCGAGCAGACACCGATGGGTTGTCCCGTGGTGTTGAACGCCACCAGGCCAAGCGGCAGGTGGTTGCGCTGGAGGAGCAGCCGAAAATCGGCCTCGATTTCCTCGCTCGCCATGTCCGCAAACCAGGCTGTCCACTCCGCTTTGTACCAGCGCGCCAGCGTCGGGATGACGTCGGGCACGTCGCCGAGCAGCGCGATACGAACCGGCTCACTCATGCGCCGCAACGCGCATGTAATCCATTGCCCGTTGCGCGGTTGCCAGCAGTTTTTCGTCCTGATGGCGTGCGCCGATCAATTGCATGCCCAGCGGCATCCGGTTCTTGTTGCGATAGACCGGCAGATTGATGGCAGGCAGGTGCAGGGTGGTGGCCAGGCGGTTGAACACCGGGTCGCCGGTCGATGCCAGGCCCTTCGGCGCCGCGCCCGGTGCGGAGGGCATCAGCCAGGCATCCGCTTCACCCAGCAGGACGTCGGCCTGCTTGCGCGCTGAGTCGGTTCGCTGAAGCGCATCGAGGTAATCGTGCTGGTCGATGGCGGCGCCTTCGTCCAGCATGGCGACAATGGCATCGCTGAGCTGGGAGCGAAAGTCGCGATGCTCGACGCGATAGTGGCGTGCCATTTCTGCCAGCTGGATGGTGCGCTGGTCTTTCTGCGCATCGTCGAACAGCGCCGGGAGGCGGGCTTCGCGCACCCGCACACCTGCCGCCGACAGCGCGTCCGCGGCTTCGGCAATGGCGACCGACATGTCGACGTCGGCACGGTCCAGCAGATTGGTCAGGATGGTGATTCGCAACGTGCGCTCGCCGGCAGCGTTTGCAGTCGGCTGCAGCTGACCGCCGGACATCGCGGCATACCATTTCAGGGCGTCTTCGACCGTGCGCGTAAACACGCCAACGGTATCGAGGGTTTCCGACTGCAGCTTCACGCCGCCACGCGGAACCAGGCCGAAGGTGGGCTTGAAGCCGACCACCCCGCAGTAGGCGGCCGGCCGGATGACCGAGCCCGCCGTCTGGGTGCCGAAGGCCATCGGCACCATGCCGGCCGACACGGCGGCCGCCGATCCCGACGAAGAGCCGCCGGGGGTGTGGTCGAGCTGCTGGGGGTTTCTGGTCCTGGCCGGCTGGAAAGCCGCGAGCTCGGTGGTGGCGGTCTTGCCGATTATCACCGCCCCGGCAGCCTTTGCCAGCGCGACGCAGGTTGCATCGATCCGCGCGATGTTTTGCGCATAAATCGGCGTGCCGCAGCGGGTCGGCATGCCGCCGACATCGATGATGTCCTTTACGCCGACCGCCATGCCGTGCAGCGGGCCGTGCTGAACGGCGCGGTCGAGCTGGCGCGCGCGCTCGATCGCCCCGCCGGCATCGACGTATTCCCACGCGCCGATACGTTCATCGAGCATGCTGATCTGGCCAAGGCAGTCCTCGATGCGGAATTCGCAATCGCCGATCATGTCGAGAAGCCTTTAACGGGGTGGTGGCGGATGGAAGGGCTATCGCATGCCTGGCAGCATGCCTTTCATTCCCCGCATCATCTTGGCCATGCCGCCGCCCTTCATCATTTTCATCATTTTCTGCATCTGCTCGAACTGCGTGATGATGCGATTGACTTCCTGCACGCTGACGCCGGCACCGGCCGCGATGCGGCGTTTGCGCGATGCCTTGATCAAATCCGGCTTGCGGCGCTCTAGCGGCGTCATCGAGTTGATCACGCCCTCGGTACGCCGCATCTGCTTTTCCTGCAGGTCGGGTGCCGCCTGCGCCGCCTGTGACAGCTGGGAAGGCAACTTGTCCATCAGTGCCGACATGCCGCCCATTTTGCGCATCTGCTGCAGCTGGCTGCGGAAATCATCGAAGTCAAAATCCTTGCCCTTGCGGAATTTCTCGGCGAGCTTGCGGGCCTCCTCCTGGTCGACGTTTTTCTGCACCCCCTCGATCAGCGACAGCATGTCGCCCATGCCGAGTACCCGCGATGCCATGCGTTCGGCATGGAATGCTTCGAGACCGTCCATTTTCTCGGACACGCCGGCGAACTTGATCGGCTTGCCGGTGATGTGCCGGACAGACAGCGCCGCACCGCCGCGCGAATCGCCATCCAGCTTGGTCAGCACCACCCCGGTCAGGGGCAGAGCCTCGTTGAATGCCTTGGCCACGTTGACGGCATCCTGCCCCTGCATCGCATCCACGGTGAACAGGGTTTCGATCGGCGTGATGGCGGCATGAATTGCCTTGATCTCGTTCATCATCGCCTCGTCGATGGCGAGGCGGCCAGCGGTGTCGACGATCAGCAGGTCATGAAAATGGGTCTTGGCCCATTGCTTGGCGGCGAGCGCGATGTCCACCGGTTTTTGCGAGAGGTCGCTGGCGAAAAAATCGACGCCCACTTGGGCCGCCAGTGTCTTCAGCTGTTCAATTGCGGCCGGCCGGTAGACGTCAACGCTGACCACCAGCACCTTTTTCTTGTGCTGTTCCTTCAGCAGCTTGGCCAGTTTGCCGACGCTGGTGGTCTTGCCTGCACCCTGCAAGCCAGCCATCAGGATGATCGCCGGCGGCGTGGTGGCCAGGTTCAATGGCAGCGTATTCAGACGCGGCATGCCTGCTGCGGCCGAATCCGCTGTGTCGCCACCCATCAGCGTCACCAGTTCGCGGTGCACGATTCCGACAAACGCCTGACCTGGCGTCAGGCTTTTCATCACCTCGGCGCCTAGCGCCTTTTCCTTGACTCGCGCGATGAAATCCTTGACCACCGGCAGGCCGACGTCGGCCGCAAGCAATGCCATGCGGACGTCACGCAGCGCCTCCGCAATGTT
>CAYQKN010000075.1:8691-18805 GCA_964417885.1 uncultured Burkholderiales bacterium | reverse complement strand
GAGCCCGCCTGTTCCGGTGCCGCATCAGCGCAGCCGGGGTGATTCGTCGTGAGTGGGGGATCATCCCGGCAACGTTGAATGCGGCCGAACGGGCGAAGGACGGCTTGTCATGCCGTCAACACTCTGCATCGTCAACAAGAACGCAAAGGAACCGCCATGAACAAAGATCAAGTCGAAGGCCGGAAAAAAGAAGTCGCCGGAAAAATCAAGGAAGTTGCCGGCAAGGTCCTGGGCAACAAGGAAATGGAAGCAAAAGGCAAAGTGAAAAAGACGGTCGGCAAGGCACAGGCAGCGTTCGGCGACGTCAAGGCCGACCTCAAGAAGGCAACCAGCTGATATCGCTTCTGTTTTTCTCCCAACTCACCATACAAGGATGTCCAACATGACTGGGTACTACGAGCTGAAAAAATCTGGCGAAACGGGATACATGTTCAATCTCAAGGCCGGCAATCACGAAACCATCCTGACCAGCGAGATTTACGCCAGCAAGGACAACGCGCTGGACGGCATTGCGTCGGTGCAGGCCAACTCGCCGCACGATGGACAATTTGAACGCAAAGTCGCCAAGGATGGGGCCGCCTTTTTTGTTTTGACCGCGACCAACGGCAAGACGGTCGGCTCCAGCGAGATGTACAGCAGCACTTCCGCACGCGATGAAGGCATCAAGTCCGTCAGCGCGAACGGCGGCACCAAGACGATCAAGGAAGCGGCGTAGTCGCACCCTTCCCTGCTGTTTCGCCGGCGACGTTACAGGCGGCTGCATTGCCTGTGATGCCGCCGGCGACGTTTCACCAGAAGGCGCAGCAGCCTTCCGGTCGCGCGATCGAGCGTTCACGCTCTCGCAAGGTCTGAACCATTGCCGGCTGGTGGTCAACCGCGCCGGACCGTTACGGCTTCGGACAGCTCGCGCCGAGCGGCGCCAGGTCATGTAGCGGCCCGACAAAAGATACTTCCATCACGTACAGGCACGCGGGGCCCGGTTTCAATGGCGAATAGGTGAGCCGGGTCAGGACGCGCGGCGGATCATCCTGGCGCACGCGATGGATGCGACGCAGTGTCACCTCGCAGAACCTGACGCGCGCGCAATCGCTGCCGCCAATCACCTGCGCCGCCCGGCTCCGTAGCGCGTCCTTCTCCCGGTCGATGAACTGGAATTCCGCATCGTTCAATGACCGGCCGACCGCAATCGGCGCGGACGCCAGCGCGCAGTCCCCGCCCGGCGCCGTCCACGCGTAAAAGCTGGTCAGGTCGTCGTTCGCCTGCCAGTGCGCCTTGCCTTTCCCCGCCGCCGCTTCAAGCTGGAAATGGCGCTGTTCACGTCGGCAGATGCCCGCCGCCGTCAATGCCGGCACCGTGCTCAACGTCACCGACAACGGCGCGCGCTTGCGGCCAATCGATTGTGAATGCGCCTCGAGTGATTGCCAGTCAAAGGACAGGTCCGGCAGCGACGTGGTCAGATAGCGTTTCAACGATGCGCGCTGGTCCGCGCTCAATCGGACCGATTTGAAATCGAACGTCTGCGCGCCGGCGGCGGTGAGCATTCCCAGCAGCAGGCACAGGCAACAACTCCAGGTACGGACGGACTTCATTGCGGCTTGGATTTCCTTGATGGCTCAGCGTTTTGGGATTGCGGTGGTTTTTGGCAGTATTGCCTTGGTGAGGGGAAAGGGCAATTTTGTTGGCGTGTCTCAGCATTTAACATCGCCCCCATCCCCACCTTCCCCCGTTGCCGGGGGAAGGAGGCAATGTTCAACGAGCGCGCAAGTGGCTGCGTGTTGCGGATGACAAACTGAAAATTGCGCATCTATCGCAGCTGTTTTGCGGCTGGCTCCTTCCCTCGCGGACGCGGGGGAAGGCTGGGATGGGGGCGTCGTCGCAAATGACATCGCCTCATGCAAATCCGGCGCAGCCCTTGCCGTTGGTCGCCGAGGCAACATGCGTAAGTCGCCCAAAACACCCAGCACCCGCGCGCCTTCCCGGCCATTTCTGCCCCGGAACCCGCTCCATTGCTGGAGTTTCAAGTTGGAAAGCGCGAACAAGTACATTGCCGCAATCCCCATGGCAAACTCCCATCGTGCGCACAAACTCACTATCGACCATATCGGACAAGCGCTCGCGGCCCCTTTGCCGGGACATGGCAACAGCCGACATTTGCGCCAGCCGCCCGCGACTGCCCGGGCCAACCCATGACCGCTGACCGCAGGCGGCTGACGCTCGCGCTGCTGATTTCGCTGCTGCTGCACACGCTGCTGTTCAGCCTGACTTTTGGTGACGAGGGGCTGGGGCTGCCGGGCTTCGGCTTGCCGTGGCAGAAACGGCGCGTCGAGGCACCCGACCTGCACGTGGTGCTGATGCCGGCCGCGCCTAGGGCCCCCGAGCCGGCGGAGCCGCTACCGGCGGCGGCACAGGCAGATACCAGCGCACCGCCCCCGCCACCACCCGTGCCCGCCGTGCCGACCGCTGGCTGGACGGCAAAGGCGGTCGAGCTCAAGGCCGAGGACCAGGCGACACCTCCACCCGCGCCGGAGCCCGCCGTCGCGGCCCGCGCGGTCGCCGCAACAGCACCGTCGCCCGCCGAAGCAGCGGTCAATGCAGCGCCACCGCCGGTCCCGGTGCCGGACGTGATCGCCGTGGCGAAGTCCGAACAGGCAACGTGGGCCGTGCCTCCTCCGCCGTCCGCGCCGGCACCGGTGATCGCCGCGGCGCCCGCCGCGCCGGTGCCGGAGCCGGTGGTGCCCGCTGATGCCAGCCCGGCCACGCAGACGACGGCCGAGCCGCCGGTGCCGGAGCGTGCCATTGAGGTGCCCAAGCCCGACCCCGTGCGCGAGGCGGAGCGGCAGCGGCAGGCGGATCAGTTGGCGGCCGCGCGGGCGGAAACCGCGCAACGCGAGGCCGCACGCCAGGAAGCCGCGCGGGTCGAGGTGGCACGGCTGGAGGCCGAGCGGCTGAATGCCGAACGCCAGGAAGCCGCGCGGGTGGCGGCAGCAAAACTGGAAACGCAGCGTCAGGAACTCGCGCGCCAGGAGGCGGCACGCATTGAGGCCGCTCGCGTTGAAGCTGCACGACAGGAAGCCGCGCGGGTTGAGGCGGCGCGTATCGAGGCGGCAAGACAGGACGCCGCGCGACTGGCGAGCGAACGCCAGGAAGCGGCGCGCCAGGCCGCAGCAAAACAGGAAGCACAGCGACAGGAACTCGCCCGGCAGGAAGCCGCGCGCGTCGAGGCTGCCCGTCAGGAAGCCGCTCGCCTCGAGGCTGCGCGGCTGGCCGCCGCCCAGGCCGAAGCACAGCGCCAGGCGGCCGCAAGGCAGGCCGCCGCGCGCGCGGAGGCCGCCCGGTTGGAGGCGGCACGACAGGAAGGCGAGCGACAGGAAGCCGCGCGGCAGGCGGCGGCACAGAAAGAGGCCGCGCGCATCCGCGAGGAAAAGGAAGAGGACGCCCGGCGTGCCGCGCGGCGCGAGGCGATGGGCCGTCAGCTCAATGAGGAAGCCGACCGGCGCAAGGCCGCGGAGGCGGCCGCCGCCACCCGCCCGCAATCGACGCTGCCCTACTCGTACAGCAGCGCACGCCGCGCCAGGCTATGGGGGCGATCCGACGCCAATGCCGAACTGGTCCTGTACGCCGAGGCGTGGGCGAGAAAGATCCAGTTCAACACGCCGGTCGAGACGGTGCGCGAGATGGCGAAACGGCCGCACACCAGCCCCATGGTGACGGTGGCCATCCGCAGCGACGGCTCAGTCGAGTCGGTAACCTTCGTGGTTTCCAGCGGCGTGGCGGAAGTCGATGAGGCGATACGGCGCATCGTGCAAAGCCATGCCGTCTACCCGGCGTTTCCGCCGGCGCTGGCCCGCGAGTACGACGTGGTCGAAGTCCGCCGCACCTGGCATTTCGATACCGCTATCCGCTTGTACTGATCGCGGCAGCGATGTTCCGCGCACGTGCCACCTAGCCGGCGGATTTCTTTTTGTGCGTCGCTTTTTTGCTGAGCAGTGCGGGGCTGGTGACGATCTCCGACCATTCCTTTGAAAACTGGTCGATGCTGCGGTGGCTGTGATCAATGTCGGGGGTGTCGTGCAACTCATCGCGAAAGCACCATTCACCGTCCGGTCGCATCAGAATGTCTTGTCTTTCCATAGGCGAACGATACAGGAAACAGGATGCCGCCCTATGTACGTGACCGAACATATTCCGTTATTTGTTCGGGGCAAGCCGCTTACCGGTACCGCGGTTTGGCGAGCACGCCTTGCATCCCGCTCCCGCGCCCTCACCTTCACTGCATGTTCAAACGCAGGCTCAACTGGAAGCGGCCGCTGTTCTACCTGCTGCTGCCGGTGTTCTTCGTCATGGCGTTCCTGGGTTTCCCGATTCCGGTTCCGCCGCCGCCGGCAACCAAGTCCCGGCAGGAAGAATCCGCCCCGGTGCGCCCGCAACAAAAGCGTTGATGGTAGTGTGTCGGACTCCATGACTTCCCGGTGCCCGCTTTTCGCCGTCGCCGGTCCTCCAATCCAGAAATCACCCCATGCAAAATGAAACCCGGCAGCACCCGCTGCGCGCCATCGTCGCCGCCGTGCACCTTCCGAATGTCACCGACACCGAATTCGAATCCTCGCTGACCGAACTGCGCGAACTGGCGAAAACGCTGGGCTACCAGGTGGTCGGCACCTTCATCCAGAAGCGCGCCCGGTTCGATGCGGCGGCGTATCTGGGCATCGGCAAGCGGCAGGAAATGCGCGCCTTCGTCGAAGGCATCGACGCTTCGCATGACGATGTACCTGACGAGGATGAGCCGGAGCACGCACCGGATGAAAGCGAACACGACGCCGCGGCCAGCGCGGCGCGGCACCTGAAGGAAGGCCGCGCGGCACGCGGCCATGCGGGCAAGGCCAAGGCCGCCGCACAGTCGGCGGCCGATGAAGATACCCGTCATGTCGATGTCGTCCTGGTCGATCACGAGATCTCGCCCTCGCAGGCGCGCAACCTCGAAATCGAGGTCGGCTGCGAGGTGATGGACCGCACCATGGTGATCCTGGAAATATTCCACCGCCACGCCAGCTCGCGCGCGGCGCGCGCGCAGGTGGAGATCGCGCGGCTGGGCTATATGTCGCCGCGATTGCGCGAGGCCGCCAAACTGGCAGGGCCGCAGGGACGGCAACGCAGCGGCACCGGTGGCCGCGGTGCGGGCGAAACCCATGCCGCGCTGGATCGGCAGAAAATCCGCAATCGCATCGCCGAACTGGAAGTCGAAATCGCCGCGATGGACGTGGAGCGCAAGACGCAACGCGCCCGGCGCCAGGCCAGCCAGTCCGGCCAGGAACTGGCGCGGGTGGCGCTGGTGGGCTACACCAACGCCGGCAAGTCGACGCTGATGCGCGCCCTCACCGGCAGCGAGGTGCTGGTGGCCAACAAACTTTTCGCCACACTCGACACCACGGTGCGCGCGCTGCATCCGGAAACGGTGCCGCGGGTGCTGGTGAGCGACACCGTCGGCTTCATCAAGAATCTGCCGCACGACCTGGTCGCCTCGTTCAAATCGACCCTCGAGGAAGCGGCCGAAGCCTCGCTGCTGCTGCACGTCATCGACGCCAGCGATCCGGGGTTTGAACGGCAGCTGGCCGTGACCGACAAGGTGCTGGACGAAATCGGCGCGGGTGAGGTGCCACGGATACGGGTGTTCAACAAGATCGACATGGTCGGCGATGCCGCCGCGCAGGCCGAGCGCGAGACCGCGTTGCGCGCACAGTACCCGGATTGCGTGGTGATGAGTGCCAAGCGTGAAAGCGATGTGGCCGACATGCACGCCGCGATCCGCGCCTTTTTCCGCAAAGGCCTGGTGGAGGCGGAGCTGTTCCTGCCATGGTCGGCCCAGCAACTGCGCGGGAAAATCTTCGCCAGTTGCGAAGTGCTGGACGAGCGCGCGGATGACGACGGCGCCTTCCTGCGGGTGCGGGCGGATGCGGAGACGCTGAAAGGGTTGCAGGAGCAGCTGGGCGGGAAAGCGGGCCCAGGCTACTGATGTTTCCCTTCATTGCAACACCGCCTGCCCTCTCCCGGCCTGTCGGCCACCCTCTCCCGCACGCGGGAGAGGGGCTGGGGGAGAGGGCGTGCATGCAACTGCGTAGTTGTCATGCATTTTTGGAACGCTCAATAGGTTGATGCATCGCATTTAATGCGCGCTACTTTCGTGTTCAACAGCTTGCTGCTTCCCCCGGCGACGGGCGAAGGAGTGACGAATGGCGACCATCACGCGTTCGCTCGCATCACTACCAAAATGAGTGAAGCACGATGCGAGCGCGCCAGCGGACGCAGCAAGGCGTCTATGATTGGACTAAGTCCCATACGCCGAGCACTTCATCCATGCTGACCCGCATCATCCTCTACGTCTTTGCCGCGCTGCTGATCGGCGCTCACTTTCTGCGCGCCGACAATATGCTGATGGTGTTGCTCTGCATCGCCGCACCGTTTGCGTTCTTCTACCACCGCCGTCCCGCCCTCATCCTGCTGCAGGCTCTCGCCTATGGCGCGGCAGCCACCTGGCTTGTCACCGCCTGGCAGCTGGTCCAGGTGCGCCAGTCGCTCGGGCAGGCCTGGACGCTGGCCGCCGCCATCCTTGGCGCGGTGGCGCTGGTCAGTTTGCTGGCGGGCCTGCTGCTCAACGCGCGCGTGATGCGCGATCACTATCCGAAATAGCCGGCTGCCGGTGTTTCAGTCTTTTTCGCCGGCGCGGTCGCGATCGGCGTCATCCGGCGTGTGATGCGCCTTCGCCGGCTTTTGCGGCAGGCGCGGCGACGGGCGGCGGCCGTCAAGGATGTGCAACATTCCCAGTATCGGGTGGCGCAGCAGCATGCGCGGCCCGGCCCAGCGCATCACCACCCGCACCTGCTCGCGCATGTCGGCGCTGTAGCAGTGGACCAGGCAATTGGTGCAGGTGGGCTTGGCGTCGCCGAACACGCAGCGTTCCAGCCGGCGGCTCGCGTACTCGTGCAGCTCGCTGCAACGGGCACACAACGGCGCACGCGGCTGGTGGCCGTGCGCGCGGCAGTACATGCGCAACATGGCCTCGATCGTTTTCAGCTCGCGCGCGCGGCGCACAAAGCGCTTGTCGGTGGTGAATTCGATGATCTGGTTGGGCATGCAAGGTCCGGTTGATCGCGCGCGGCGGCCGGGTGAATTGAAACTGACCCGGCTGCTGGCATTGTAATCAACGAAACCGCGCGCGGTGCGCGACTGGGGACGTCGCCATCCGCCGACGGCAGGCCGGGTTGGTCACGCCGCCCGCCGAATTGTTGTAACGTAAGCCACCTCAACAACAGGAGCCGCCATGCTGAACCCGACCGCCGCCGATGACGAAACCGGCCACCACCACGCCGCTCCGCAGCCGCGGCTGATCACGCGCCGCGGCATGCTCACCGCGTCGATGGCGATGGCCGGCGCGGCGTTCACCGGTGTGATCGCGCCTGCATTCGGCCAGAAGGCCGAGCTGCGGCCAACCTCGGAAGACATGCTGGGGCCGTTCTACCCGGTCACCGTTCCGGCCGACCAGGATGCGGACCTCACGCTGATTGAGGGGCAGGCCGGCCGTGCAGCCGGACAGCTGCTGTACGTCAGCGGGCGGGTGGTCAACACCCGCGGCGAGCCGGTGTCCGATGCGGTGATCGAGATCTGGCAGGCCAATGCGGCCGGCCGCTATGCGCACCCGGGCGACGACAGCAAGGCGCCGCTGGACGCCAATTTCCAGGGCTTCGCCCGCATTCGCACCGCCGCCGACGGCAGCTACCGCTTCAAGACCATCAAGCCCGGCGCATACAGCGGCCGCACGCGGCACATCCACTACGACGTGAAGGGCCGCCACACCCGCCTCACGACGCAGATGTATTTTGAAGGCGAGCCGCTGAATGAATCCGACGGGCTGCTGAAGCGACGTTCACCGGCCTCCAGGGCGACGCTCGTTTCGCGCAACCTGGCGCCAAGCGGCAAGCAGGAACGCGATGCCCTGGTGGTGAGCTGGGACATCGTGCTCGCCGCCGGCTGAGCCGCGCGGGCGCCGTCCCGCCAGACGGCAGGGACGGCACCGCACGCACTAGGCGCTGATCAGCTTCAGGTTGAACACCCGTTCCGCCAGCCACACCAGCGCAACCAGCATCGTCAGCAATGACCCGCCGACGAACACGCCTTTCTTGTACAGCACCGTATTGCGCAGCAGGTACGCCAGCGGCAGGAACACGGCCACGATCGCCAGCTGGCCGACTTCGACGCCGAGGTTGAAGCCGAGCAGCGACAGCACCAGGGCGTCCTTTGGCAGGCCGAGCTCGGTCAGGACGCTGGCGAAACCGAAGCCGTGGATCAGGCCGAAGGTGAAGGCCACCAGCCAGCGGCGGCGCTCGACCACCGGCCACAGGTTGTTGGCCGCGGCCAGCACCACCGAGGCGGCGATGGCGGACTCCACCAGCCGCGACGGCAGCTCGATGATTTCCAGCGCCGCCAGGCTGAGGGTGATCGAATGCGCCACCGTGAAGGCGGTCACCACCCACAGCACCTCGGTCAGCGCGGAGCGGAACGAGCTCACCCCGGCCCAGCGCCGGGCGCCATTGAACGACGACACGGTGTGCACCAGCACCGCCGGCAGCAGCAGCGCCAGCAGGAACAGGATGTGGTCGAATCCGATCCAGATATGCCAGACGCCTTCGACCAGGTACTGGCCGAACTGGGCCAGGCGCGAGGTCTCGCCGGCCTTCACTTCCAGCACGCCGGTGTTGGGCGCCAGCACCGCCGAGTGCGAGACCCCGTCCAGGTCCAGCCGCAGCAGGCCCCGATGCAGCTGGTCGATGTCGAACAGCAGCCGGTATCCAATCGTGATTGGCTGTGCCGCGGACGGACAGCTGCCGGCCAGTCGCAGCACCGCGTAGGCGCCGTCGGTGTGGCTGTCCACCAGGTGTTCGGCCACCCGCAGCGTGCAATCTGTGCCGCGCGTAAGCGTGAGGCGACCCAGCGCCCACGCGGCGATATCGCTGTGGCGTGCGCTCACTTCACCCCAGTTGATGTCGCCGTCGCCGTTGGCGTCGAGGCCGATGGCGAAGTCGATATCGCGCACCGCGATGTCCCATTGGCCGCTGACTTCCTGGCCCTTCACATTCAGCACCAGATAGCTGTCGCTGGCCTTGTGCGCGAGGGCCGGCGCGGCGGCGATGGCGCAAACGGCGGCGAGGCTGCCCAGCAGCAGGCGAAGGCGCTTCATGGCCGGCCCTCCGGCTTGATGACGGGCGGCGGCGGTACCTCGGCCAACGCGCCCGCGCGTGCCGAGGCGTCGCCCAGCTGCCGCAGGCGCGCATCTTCAAACCCGCTGGATTTGAGCCAGTCGCGCACCGGCTGCGCGGCAGCGGCATCGCGGGCGGCGACGGCGGCTTCCAGCAGCGCCCGGGCGTCGCGCGGCTCACGCTGGACCTGGTAATTGGCGGCGGCAATCGCCACCGCGGCGGCGGGATTGCCGGCCAGCTGCAGGGTGAAGCGTGCCTCTTCGGCGCGATGGGTGGTGTCGCCGCGCACCTTGGCGGCGGCAAAGCGGTCCGCCAGCGCCTGCACGTGGGCGCGCGCCAGCGGCAACTTGAGCGCGGTTTCGGCAATGGCCAGCCGCAGCAGCAGCCCGTCGGAGGCTTCCTGATTGGCGAGCAGTTTCACCACCTCGGCCGGGCGCTGCTGGTCGACCAGGAAATCGCTCCAGGCGGCCAGCAGGTAGCCATCCTCGATCTCCAGCGCCAGCGCGGCGCGGTAATGCTGCTCGGCTTTGGCGGCCTGCCCGCGCCAGGCGGCGACCTCGCCCAACCGGGTCAGCAGCCAGAGCCGGTTGCCGGGGTCACGCGCCTGCTCCAGCGCACGCTGCAGCGCGGCGTAGCCCGCTTCCAGTTGGCCGCTGTAGGCGCGCGTGAGGCCGATGCAGCCGCCGTGCAGGACTGCGCGATCCAGCGCCAGCAGCGCCTCGCACTCGGCCTGCGCGGCCGGGTAATTGGCCTGCACCAGGAAGATCGCGCCACGCCAGGCGTGGGCGGCGGCAAACTGCGGGTCGGCCTCCAGGGCGGCGGCAAAGTCGGCCAGGGCGCCGTCGAAATCATGGCGATATTGCTTG
>CAYQKN010000075.1:0-8591 GCA_964417885.1 uncultured Burkholderiales bacterium | reverse complement strand
CAGGGCGGCGGCAAAGTCGGCCAGGGCGCCGTCGAAATCATGGCGATATTGCTTGAGCTGGCCGCGCACCACTCGCACTTCCGGCGCCTGGCTCTGCGCGAACGGCGCCATCACCGCGTCGGCATAGCCGATATAGCGCGGGTCGCCCCGGGCAATCGCCAGCTGGTAGTACCGCGCGGCCAGTTCGGTCGCGGGCAGCGGGTCGGCCGGGGCCTCTTTGGCCGCCCGATTGACGGCGGCGCGCAGGCCGGCCAGTTCGCGTGCGGTGGTGTCGCCGGGCCGGATCGGCAGGCGCTCCAGCACCTCGGCCGGGTCGGTCGGCAGGCGTGGCGCGGCCAGCGCGATCGGCTGCAGGCCGCCGTACAGGAGCAGCGACAACAGCAAAAAGTTCAAAAAAACTGCCAAAACCTTTGAATACAGGGGGTTAACTGGATGACTTGTGCTCATATTTGAAATAAACTGCGCCTCACGTTCATTAGGACGTACCTCACCAACCAAACCTGCGAGTCTATACATGAAAAAAGTTCTTTCGATGTTTGTTGCTGCAACTTTCGCAACCGCTTCCATGGGTGCCTTCGCTGCTGCTCACGGCGGCGCCATGAGCGATGCCGACAAAGCCAAGAAAATGGAAGCCTGCAAAAAGATGGATGCAAAGGCTGACGACAAAATGAAGGCCGAGTGCAAGAAGTTGATGGAAGCAAAGCCGGCCGACAAAAAAGCCGAAGCACCGAAGAAGTAATTAAGCGCCGTGTGCTGAGTTACTTCAGCACTGCGTTTCAAAAATCGGGCTGCGTGCCCGATTTTTTTTGCTCGTTGACCGGCGATTTTTTCGCCGCGCAATGTTAGCCCGGTGGCGAGGTGCTGCCCGCGCCGAGCGCACGCTGCATCTGCACGCTGTCCAGCCAGCGGCCGAACTTGTAGCCAATGCCGCGGAACAGTGCCGCATGCTCGAAGCCGCACGACGCATGCAGCCGGATCGAGGCCAGGTTTTCGCTGTCGCCGATCACCGCCACCATCTGCCGGTAGCCCATGCGGGTGCATTCGTCGATCAGTGTCATCAGCAGTCTGCCGCCGATGCCGCGGCCCTTGACGGCCGGGTCGACGTAGATCGAATCCTCGACCACGAAGCGGTAGCCGATGCGCGCGCGATAAGCGCTGGCATAGGCGTAGCCGACCGGGGCGCCATCCAGTTCGGCGGTGAAGTACGGATAACCCCTGGCCAGCACCTCGGCACGGCGGCGGGTGAATTCGGCCACGTCGGGTGGATCGTATTCCCACGACGCGGTGCCGGTTCTGACGCTGTCGATGTAGAAGCTTGCCAGGGTGGCGACATCGTCGTCGCGCGACGGGCGGATGATGAGGTTCATGGCGGTGGACCCGGCAGTTTCGATGCCGTGGTGGCAGGCAAATTTTGCACCGTCACGCCGGCGAGGGCTGCAAGGTCAAACGACGCACCATCGCGGTCAGCGCCCGCTCGCGCCCATCACCAGCAATTCGATCCCGGACGCCTGCTGTCCGGCGCGATACACCCGTTGCGTCGCCTTTTTGAAATCCTCCGGCTTCGCCTGCGGAATCCGCACAAAGGTCTGCGGATTGAGATCGACCAACGGGAACCACGAGCTCTGCACCTGCACCATGATGCGGTGGCCGCGGCGGAAGGTGTGATGCACATCGGGCATGTGGAAACTGAGCGCCTCGACTTTGCCGGGGACGAACGGTACCGGCTTTTCAAAACTGTTGCGGAACTTGCCGCGCATCGGCTCGCCGCGCACCAGCTGCTGGTAGCCGGCCATGACGAAGCGCGCCGGCTGCGGATCGCGCGGCGCGCCGGCGGCGGCCGGCGCGGGTGCCGGCGCTTCCGGGTACTCGGGCGGATAGACGTCGATCAGCTTGACCACGAAATCGGAATCGGTGCCGCTGGTGGAGACAAACAGGCGCGGCGACAGCGGGCCGGCGATGGTCACGTCTTCCTCCAGCAACTCGGTCTGGTACACCAGCACATCGGTGCGGGTGGCGGCAAAGCGCTGGTCGCCGACCATGTATTCCTGCGGCACGCCGGTCGAGATGGCGTTGATGAACGGCACCGGCTTGGCCGGGTCGCTGATGTATTCATCGAAGCCGCCGGCACCGGACGGCGCGGCCCACGACAGCTTGCCCTTGTCGTGGAAATACAGCGTGCGCCGGCTCGCTTCCGCCGGCGGCCAGCTGGAATATTGCCGCCAAATGTTGGTGCCGGTCTCGAAGGCGTAGGCTTCGGCCAGCTTGGTCTCGGGTTTGCCGTCGCCCTTGCCGTCCTTGCTGTCCTTGCCCTCCTTGCCGTCCTTGAGGAATTTCTCAAAAAACGGCAGCAGGATGTTTTTGCGGAAGTAGTCGCCGGTCTTGGGCCCGAAGTTGACGCGGCCGATCGCCGCGCCATCGCTGCCGGCCCAGCCGCCGTGGGTCCACGGCCCCATCACCAGCGAATTGAAGGTGCCCGGGTTGTTCTTCTTGATGCTCTGGTACACGGCCAGCGGGCCCTGCGGGTCCTCGGCATCGAACCAGCCGCCGACCGTCAGCACCGCCGCTTTCACGTTCTTCAGGTGCGCGCCGATGTTGCGCGATTTCCAGTATTCCTCATAGGTGTCGCGTCCGGCCTGGTCGAGGAACAGCGAGCCCTTGTCTTTCGACAGCGTGCCGATGATGTTCGGCAGCGTGCCCAGCTTGAGGAAATATTCATAGCCGTCGGAGGTGCCGTAGTCGAATTCCTCCCAGCGCTTGGGCGGCTTGGCCGGATTGTCCTGCTGCTTGAATGTCGAGTAGAAGCCGTAGTTGGCGGCCAGCATGAAGGCGCCATTGTGATAGCTGTCGTCGTTCATGTAGAGATCGGTGACCGGCGCCTGCGGCGAGGCCGCCTTGATCGCCGGATGGCTGTCGATGATGCTGGCGGAGACGAAGAATCCCGGATACGAAATGCCCCAGATGCCGACCTTGCCGTTGTGGTTCGGCACGTTTTTCAGCAGCCACTCGACGGTGTCGAACATGTCGGTGCTTTCATCGAACTCGCCGGCTTTCTTGTTCGGCTTGTGCGGGGTCATCTCGATGAACTTGCCTTCCGACATGTAGCGCCCGCGCACATCCTGCAACACAAAGATATAGCCGGCCTTGGGGAAATCGGTCGACGGCCCGATACTGCGCGGCAGGAAATCGACGCCATACGGCGCCGCGCTGTAGGGCGTGCGCTCCATCAGGAACGGATAGGTTTTCGACTGATCCTTCGGCGCATAGACGGCAGTGAACAGCTTGGTGCCGTCGCGCATCGGGATGCGGTATTCGTACTTGGTGTAGTTTTCCTTGAGGCTGTACTCGGCGGCGGAGGAGGCGGCCGGCTGCTGCGCCGGGGCGCTGATGGCGACGGCTGCAAGCAACAGCGCGGCTAAGATGGAACGCATCATGTTGTATTTTCCCTGAATGGTTTGACGGCCGGCTGCGCGCAAAGGCCTGCCTGCCGTGAATGCAAAAACTGCGGGCGCGCCGCCCGTTCGTTTACGCCCGCTGCTCGCCCAGATCCCAGAACAGCCCGGCCATTATCGCCAATCCCTCGCGCGCGATGTGTGTCAGCATGTGTTCATTCGGCGCGTGCTGCGAGCAGGCGGCGTAGGAATGCGGAATCCAGATCGTCGGCAGGCCCAGCGTGTCGGCGAACACTTCGTTGGGCAGCGAGCCGCCCAGGTTGGGCAGGATCGCGGGCTTGCCGCCGGTGGTACGCGCGATGCTGTCGACCGCCCATTTCACCCAACGGCTGTCGGGGTCGAGACGGGTGGCGTGCATCGCCTCCTCGCGCGCCGGCGTCACCGCCACCTGCGGAAACCCTTCGCGCAGCATGAAACGCTGCAGCGCCGGCACCACATCGTGCGGATCGACGCCGACCACGAACCGCAGGTGGCAGCGCGCCCAGGCCTTGCCGGCAATGGCGTTGACCGGGAACTCGGGGTTGCCGACCTTCATCGCCAGCACCGAAAAGCTGGACCAGCCGAACACGCGCTCGGCCGGCGTGAGGCCCGGCTCGCCCCAGTCGGCATCGATGTCGGGCGCACCCTCGCCGCCACCCGGTTCGCAGTCCTTCAGCGCCTCGCGCACCGCCGGCGGGATGCCGGCCGGACGCCATTCCGGCACCCGGATGGCGCCGCGCGCGTCGGTGATGGCGGCGATGGCATGGCTCAAGATGACGCCGGGATCGGCGATCAGCCCGCCCCAGTTGCCGGAGTGATGCGCACCGGGCCGCAGGTCAACGGTCAGATCGACATTCATCACCCCGCGCGAGCCGAGGAAAATGGTCGGCCGCTCCGGCTTCAGACGCGGACCGTCCGAGGCAATGAACACATCGGCTTTCAGCTCGCCCCGGTGCGCGGCGCAGAAATCGTTCAGCCCCGGCGAGCCGATTTCCTCGCCGGTCTCGATCAGCAGCTTGACGTTGAAGCCCAGCTTGCCGCGTACCGCCAGCACGCTCTGCAGCGCGCCCAGGTTGATGGTGTGCTGTCCCTTGTTGTCGGCGGTGCCGCGGCCATACAAGCGGTCACCCTCCTCATGCAGCCGCCACGGATTGAGCCCGGCACGCCACTGCGGCTCGAGGCCGCGGATCACGTCACCGTGGCCGTACGACAGTACCGTCGGCAGCGCGGCGTCCTCGATCCGCGAGGCGATCAGGAACGGGCTCTTGCCCACCGGGCTCGGGTATACCGTGCAGGCGAAGCCCATCGCCGTCAGCGCCGGCGTGAGTTCATCGGCCAGGTAGGCGGTCAGTTCGGCGCCGCGATCCGGATTCTGGCTCTCGGTGGCAATCGCGACCCGGCGCGCGAGGTCGGCGTGGAACGCGCGGCTGTCGAAGTACTGCTCGGCGTGGGCAATCGCGGCGTGGCGGGTCATGGGCATCTTTTCCGTTGTTTTTGAAAACGAGTGCGCCGGTTCAGGCGCGCCGCAGCCGCTCGAAACCGGCGTCGAGATCGCGGATCAGGTCGTCCGGATCTTCCAGCCCGATGCTGTAGCGCACCAGCGGTCCGCCGGCCAGCGGCTGCACGCTGCGGGTGAAATGCGCGGTGACGGCCAGGCTCTCGAATCCGCCCCAGGAATAACCGAGGCCGAAGTATTGATAGTGATCCATCATCGCCGCCAGCTTGGCCGCCGAAACATCATGCAGCTCGACCGAGAACAGCCCGGCCGCACCGGTGAAATCGCGCTTCCACAGCGCGTGGCCGGGGTCGCTTTCCAGCGCCGGGTACAGCACCCGTTTCACTTCCGGCCGCGCCTGCAGCCATTTCGCCACCGTCAGCGCGCTTTGCTGGTGGCGCTGCAACCGCACCCCGAGCGTACGCAGGCCACGCAAGGTCAGGAAACAGTCGTCGGGCGAGGCGCGCTGCCCCAGGTCGTAGGTCGCATCCTTCAATTGCGGCCAGGTTTCCTCGTTCGCAATTACCAGCCCGATCAGCACATCGGAGTGGCCGGCGTAGTACTTGGTGGCCGGTTGCACCACCAGGTCGACGCCGTGTTCGAAGGCGTTGAAGAAGTAACCGGTGGCCCAGGCGTTGTCGATGATCACCCGCGCGCCGTGCGCGTGCGCCACCGCGGCGATGGCCGGGATGTCCTGCACTTCAAAGGTGTGCGAGCCGGGGCTTTCGGTGTAGACCACGCTGGTGTTGGGCTGCATCAGCGCGGCGATGCCGGCGCCGATCAGCGGATCGTAGAAGGTGGTGGTGACACCGTAGCGCGGCAGGAAGCGCTCGGCAAAACGCCGGCCGGGGAAATAGCAGCTGTCCGGCATCAGCACATGGTCGCCGGCCTTGACGCACGACAGCAGGGCACCGGCAACAGCGGCGAGGCCGCTCGGAAAAGTCAGCGCACGGTAGCCGCCCTCGATCGCCGCCACCGCGGTCTCCAGCGCCAGCACGCCCGGCATGTTGATG
The DNA here is from genome assembly GCA_964417885.1 of uncultured Burkholderiales bacterium. Taxonomy (GTDB): domain Bacteria; phylum Pseudomonadota; class Gammaproteobacteria; order Burkholderiales; family Usitatibacteraceae; genus UKL13-2. The sequence goes on along the minus strand of CAYQKN010000075.1, from coordinate 2,655 downwards.
ATGCCGTAGGTCGGCACCTGCTCGTCGCGGTCCCAGCGCTGCTGGATCGCGTGCTGCTCGGCCATCGAATCGAACAGCACGGTCGAGGCGCGTTGCAGCGGCGGGTTGACGGTGCGGGGCGCGCTGCCGGTGCTGCGGCCGAGGTGCGAGAGTTTGGTGTCTTTTTTCATGTTGTGGTTGGTGATTCTGAAACGGGAAAACCACCCTCTCCCGGCCTCCGGCCACCCTCTCCCGTAAACGGGCGAGGGACTTGCCGCATGACCAATCTTCACAGGCTGGCTCCCTCTCCCGTTATACGGGAGAGGGTCGGGGAGAGGGCAATCGTGACTGGTCTAGCACATGTAGTTAACTACGCAAACATCCTCTCCATCTCGCGCCGAAAGCGCACGGCTTCATGCTTCGCATCGAACGCCACGTCTTCCCAGGTGACCGGCTTGCCGGCCGAGATGTTCTTCAGCAGCTTGACCTTGTGCGCGAGGCCGATCGGCAGGCCGCCGAGGCGCTTCGACACCACGGCGGGCATCAGTTTGCCATACACGGTATGGCCGCCCTCGCCGTCGAGCGTCTCGCCGGCCTTCAGGTTGCGCTTGGCGGTGGCGACGCAATCGCCGCGCCAGGCGGTGGGGGCGCCGGTGGGCTCACCACGCAGCGCGGCGCTGGCCACACTGATGCCAAGCTCGAGGCCGATCAGGTGAAACGGCTTGTACATCGACGAGTAATTGCCGCTGTCGTCGGTGATGAGGCCGTACTCGCTGAAGCAGCGCCGGACGTAATCGCTGTCGGCGGCGAAGGTCACGTACACGCCCCAGCGCAGGTCGCGGAACACCGGCCGGCCGTCGCGCTCGACCGAGGAAATCACTTCCACCTGGCCGCGATGATGCAGGTGGCCGCCGTCGGCTTTCGGCCGCAGCACCCGCGCCAGGTCATCGACGCCGCAGGGCGGGAACTCGAGCCCCTGTGGCGCGGGCGTCAGGCCGGTGGCGTTGGCCACCGCCGCCATCTCGATCGCGCTCTTGGTGCCGTCGAGGAAGGAGTTGAACATCTGCGCGTTGAAGTCGCCACCCTTGACCGTCTCCTCGGAGAAGCCGTAGTGGCCCCACACCGTGTCCGGCGTAGAGGCGTGATAGGCCGGCAGGTACTTGGTGCCCTTGCCGGCGGCCACCACCTCGAAGCCGGCGGCGCGCGCCCAGTCGACCATCTCGCAGATCAGCGCCGGCTGGTCGCCGTAGGCCAGCGAATAGACGATGCCGGCCTCCGCCGCATGGCGCGCCAGCAGCGGCCCGGCCAGCGCGTCGGCCTCGACATTGACCATCACGATGTGCTTCTTGTATTCGCAGCAGGCCAGCACATGCGAGATGCCGGCGGACGGGCTGCCGGTGGCGTCGATGATGACCTCGATATGGCGATTTCGGATCAGCGCCATGGTGTCGTCGGTGATGTGGGTGGCGCCGCCCTTGAAGGCCTCGCCGAACGATTTGGCGGCGAACTGCTCGTCCTTCCAGCCGACCCGGCGCAGCGATTCCTGCGCGCGCGCGGGATTGAGATCGGCGATGCCGAGCAGGTGGATGCCGGGCGTGCGCGGGATCTGCGACAGGTACATCGAGCCGAACTTGCCGGCGCCGATCAGGCCGATGCGCAACGGATGGCCGCCGGCGACGCGCTGTTGCAGCAGGCGAGTCAGATTCATTTTTCCTCCTCCAGCACCCGCAGCAGGTTGCAGGTGTCCATGTTGCCCCAGCCGTGCTGCATCAGCTTCTCCAGCTGCGCGTGCACCAGGTGCAGGGCGGGCATCGGCAGGTGCTGCTGGTCCGCCATGTTCATCACCAGCCCGAAATCCTTGTGGTGCAGCCGCGCCTCGATGCCGGCATCGAAATCGCGGTTGGCCATCTTCGGCCCCATCAGGCCGAGCATCTTCGAGCCGGCGAAGCCGGACATCAGCGCTTCCACCACCTTGTGGCCGTCGACGCCGTTGGCGTTGGCAAACAGCATCGCCTCGGCGATGCCCTGGATGTTGATCACCTGCACGGTCTGGTTGCAGGCCTTGGTCACCTGGCCGCAGCCGACGTCGCCCATGTGAAAAATGTTGGTGCCCAGTTTTTCCAGCAACGGCCTGGCCCGCGCCAGCACGTCCGCGCGACCGCCGACCAGGATGGTCAGCGACGCCGCTTCCGCCGCCCGGGTGCCGCCGGAGACGGGACAATCGAGAAACTCGATGCCCTTGTTGTCGAGCTCGCGCGCGAAGCGGCGCGTCTCGCGCACGTCGATGGTCGAGAAATCGCACACCACGGCGCCGGCTTTGGCGCCATGAATCACGCCCTGCTCGCCGAGCAGCACCTGGCCGACATCGGCGGTCGCGGTGACGTTGGTGAAAATGAAATCGGCATCGCGCGCCGCGTCGGTCGGTGAGGCGGCGGCACGCGCGCCCTGGCTGACGAACGGCTGCATCGCCTCCGCGCGCCGCGCGAACACCGACAGGGAATGACCGGCGCGCATCAGGTGGCGCACCATGTTGCCGCCCATGTTGCCGAGGCCGATGAAAGCAATTTTCTGGGACATCGCCGGGTTCCGCGTGGAAAAGACCAGTTTCGCGGAAATTGACGGGGGGCGCAAACGCGGGGCCGCTGGCGCGGGGTACTAAGGGTTGTTATTTTTGCG
>CAYQKN010000074.1:7689-18857 GCA_964417885.1 uncultured Burkholderiales bacterium | reverse complement strand
TGCGCCAGCTGGAGTTCGGCCTGTTCGACATGCGCCTGCACGCGGAATTCGACCCGGCTGCGGATGACCTGCAGCGCCTGGTGGATCAGGTGCGCGCGGCGGTGGCGGTGGTCCGCTATCCGCCATTCGCCCGCACCGCGCAGTCGTTCGGCCACATTTTCGGCGGCGGCTACGCGGCCGGCTACTACAGCTATAAATGGGCCGAGGTGCTGTCTGCCGACGCCTATGCCGCCTTCGAGGAAACCGGCGTGCTCAATCCGGAGACCGGCGCGCGCTTCCGCCACGAGGTGCTGGGTCGCGGCGGCAGCCGGCCGGCAATGGAATCGTTTACCGCCTTTCGCGGCCGCAAGCCGGACATGGAGCCGCTGTTGCGCCATAATGGAATGAAGCTGGCGGCGTAGTCGCGCAAGCGGCGGCGATCCACGGTAGACAATAATTCGAGGAGTCAGTCATGCGTCTTTTTCTGCTTGTGATCTGTGCAGCGGCCGGCCTGGCGATGACGCCGGTTGATGCCCAGCAGTTGTACAAATGGGTGGACAAGGACGGCAAGGTCACCTACTCCGACCAGCCGCCGCCGAAGGACGTGAAAAACGTCGAGCAGAAGAAGATGATGGATTCCAGTCCCGGTGTCGACAACTTGCCCTACGCCGTCAAGTCCGCGATCGAAAGAAACCCGGTTGTGCTGTACGCCAACTTCTGTGGCGAAACCTGCGACGGCGCGCGCGCCCTGCTCAATACCCGCGGCGTGCCGTTCACCGACCGGAACCCTGAAAAGGACCCGAAGGCGCTCGATGCGCTGAAGGCGGCCACCGGCGCCCAGGACGTGCCGGTGCTGCTGGTCGGCACCCGCATCATTCGCGGCTTTGCCGAGGAAACCTGGAATGAGGCGCTGACCGCGGGCGGCTATCCGCGCAACAACCCCAACCTGCAGCCGCGGCCGCCCGCACCCGCGACGCCGCCCGCGGCGGCGGATGCGCCCAAGGCCACCACCACGCCGCGCTGAACGATGCGCGGTGTGGCAGCGGGCGCGCGATGAAACTCGCGAGCTGGAACGTCAATTCGCTCAACGTGCGCCTGCCGCACGTGCTCGACTGGCTGCGCAGCCATCAGCCCGATGCGCTGTGCCTGCAGGAGCTGAAGCTTGAGGATGTGAAGTTTCCGCTCGCCGCGATCGAGGATGCCGGCTATCACGCGGTATTCGACGGGCAGAAAACCTACAACGGTGTCGCCATCCTGTCACGGTCGCGGCCGGAGGATGTCAGCAAGGGCATACCCGGCTTCGCCGACGAGCAGAAGCGGGTGATCGCCGCGACCGTCAACGGGCTGCGGGTGATCTGCATCTACGTGCCGAACGGCCAGAGCGTGGGTTCGGACAAATACCAGTACAAGCTGCGCTGGCTGGAGGCGCTGGCCGGTTATGTGCAGCAGCAGATCGCCGACTACGGCGAGGTGGCGCTGCTGGGCGACTACAACATTGCGCCCGAGGATCGCGATGTTCACGACCCCAAGGCCTGGGAGGGCCAGGTGCTGTGCTCGGCACCCGAGCGGGCCGCGTTGCAGAAATTGATGGCGCTGGGACTGAAGGACAGCTTCCGCCTGTTCGAACAGCCGGACAAGAGCTACAGCTGGTGGGACTACCGGATGAACGGCTTCAGGCGCAATCTTGGCCTGCGTATCGACCACATCCTGCTGACCGATCCGGTGGCGGCGCGCTGCGAAAGTGCCGCGATCGATCTCGAGCCGCGCAAGCTGGAACGGCCTTCCGATCACGCACCGGTCACCGCCATCCTGCGCTAGCCGTGCGACTTTTTGCCGGCACCGTTGATCTGCCGGTTCACCGCTGGCAGCGTGCGGCAGCTAAAATTGCCGATTGTCCCGAACCCCCTGCATGAACGCCCGCGACCTGATCCTGCCGCAATCCCGTGATTCCCTGGAGCGCCTCGAAATCCTCGATACGCAGCCGGAGGCGTCGTTCGACGAGCTGGCGCGGCGCGCGGCGGAGGTGTTCGACACCACCATGGCCGCGATCTCGTTTTTCGACGTGCCGGACCAGCCGTCCCTGCCCTGGCGCGAGTGGTTCAAGGCGAGGCTGGGCCTGCCGGCGCAATCGCTGTCCCGCAGTGAATCGTTTTTCCTGCCGATGGCCGATTCCAGCTATCCGCTGGCCAGGACCTTCGTGATCGGCGATGCGCTGGCCGACAAACGGTTTCGCGACCATCCTCTGGTGTCGGGCGAACCGCACATTTGCTTTTATGCCGGGGCCGCGATCCTGTCGCCGCAGCGCGAGCTGATCGGCGTGCTGGCGGTGTTTGACGTGGTGTCGCGCGACGTCACGGCGCGCGATCTCGAGGCCCTGACCAACCTTGCCGACCTCACCAGCGCCCGGCTGGAGGCGCGCGCGCAGGCGCGCAGCGAGCGGCGCGAGACGCAGGACGGTTACAGCGATTTCACCGAACCGGCCGAACAGCGCATCACCCAGCTGACGGAAGAGTTCCTGCGGCTGGAACAGCTGCTGGAAGACGAGATCCAGACCCGCCAGGCAGCCGAAACCACCCTGCGGCTGGAAAAGAACTTCTCCGACGCGGCGATACAGAGCCTGCCCGGCGTGTTCTACATGTTCGACGCGGCCGGCAGCATGGTGCGCTGGAACGAGAGCTTTGCCAGCCTCACCGGTTACCAACCGGAAGAACTGAAACAGATGCAGGCGCTGCAGTTCGTGACCGAAGCCGACCGGCCGGCCGTGGCCGAGGCGATTCGCCGCATTTTCGAGGACGGCCTCGAAACGTCGCTGGAGGCGAACATGCTGACGCGAGACGGCGGCAGCATTCCCTATTCATTCCACGGCCGTCCGCTGGATATTGCCGGCAAGCGATTCTGTCTGGGCGTCGGCCGGGACATCACCGAACGCAAGAAGGCTGAACGCGAGATCAATCGTGCCAAGGAGCGGCTGGACCTGGCGCTGGTGGGATCGAACCTGGCAATCTGGGACTGGGACCTGGTTGCCAACCAGGTGCATTTCAGCGATGGCTGGGACAAGTTGCTCGGGTCGAAGCCGACCGACAGGCCCGGGGTGGAGTTCACCGGGGAAGAGGTGTTGAGCTGGAATCATCCCGATGACCACGAGCGTTTCCGTGCTGCGCTGGTTGCCGCCGCCAAGGGCGAGACAGCGGATTTTCAATGCGAGTACCGGGTACCGGGGCTGGATCGCGAGTGGGTCTGGATGCAATCCAACGGCAAGGTCGCCGAGCGCGACGCACGCGGCCGCGCGGTGCGCATGACCGGCACCACGTCCAATATCACCAAGCGGAAAATCGCCGAGGACCGGGTCGAGTTCCTGGCCACCCGCGACCCGCTCACCGGCCTGCCCAACCGCATGCTGCTCAACGACCGGCTCGAGCAGGGAGTCGCCAACGCCGCCCGCAAGCGCTCGCGGCTGGCGTTCATGTTCATTGACCTCGATCGCTTCAAGACCATCAACGACTCGCTTGGCCACGACGTGGGAGACGAGTTGCTGAAGCGCGTATCGGCCCGCCTGTCGGCCTGCGTTCGCGCCAGCGATACCGTGGCGCGGCTGGGTGGCGACGAGTTCGCCGTGATCCTGGAGAACCTGCCCGGCGGTTCCGGCGAGGAGGACCAGGAAGGCGCGCAGCATGTGGCCGACAAGATGATCGCGTCGCTGGCCGCCCCGATCATGATCAACGGCCAGCACCTGACCACCTCCTGCTCGATCGGCATCGGCATCTATCCGCTCGACGGCCAGGATCCGCAGACGCTGATGAAGCACGCCGACGTGGCGATGTACGACGCCAAGGCGAAAGGACGCAACAACTACCAGTTTTTCTCGCACGAGATGAACAGCCGCGCGCAGGAGCGCTTGTCGATCGAGAATTTCCTGCGCACCGCGCTGCGCCGCAATGAACTGCTGCTGTATTACCAGCCGCGGGTGTCGTTTCTCACCGGCCACGTCACCGGCATGGAGGCGCTGATTCGCTGGCAGCATCCGCGCCGCGGGCTGATCGAGCCGGACAAGTTCATCGGCGTGGCGGAGGATTCGGGCCTGATCGTGCCGATCGGCGAATGGGTGCTGGAACATTCGTTCCGCCAGATCGCGGAATGGCGCGAGAAAACCGGCCGCGACCTGCAGCTGGCGGTCAATCTCTCGGTCGGCCAGATGTTCGACGGCGACCGCCTGATCCGCGCCATCGACACCGCCGCCAAGGCGGCAAACCTGGACCCGCGGGTGGTGGAACTGGAACTGACCGAAAGCATGCTGCTGAAAAACATCGACGAGACCGCCGAGCTGCTGACGCGGCTGGGAAAGATGGGCGTCGGGCTCGCCATCGACGATTTCGGCACCGGCTATTCATCGCTGTCCTACCTGAAGCAGCTGCCGGTCGACACCATCAAGGTCGATTCCTCGTTTGTGCAGGACATCGGTGCCGACCCGAACGACGAGGCGATTATCCGCGCCATCATCGCCATGACCCACAGCCTGAAGCTCAATGTCGTGGCCGAGGGGGTCGAGACCGAGCACCAGTACCGGGTGCTGCGCGACCTGGAATGCGACGAATACCAGGGATATTTCTTCTCGCGGCCGCTACCGGCGGCGGAGTTTGAGGCGGAGTTCCTGGATTTGAAATAGTCGGGTGGCGCTGACGAAACCCCAGCACTGGCGCGCCTTCTGGCGCCATTTCCGGCTGGGAGCCGCGCCAGTGCTCGGGTTTGGCCGGCTTATGCCGGCAAGAACATCTCCAGCAGGTCGTTCAGGAACAACCTTCCGCGCGCGGTGGGCCTGACTGCCACGTGATCGCGCTCGATCAGCCCCTTCGCTTCGGCCGCATCCAGCGCCGGCAGGATGGCGGTCAGCGGCAAGCCGGTGCGCTCGACGAACAGCGCCAGCGGGAAGCCGTCGCGCAGCCGCAACGCATTGAGCATGAATTCAAACGGCAGCTCGCCGGCCGCGACGGTCTTTGCTTCCTGGATCGCCTCGCCCAGCGCGGCGTGATCCATGAAAGCCTGTGGCTGCTTGTAGCGCGCCTCGCGGGTGATGCGGTCCGGATAGGAAATCTTGCCGTGCGCGCCAGCGCCGATGCCGATGTAGTCGCCGAAGCGCCAGTAGTTGAGGTTATGCCGGCAGCGGTGGTCGCTGTCGCGGCCGGGGCGGGCATAGGCCGAGGTCTCGTAATTGGCGTAACCCGCCGCGGCCAGTTTGTGCTGGATCATGTCCTGCATGTCGGCTGCCAGGTCGTCGTCAGGCAGCGGTGGCGGGAAGCGATGGAACAGGGTGTTCGGCTCCAGCGTCAAGTGGTAGATCGACAGGTGCGTGGTGGCAAACGACAGCGCGGTATCGACATCGGCCTCACATTCGGCCAGGCTCTGGCCGGGCAGGGCGAACATCAGGTCGAGATTGATGTTGTCAAAGTTGTCCTGGGCGATGGCGACGGCGCGGCGCGCCTCGGCGCTGTCATGGATGCGGCCCAGCGCCTTCAGGTGAGCGTCATGGAAACTCTGGATGCCGATTGACAGGCGATTGACGCCGGCGTCGCGAAAGCCGCGAAATTTCTCCGCCTCGAAGGTGCCCGGATTGGCCTCCAGCGTGATTTCCGCGTCGGCCTCCAGCGCGATCCGCGCCCGCACCGCGGCGAGGATTTCATCGATGGCGGCCGCAGAAAACAGGCTGGGTGTGCCGCCGCCAAAAAAAATCGAGTAGACCCGCCGCCCCCAGATTTTCGGCAGCGTGTAATCGAGGTCGGAGACCAGCGCATCGATATAGGCGCGCTCCGGGGCCGCACCCTTGCTCTCGTGGCTGTTGAAATCGCAATAGGGACATTTGCGCACACACCACGGGATATGGATGTAGAGCGACAGCGGCGGCAGCGCGGCGAGCGCGAGGCGGCTGGACAATGCCGGGGCAGCCACCTGGGGCGAGGTCATCGCTGCCGCGCCCGCATCTTGCCTGCAAGTACCTGCATCGCCAGGCCGCGATGGCTGATGCGGTTCTTGGTCGCGGCATCGAGTTCGGCTGCCGTGCAGCCTGCGCCCGGCAGCAGGAAATACGGGTCGTAGCCGAAGCCGCCGGCGCCGCGAGGTTGATCGATGATCTCGCCGTGCCACTCGCCCTCGGCGATCAGCGGGTGCGGATCTCCCGCATGCGTGACCAGCACCAGCGCGCAGTAATAGAACGCACGCCGGTCGGCGTGGCCGGCCAGCGCCGCGACCAGTTTTTGATTGTTGCGCGCATCCGAACGCGGCTCGCCCGCATAGCGCGCCGAATGCACCCCCGGTTCACCGTCGAGCGCGTGCACACACAGGCCGGAATCGTCCGCCAGCGCCGGCAGGCCGGTGGCGGCAGCGGCGTGGCGCGCCTTGGCCAGCGCGTTTTCGATGAACGTCAGGTGCGGTTCATCGGCGTCGGTCACGCCCAGCGCCGATTGCGCCAGAACCTCGACATCGAGCGGCGCCAGCAGGGCGGCAAATTCGCGCAATTTGCCGGGATTGCCGGAGGCAAGGACGATCTTTTCCATGAGCGGCATTATCCCGCGTTCGTGCCGCCGCGGATCGCCGTCGCGGCCCGGTTTGGGTGAAATGGTGCGTTGCGGTAAAATGATCCTCCGCTCCGTCCCCCCTCCAATACGCCCTCAGGAAGCCACCAAAATGACAATCAAAGTCGCCATCAACGGCTATGGCCGCATCGGCCGCAACATTCTCCGCGCACACTACGAAGGCAACAAAAAACACGACATCCAGATTGTCGCCATCAACGACCTGGGCCCGGTCGAGACCAATGCCCACCTGACGCGCTACGACACGGCGCACGGCAAGTTTCCCGGCACGGTGGTGGTGGACGGCGACTGCATGGTGGTCAACGGCGACCGCATCCGCGTGCTGGCACAGCGCGATCCGGCCCAGTTGCCGTGGGCTGAGCTCGGTGTCGATGTGGTGATGGAATGCACCGGCTTTTTCACCACCAAGGAAAAGGCGTCGGCCCACCTGAAGGGCGGCGCGAAAAAAGTGATCATCTCCGCGCCGGGCGGCAAGGATGTCGACGCGACCATCGTCTATGGCGTCAATCATGGCGTGCTGACCTCGGCGATGACGGTCATCTCCAATGCCTCGTGCACCACCAACTGCCTGGCGCCGCTGGTCAAGCCGCTGCACGACAAGATCGGCCTGGTCAACGGCCTGATGACCACCGTGCACGCCTATACCAACGACCAGGTGCTGACCGACGTGATGCACGAAGACCTGCGCCGCGCGCGCTCGGCCACCATGTCGATGATCCCGACCAAGACCGGCGCCGCCGCCGCGGTCGGCCTGGTGATGCCGGAACTCAATGGCAAGCTGGATGGCTATGCCATCCGCGTACCGACCATCAACGTCTCGGTCGTCGACCTGTCCTTCATCGCCGCGCGCGACACCACGGTCGATGAAGTCAACGCGATCATGAAGGCCGCCGCGGCCGAACCGGGAATGAAGGGCATCCTGGCCTACAACACCGCGCCGCTGGTATCGATCGATTTCAACCACGATGCGCACTCGTCCTCGTTTGACTCGACCCTGACCAAGGTCTCCGGCCGGCTGGTCAAGGTTTCCAGCTGGTATGACAACGAATGGGGATTTTCCAACCGCATGCTCCACACCACCGTCGCGCTGATGGCGGCAAAATAGCCTGCCCTGGCCCGGCGGCGGCGCGGCCGCCGGGCACGCACGCCGCGTCTCAGTGTCGCCCGGCGACCTGCCGGTAAAAAGCAGTTATCCTGATACGAGCCTGCTTTCCACCCGTCACCGCCTGTACTGGAACAGACCATGAAATCCAACGCCGCGTTTCTCGCCTTCGTTTGCGCCGCCGCCGTGTCCGCCTGCAGTGATCCGCCGCCGCCGCGCGTCGACACGCCGGTCGAGTCCGCGTCTGATGCGCGGCGCAAGGACGAGCAGGACATCGCCGGCCGCATGGCCGAACAGAAGGCCGCGTCCGAAGCCGCATTCCAGGCTGACCGGGCGAAGACCGAGCAGCGTCAGATGGTCGATACCTTCAATGCCATCGGCAAGCGCTGGGGCGAAAGCCTGAACGAAGCCAGCCGCACCGGGCGCAGCGACATGGCGCCGATGATCAAGAAACTGGAGGCGGTCAAAGCCGATGCCGAGGCCATCGCCGTCAACGAATGTACCGGCAAGGCGCGCGCGACGCTGGTCGGCGCGATGTCGGCGGCGATCGAAGCCTTCACCCTGTTCAGCAAGGAAACCGGTGACGGCAGCGCCGCCACCCAGCAGAAACTGGTGCAGTCCAGCGACCTGCTGCTGGCCGCCGAACGCGAGCTGGATGCGTGCCGGGCCGGGCTGTAACCGTTCATTCACCACCAGAAAACACCATGAAATTCCTTCGCCTGACCGACCTCGACCTGGCCGGTAAACGCGTCTTTATCCGCGCCGACCTCAACGTGCCGCAGGACGATGCCGGTGCCATCACCGACGACACACGCATTCGCGCCTCGATGCCGGCGATCCGGCTGGCGCTGGATCGCGGCGCCGCGGTGATGGTCACCTCGCACCTGGGCCGCCCGACCGAGGGCGAGTTCAAGCCGGAGGATTCGCTGGCGCCAATCGCCCGCCGGATGGGCGAGCTGCTTGGCCGCGAGGTGCCGCTGGTCAGCAACTGGGTCGATGGCGTTGAGGTCGCACCCGGCAACGTGGTGCTGCTGGAGAACTGCCGCGTCAACAAGGGTGAGAAAAAAAACAGCGACGAGCTGGCGCGGAAAATGGCCGCGCTCTGTGATGTCTATGCCAACGATGCATTCGGCACTGCCCATCGTGCCGAGGCCACCACCCACGGCATCGCCAAGTTTGCCCCCATCGCGTGCGCCGGTCCGCTGCTGGCGGCCGAACTGGACGCGCTGGGAGCGGCGCTGAAGACGCCGAAGCGGCCGATGGTTGCCATCGTTGCCGGTTCAAAAGTCTCGACTAAGCTGACGATCCTCAAATCCCTGGCCGAGAAGGTCGACCAATTGGTTGTTGGCGGCGGTATCGCCAATACCTTTCTGCTGGCAAAGGGCTTTCCGATCGGCAAATCGCTGGCCGAGGCGGACCTGGTGAGCGAGGCGAAAGCGATCATCGACATGATGGCCGCGCGTGGCGCCGCGGTGCCGATTCCCACCGACGTGGTGTGCGGCAAAGAGTATTCCGCCACCACGCCGGCCACCACCAAGCGGGTGGAAGACGTGGCGGCCGACGACATGATTTTCGACATCGGCCCCGCTACCTCGGCGGTGCTGGCGGCAATCATGAAGAAAGCCGGTACCATCGTTTGGAACGGGCCGGTGGGCGTGTTTGAATTCGAGCAGTTCGGCCACGGCACCGAAACCCTGGCGCGCGCCATTGCGGATTCCGACGCGTTTTCGATCGCCGGCGGCGGCGATACGCTGGCCTCGATTGCCAAGTACGGAATATCGGACAAGGTGTCCTACATTTCCACCGGCGGCGGCGCTTTCCTCGAGTTCCTCGAAGGCAAGACCCTGCCCGCGGTGGAAATTCTCGAACAGCGCGCGGCCGGCTGATCGGCTCGCTGCGGGCCTGCAACATCAACAGGAACATTCATGAAACGTGCGACAAAAATTGTAGCGACGCTGGGCCCGGCCACTTCCTCGCCGGAGGTGCTTGACCGCCTGATCACGGCCGGCGTCAACGTGGTGCGGATGAATTTTTCGCACGGCACCGCCAAGGACCACCAGGATCGCGCCCACCTGATCCGCGAACTCGCCGCCAAGCACGGCCGTTCGATCGGCATCCTCGCCGACCTGCAGGGTCCGAAAATTCGCGTCGGCAAATTTGCCGATCACAAGATCATGCTCAAGTCCGGCGACAAGTTCATCCTCGACGCCGATTGCGAACTGGGCAACCAGGAGCGGGTCGGCATCGACTACAAGGAACTGCCGCGCGACGTGAAAGCCGGCGACCTGCTGCTGCTGAACGATGGCCTGCTGGTATTTGAAGTCGCCAACGTGAAAAAGAACGAAATTCATTGCATCGTCCGCCAGGGCGGCGTGCTGTCGAACAACAAGGGAATCAATCGCAAGGGCGGTGGCCTGACCGCGCCGCCATTGACCTCCAAGGACATGGATGACATCAAGACCGCCGCACTGCTGAAGGCGGATTTTCTTGCCGTGTCGTTTCCGAAGAGCGGCGCCGACATGTACATGGCGCGTGAGCTGATGCGCGCCGCCGGCGGCCAGGCGATGCTGATTGCCAAGATCGAGCGCACCGAGGCGGTCACCAACGAGGCGCTGACCGACATCATGAAAGCCTGTGACGGCATCATGGTGGCGCGCGGCGACCTGGCGGTGGAAGTGGGCGATGCCGCCGTGCCGGCGCTGCAGAAGCGCATGATCCGGCTGGCCCGCGAGATGAACAAGCTGACCATCACCGCCACCCAGATGATGGAGTCGATGGTGTCCTCGCCGATCCCGACCCGGGCGGAAGTCTCCGACGTCGCCAATGCGGTGCTCGACGGCACCGACGCGGTGATGCTGTCGGCCGAATCGGCGTCCGGCCATTACCCGGTTGAGACGGTGGAGGCGATGGCGCGGATCTGTGTCGAGGCGGAGAAGAGTGCGGAGGTCAAACTCGATCGCGAATTCCTCGACCGCATCTTCACCCGCGTCGACCAGTCGATCGCGATGGCGGCGCTGTTCACCGCGCACCACCTGAAAGTGAAATGCATCGCCTCGCTGACCCAGTCCGGCTCGACCGCGCTGTGGATGTCGCGGCTCAACTCCGGCGTGCCGATCTACGCCCTGACGCCGGAGGCCGGCACCCTGACCAAGACCTCGCTGATGCGCGACGTGCGGCCGCTGACGCTGGCCTACGAGGGCCACGACCGCGAGAAATTGCTGGCCGCTGCCGAGCAGGTGCTGTTGGAAAAGGGTGTCGCCGAAATCGGCGATATCGTCGTCATCACCATGGGCGAACCGATCGGCCAGTCCGGCGGCACCAACACGATGAAGATCGTGACGATCGGCGAGCATCGCCGCGCGTGAAGATCTGGGGGAGACTCACTTGCGCAGCAAGTTATGACGACACCAAGATCTTTGCGGCGAGCATCGCCGCGCGTGAAGATCTAGGGGAGACTCACTTGCGCAGCAAGTTATGGCGACACCAAGATCTTTGCGGCGAGC
>CAYQKN010000074.1:0-7589 GCA_964417885.1 uncultured Burkholderiales bacterium | reverse complement strand
TTATGGCGACACCAAGATCTTTGCGGCGAGCATCGCCGCGCGTGAAGATCTGGGGGAGACTCACTTGCGCAGCAAGTTATGGCGACACCAAGATCTTTGCGGCGAGCATCGCCGCGCGTGAAGATCTGGGGGAGACTCACTTGCGCAGCAAGTTATGGCGACACCAAGATCTTTGCGGCGAGCATCGCCGCGCGTGAAGATCTGGGGCGTGGCGGCGAATATCGACCGGCATGACGGTTGTTTTTGAGGTCGGGCCGTATTGGCTTTTGCTGACCGGACTCTATGTCACGATGGTGCACTGCGGCGGCATTGAATGGATCCATCGCCGCGACACGGGTCGCTTCAGCCATGTGCCGGTGACGGTTTGGAAGAGGGTGCACCATGCCGTTTGGCTGATCGGTACGTTCGCTTTCGCGGTCGGTCTGTTGCTGATCTGATGGTTCATTGGCGATCGCCGTCACATCAAGCATTCAAAGGAGCCTCATGATGAACCGTGTTTCCCGCATTCGCTTCACCCGCCTCATTGCAGCCAGTGCGCTGCTGCTTGCTCCGTTTGGTGCTGCTGCCGAAACCATTGGTTGCGTCACCACCGCCTGGAAGCTGATCGGCGCCAATCACAAGGTTTGCGTCGAGGCGTTCCACGATCCGAAGATCGCCGGTGTGACCTGCCATGTCAGCCAGGCCAGGACCGGCGGCGTGTCCGGCTCACTCGGCCTTGCGCAGGATCCGTCGCAGTTCTCGCTCGCCTGCCGTCAGACCGGTCCGATCGCGTTGCCGGCCAAGTTGCCGGCGGAGGAAACGGTGTTTTCCGAGGACACCTCGATCCTGTTCAAGGAAACCCGCATCGTGCGCCTGTGGGACGAGGTGAACCGTACCCTTGTCTATCTTGCCATCAGCCGCAAACTGATCGAGGGCGCGCCCGCCAACAGCATTTCCACCGTGCCGGTGATGCCGTGGGGCGCGCGGCCGTAGAGCAGATTAGGCGTGTCCACGACCAAAGAGCCCGGCGATCGGACGAAAAAGTCCAGCACTGGCGCGCCTTTCAGGGCAAAAATGGCTGGAAAGGCGCGCCAGTGCTGGTGATTGATGTCAACGTGCCGTTGCGCGGTGACCAGACGGATCGTCAGATCACCCTGGCAACCAGCATCAGCGGCCACGGCCACGCCGCGAGGATCAGGGCCTGCAGCCAGTCCCATGCCGAGACCGCGGGCGGCGCCGGTCCGAATTGATCGCCACCAGTGCGTGCCGGCATGAACAGCAGCACGCCCACCACCGGCAGCACCGTCGGCCCCAGTAGCGTGCAGGCCAGGAACAGCGCGAAGGTCTGCGGGCCGGACCAGCCGATATCGTGTCCGCGCAGGATGGCGAAGCGAAGCGCGAGCAGCAGGCAAAGCAACGCGACGGCCAGCGGGATCACGAAGCGATTGCCTGAGTTGAGACGAAAGCTGACGCTGAAGGCGACCACCGCAAGTGCCAGGGCATTGACGGTGGCAGGCAGGCCAAACAGGGCGAAACGGGTTCGATCATGGCGACGCAAGGCAGCCATCCGGATACTCAATTGGCGGTTCCCTGCAGCGGCCGATGGGTAAACCAGGCGAAAAACGCGGTTCCGTCGGCGCGCCGGTCGAGGAACCAGCCTTCGCCGGCGCGCGCATCGCCTCCCCACCAATGGCCGTTTACCCAGCTGCGATCGGTGGCGGCAAAGCCCTGCTGCTGGCAGCGCTCGGTCGATTCGTTGCTGAACAGGCGCTCGACATCGTAGCTGCCGGCGCCGAAACCGGCGCTGGTGGCGCCGGTGGAATCCCAGGAAAACCTGGCCCGGGTGCAGGAGGTCAGTTCGATGCGGATGGTGCCCCAGCGACGGGCAGTGATCTCGCTGAATTTGAGCGTGGGGCCAAACGAGGTGCCGGTGCCGGTGTAGGCATTGCTCATCTCCAGCACGTCGCCGGCGAACTTGCCGTCTGCGACCAACCAGAACTGGGTTCCGATCAGTGCGGCGGTGGGTGCCGGCGTCGCGCCGGCCGCCGGCCGATGGGTAAACCATGCAAAGAACGTGGTGTTGTCGGCACGACGATCGAGAAACAGGCCCTCACCGGCGCGTGCGTCGCCGCCCCACCAGTGTCCGCTGACCCAGCTCTTGTCCGGATGGTCGAGTCCGCGCTGCGCGCAACGTTCGTCCGCTTCGTTGGCGAACAGGCGCTGGATTTCATAGTTGCCGCTGCCGAAATTGCCCGAGTCGGCACCGATGGAGTCCCAGGAGAACCTGGCCCGCGTGCAGGACAGCAATTCGATGCGGACATTTCCCCAGCGCCGGGGAGTGATCTCGCTGAATTTGAGCGACGGACCGAAGGACGTTCCGCTGCCGGTATAGGCAACCGGGATGTCGAGGACGTTGCCGCTGAATCTGGCGTCGCCCACCACCCAGTACTGGGTGCCGACCTGCGTCGCATCGACGACACTGGCGGCGGCTACCGGCAGCACCGCGATAAAGGTGGCGCCGGACAGCCCGCCTGAACCGGGGGCAACCAGGGTGCCGAGACTGGCACCGGTGTTGGCATCCAGCCGGTCGATGCCGCCGTTGTTGACCACCAGCAGGCTGCCATCCGGCGCGTAGGCCGCCATGGTCGAGCCGGCAAGACCGCGCTTGAACTCGGTCAGCACACCGTCGGCAATCCGGTAGCGCATGATCTGGCCGGAACCTTCGGCGGTCAGGAAAAAGTGGGTTCGCTCGCGATTGAGCAACAGGCCGCGCGGGCGGAAGATGCCACCGGCACGCGACGCCACCGCCACACTGGTCTGGCCGCTGCGCGGGTCGAACTTGATCACGCTGTGCGAGTTATAGCCTGGCACGTAAAGATTGCCGTCCGGCCCGAACATGGTGCCGATCTCCGGTCCCGCGATGCCCGAAGCGCCGGACGGAAACGCGGCGCCGAGCAGCACGCCGTTGCGATCGAATTTCTTCACGTCGTTGCTTTCATAACCGGCAACCCAGGCGGTGCCGTCGGCAGAGAAATCGATGCTCAGCGGCGCCATCGCTGCCGGCGGGCTGGCATAGACGCCGACGAACTCCAGTGTATCGGCGCGGTACTTGTAGATCTTCGACATCTGTTCAGCGACCACGTAGACCAATCCGTCTGGCCCGGTCCGGATCGCCTGCGCACCCTCCAGCCGCAGACGTGAATCGAGGTCACGCAGGTACTGGCCGGTACAGGCATCGTAGACGTGCACGGTGCTGAAATAGCCGCTGACAAACAGCCGATGGGAACAGCCGGTGGCCGGCGGTGACTGGGAAAGTGCGGGCATGCACCATGCGAGCAGGACAATCAACAGGATGCGCAGCATTGGATACCTCCTTGGTATGGAATGCCTGCACTGTGGTGCTGCCGGGTTGGAAAAACCCGCCCGGCCCAGTCCGTTTTTTCTCCTATTTTTTTCCTTTGCTGCGGCAACCGGGGGTGCACCGTAGAATGCGCGCATGAAATCGCCTGTTGCCGGCAATGCCGTTACCGACTCGCCCCTGACGGTGGGCGAATTTCGCGTGCTGGCCGAATCGAACGAGCTTGATGGGCCTGCGGGCCTGGTACGTTTGCGCCCACTTCTCATGCAGGTGCTGCTGCGGCTGGCCCAGGAGCCAGGCGCGCCAGTCACGCGAGAACAGCTGATCAATGACGTCTGGGCGCGGAAAATCGTCAACGACGAGGTGCTGTCGCGTGCCATTGCCGAATTGCGGCTGGCGCTGGGCGATGATTCGCGCCAGCCGCGCTACATCGAAACCCTGCCGAAGGTGGGCTACCGGCTGGTGGCGGCGGTGTCGAACGCCGCGTCCGGACCGGGGCCGGCAGGTGCAAGTCCGTCCACAGCGGCTGAGCCGGTCGCTGTCGCCATGCCCCCCGCAGCGCCCGTCAGCCGCCGCAAGCCGTGGTCGCACTGGCTGGCGCCTGCCGGTGCGGGCCTGCTGGTGGTCGCGCTGGCCGTGCTGTGGAATGCGCAACGCCCAGGCGAAGCCGACTTCAACGCGGATCTGGCCGCGCAAGTCAATACGGCGACCCCGCTGGCTTCGGACCCGGCGCTGGAACTGGCGCCGCGTTTTTCGCCCGACGGCCGCCAAGTGATCTATGTGCGGCGGACTGCCGAGCGGAGCGAGATCGTGATCCAGGCTGTCGCCAGCGGTGAACGGCGGGTGGTGGTGCAGGCGGCGGGCATACTGGCCTCGCCGATGTTTGCCGGCGGCGACCAGCGCATTGCCTACTGGCGCCAGACCGAGGGTGGTTGCGGCATCGTTGCGCGCGACCTCGCGGGCGGAAGCGAACAGGAATTGCTTGACTGTGCGCTTCGCCCGCAGTCGCGCTTTGATCTTTCGCCCGATGCAACCCGGCTGGTGTTCGCGGCGCGACCGCGGGCGGACTATCCATCGCGCCTGGTGCTGCTCCATCTTGCCGACGGGCGTCGCGATACGCTGACAGAGCCCAAGCCGGGCGATGGCGCCGATTCGGCGCCGCGCTTCAGTCCAGATGGCACCCGCATTGCATTTTTTCGCGGCTCGGAATCGCACGACCGGGTTTGGATGGTGCAGGCCGCACCACCGCATGCAGCCAAGCCGGCTGGCGAGATGGAAGGGCTGTCGTACGGCATGGCGTGGGCCGGCAACCAGGGGCCGTTGCTGGTCGCGGCCGACTGGCACGGCTTTCGCGCCCTGAATGAACTGGATCTGCAGACCGGCCGGACCCGGCTGCTGGGCGCGCGCGGCGCGCGCTTTCCCGATCGCGCCGCCGGCGGTGACCTGGTGTTCGAACACGCGGCTTATCGCGCCGACCTGTGGCTGACCGACGCCGACGCGCCGGGCAAGCAGCAGCGCCTGCTGTGGCCGTCGACGCGCTATACCAACCAGGCCGAATTTTCTCCCGACGGCAGGCGGGTGGTATTCGCGTCCAACCGCGATGGCGCCGAGGGCATTTTTGTCGGCGATCTGATTGGCGACGGCAACGCCCAGCGCTTTCCGCTGCCGGCCGGTTATCGCTATATCCGCCCGCACTGGTCGGCGGACGGCCGGCAGGTA
This sequence comes from uncultured Burkholderiales bacterium, assembly GCA_964417885.1. Lineage (GTDB taxonomy): Bacteria > Pseudomonadota > Gammaproteobacteria > Burkholderiales > Usitatibacteraceae > UKL13-2. The sequence continues at coordinate 2,533 of CAYQKN010000074.1, read as the reverse complement.
TTCGCGGTTCGCATCGCCGTGTCGGCCAGCCGGCCGGCGCAGCAACAGGCGATTCGCATCGATGTCGCCACGGGTGCCCACGAAGTACTGACGGGTCTTGGCGGGGCGATCAACGCCGTCTACCCGCTCGACAATGGCGACCTGCTGGTGGGCGAGATCGTCGATTACGCGATGCGGCTGGTGCGCGTAGACGCCGGCGGCACCAGCCGCCGGCTGGCACTGCCGCTGGTCAATGAATTTGCCGTGCGCGGCAATGCCCTTGTATACACCCTGCCGCAATTGGTCGGCGCCACCCATTGCACGCTGGACACGATGCGCTGCACGCCGCTAAAGGTCGCGCTCAGTGACAGCAACCGCTTCGACTGGGCGCTCGGCAGCGAGGTGATCTGGTTCCGCGACCGCGATGCGGCCGGCCGGCCGCGCCTGGTGAAGCATGACTTGCGTACCGGGCAGGCGGCATCGTTCGATTTCGCCCCGTCGGGCGCGGGTTCGAGCATTGCCATCAGTCCGGATGGCAAACGCCTGATCGTGATGCGCGAGGCCCCGCCCGCCATTGACCTGATGCTGGCACGGCGACCGGCAGGCTGAGGTCAGATTTCGTCCGACGGATCGAACACAGGCGTCGGCGACGTGATGTCGGCTGCATGGCAACCGTGCTCTTTGCTGATGCCGATCGCACTGCGCGCGCGGTCCCTGACTTCCTCCATCGCGCGGCGTTTCAGCGAGCCGACCGGGTCGATCGCGTAGCCGACCCAGCCGGGAATGCTGACGATATGGTCGTTAACCAGCTTGATGGCGAGGCCTTGCGGAGAGCGCACGTACCCGACCATGTCCCGGATCGGCTTGATGCGGTCGTTCAATTCGTCGGCCTGGCGGACAAGTGAGAGTTCGCAGGCATTGACGTTGTCCTGCACCGTGGCAGCCGCAGCCGGGCAATCCGGGAAACAGTCGCCGCCTTCATCATTTGGTGAGGCGCCGGCGGCCGACGCGGCGAAAATCAGCAGGCTGGCGGCGGCAGCGATCAGGGTGCGTTTCATGGTGGTTCTCCATCGGGTGAATGTGGTGAGGTGTCGGTCTGATTCTTGCCCGGGCAGGGTTGCATGGCAATACCAAACGATAGTAGTATCGTCATTCAATACCCTTGCACGACCGGAGTCGATACCATGGCGTCCAAAGCCCGAACCAGCACACTGATTGCCGCCATGAAGTCGGCGCTCAAGACCCACAACTTCACCTATCGGGAGCTGGCGAAGCGGCTGAAGTTGTCCGAGGCGAGCGTAAAACGCCTGTTTGCCGAGGAGACTTTCACGCTGAAACGGGTCGAGGAGATCTGCAACGTGCTCGAGATCGACTTCTTCGAACTGGCGCGCCGTGCCCGCGGCGCCAGCGCCGACACCGACGAGATGACCATCAAGCAGGAGGAAGCCCTGGCGCGCGATCCGCGCCTGCTTGGCATGTTCTACCTGGTGTTCAACGACTGGACCGTGGCGGCGATGCTCGATGCCTACGACATCAGCCGCGCCGAATGCACCAAACTGCTGCTGCAGCTGGACAAGCTGGGGCTGATTGAACTTGGCGCCAACGACGCGCTGCGCTTGATGGTGCCAAAGTCGGTGCGCCTGCGGGTTGACGGGCCGATCCAGCGTGCGCATGGCAAGGCGGTGGTGGACGATTTCCTGCAGGTTGATTTCGCCAGCGCGGGCGGCTATTTCCGCTTCGAGTTCCGCGAACTGTCGCGCGCGTCGGTGGCTCACCTCGAGCGCAAGCTGGAACGGCTGGCGCAGGAATTCCACGAACTGGCCGAACTGGACAGCTATCTTCCGGCCGATCAGCGCCAGACCACCGGCATGGCGCTCGGCGTGCGACCCTGGCTGATTTCACTGGTGGCGGGCCTGAAGAAAAAGGCCGCCTGACCGGCTGCCGGCGCCCGCAAGGCGGTGCCGAGGAAGTAAAATATCAGATAGCAAAAAACATCCATTTCGCACGCTCATTCCGCTTCCCAGGAGATCGTCATGCCCCTCGTATCCATGCGCCAGCTGCTCGACCACGCCGCCGAAAACAACTATGGCCTGCCGGCATTCAACGTCAACAACCTGGAGCAGGTGCAGGCAATCATGGAAGCGGCATCGGAAACCGATTCGCCGGTGATCATGCAGGCCTCGGCCGGCGCGCGCAAATACGCCGGCGAGACGTTTCTCACATACCTGATTGAAGCTGCCGTGGACACGTACCCCAACGTGCAGGTCTGCATGCACCAGGACCCCGGCCAGAGCCCGGCAGTCTGCCAGCAGGCGATGCGGCTCGGCTTCACCAGCGTGATGATGGACGGCTCGCTGAAGGCCGACGGCAAGACCATCGCCAGCTATGAGTACAACGTTGAAGTCACGCGCCAGGTGGTGGACATGGCGCACATGATCGGCGTGTCGGTCGAGGGCGAACTGGGCTGCCTCTGCTCGCTGGAAACGATGCGCGGTGACAAGGACGACGGTCACGGCACCGATTCGACCATGACCCGCGCGCCGCTGCTGACCGA
>CAYQKN010000073.1:0-18982 GCA_964417885.1 uncultured Burkholderiales bacterium | reverse complement strand
CGGCAGGTGTACCGATTCTTCCATCTTGTCCACCAGCCAGTCGTGGCCATCGCCCGGGATGATGCGATAGGCCGTATTGGCGGTGCGGATCGAGCCAAAGCTGCCGCTGGGACCAGTGGTGATCAGCACCCGGTAGTCGCGGCCCAATGCCTTCAGGTAGCCAACCGAGGTTTTGATCCCGCCGCCATGATCCTCGACGCGATCGAACACCACCATCTCGCGGGTGCCGTCGGGCAGGGCCAGTTCCATTTCATCGTTGGCACGGGTGGCGGCCAGCGCGGCGCGGTTGAGGGCAATCGGCAAGGCCTCGCTTTTGACGTCGAAGGCCGGGCGCAGCTGGCGCTTGACCGGTGCTGCGCCGATCAGCGACGGGACGGCCGCATCGGCCGGCGTGGCGACCAGCGCAATGAAAAGGGCGACCAGCAGCCACAGGGCAGGAAACGGCAAGGGCAGGCGTCGGTGGGCAGAGAACATGTAAACCTCGATCCGCCGCACGGCGCGGCAGGGAATATTGGCGGGGGTCTGGACTGATACGGACGACGGCGTTTTTGGATTGTAAACAGCTTCGGCCGCCGAGTGGTGCGCGGGCCCGGCGAAACCATACCGCATTTGCGGTGGCATCGACGTGTCATCCGTCGGCCGGCGGCCGGAATGGCGTCGCAGGGACGAATCAATGTAAAATGCGAGGCTATTTTGGGTGCGCAGGCCAGTCGGTGCCGCCGGGCGAAAAGCCGGGCGGGGGCGCTTGCAAGTCCTTATTTTCATTGGCAAGACTGACGCGGGAGGCCAGGCCGGACGCGATGGTCGTTGCCATTCAACGCAACTTTCAGGCTGGACACGCATGTTAGAAACCATTCGCACGATGACCCGCACCTGGGTGGCCAAGGTCATCCTGGCGCTCATTACCATTCCGTTCGCCCTGTGGGGGATCGAGTCCTACGTCAAGAATCCCGCCGGTCTCGATACCGTCGCCACCGTCGGCACGGAAAAAATTCCCTCGCAGGAATTCAATGAGGCAGTGCGGCGCCAGCTGGATCAGTTCAAGAACCAGTTCGGCAACAATATCGACGCCTCGATCATGGATAACCCGGAGATGCGCAAGTCGATCCTGGACCAGCTGATCGACCAGCGCCTGTTCACCGTCGCGGCCCAGTCGGCCGGCGTCAAGGTGACCGATGCCGGATTGCGTGACCGCATCGCCAATGAGCCGACGTTCCAGGAGAACGGCGCGTTCACGCCGGCACGCTACGAGACCTTTCTCAAGGCCAGCGGCCAGACGGCGCAGATGTTCGAAAACCAGCTGCGCAAGGACATGGAGCGTTCGCAGTTCGCCAACAGCATCGGCAACACCGGTTTCACCGCCAGGACCAGCGTCAACGCGTTCCTGCTGGCGGCTGAGCAATCGCGCGAAGTGGCGATGGTCAATATCACGCCGGACCAGTTCATCGCGCAGGTAAAGATCACGCCGGAGCAGGTCAAGGCCTACTACGACGCCAATACGAAGGAATTCACCGTGCCGGAGCAGGTCAAGCCGGAGTACATCGAGCTGTCGATCGATGCCCTGGCGCCGGCGATGCAGGTGCCGGCCGAGGAAGTGAAGAAGTTCTACGAGGTGAACAGCGCGACCTACGTGGTCAAGGAGCAGCGCAAGGCCAGCCACATCCTGATCAACGCCGCGCCCACCGCCAGCGACGCCGACAAAAAGGCCGCCAAGGCCAAGGCCGACGACCTGTACCAGCAGGCCAAGGCCAACCCGAAGATTTTTGCCGAGCTGGCCAAGAAGCATTCGCAGGATCCGGGCTCCGGCGCGCAGGGTGGCGACCTGGGCTTCTTCGGTCGCGGCGCGATGGTGAAGCCGTTCGACGAAGCCGTGTTTGCGGCCAAGAAGGGCGACCTGCTGCCGCCGGTGCTGTCGGACTTCGGCTATCACGTGATCCTGGTCACCGACATCCGGCCGGAATCCGGCAAGTCGCTGGCGGACGTCACGCCGGAAATCGAAGGCCAGCTGAAAAAGCAGCGCGCCCAGGCCAAATTTGCCGAGCTGGCGGAGAAATTCACCAATGCCGCGTTCGAGCAGTCGTCCAGCCTCAAGGCCGCCGCCGACGTGGCGGGCCTCACGATCAAGCAGGGCCCGTGGATTTCAAAGGGCCAGGGACTGCCGCCGTTCAACAACCCGAAGCTGATGCAGGCGCTGTTTTCGGATGAAGTGATCAAGAGCAAGCGCAACACCGAGGCAGTGGAAATCGCCGCCAACACGCTGGTGGTGGCGCGCGCGCTGGAATCGAAACCGTCGTCGGTGCGCCCGTTTGCCGAGGTGGAGAAATCGATCAGCGCCAAGCTGACGCGCGAGGAAGCCGGCAAACTGGCCAAAAAGGATGGCGAAGAGAAGCTGGCGCAACTGAAGGCCGGCAAGACTGTCGCCGAACTGAAATGGCCGGCGCTGCTGGCCGTCAGCCGCAGCAATCCGGGTGGCCTGCCGCCGCCGGTGCTGGACGCGGCAATGAAGCTGGACGCGAAAACCCTGCCGGCGTACTCCGGCTCCGACAATCCGGGCGGCGGCTATACCATTGTCCAGGTCGCGAAGGTGATCGATGCGTCACCGGCTGATCAAGCCAAGCTGAATACGGTCAAGACCCGTCTGGCACAGGCGGTATCGCAGCAGGAATTCCTGTCGCTGCTGGCGGCGGCCCGGACCAGGACCGAGGTGTCGATCGCCAAGGATGCGCTGGAGAAGAAGACCGACAAGTAGGATTTTTTCAGTGCAACAAAAAAGGCGGCCATGGCCGCCTTTTTTGTTGCGCCGCAAAAGAACACCGGCAATCAGCCCTTCATGCCAAACAGATCGCGCGGATTGCGCAGCTCGGCAATATCCTCCAGGCGCGCTTTCACCAGCGGCATGAACTTCGGATGGGTGAAGATGTAGAACTGTTCGTCGCGGATCGCCTGGAAGGTAATCTGTGCGACATCGACCGCCGTCAGTTTGCCGGAGCTCACCGCTTTTTCGATCATGGCCTGGCAGGCCATCATCGAGGCGCTTGGCGCGGCGTCGTTCTTGAGCTCGTCCGGCCGGGTCTTGAACGATTGCGAAATGCCGGTCGGGGTAAAGGCCGGGCACAGCACCGAGGCATGCACCCGCGGCTCGGTCTTGGACAGGTCGTGATAGAGCGATTCGGACAGCGCCACCACGGCGTGCTTGGAAACGTTGTAGGTACCCAGCAGGTGCGGTGAAATCAGGCCGGCCACCGAGGAGACATTGACGATGTGCGCCTCGTAGTCCGGGTCCTTGGCGGCCGCTTCCAGCATCAGCGGGGTGAACACGCGTACGCCGTGGATCACGCCCCACAGGTTCACGTTCAGCACCCACTCCCAGTCCTTGACGGTGCTTTCCCACACCAGCCCGCCGGAGCCGACGCCGGCGTTGTTGAACAGGCAGTGGACGGCGCCGAAACGCTCGATGGCGAATTTCGCCAGCGCCTCGACCTGCTCGCCCTTGCCGACATCGCAGGCCGTGCCCGCGACCTCGACGCCCTGGGCGCGAAAGTCTGCCACGGTGGCCTGCAGGGCGTCGTCGCGCAAATCGGCCAGTACCAGCTTCATCTTCAGCGCGGCAGCCTGGTCGGCAAAGGCGCGGCCCAGGCCGCTGGCGGCGCCGGTGATGACGGCAACTCTGTTTTCAAACGTTTTCAATGGGAAACCTCGAGATCAGGAAGTGAAACGCCAGCACTGGCGCGCCGTTCCAGGCGGAAATGGCTGGAAAGGCGCGCCGGATGGCGCTCTTCAACATTGGGGCGCGGACCTGGAATGCGGCTACGGCGACTCGCTCGACGGCATGCCGCTGGCGATGACGTTGAAGCCGCAATCGACATAGGTCACTTCACCGGTGACCGCGCTGGCCAGGTCGCTCATCAGGAAGGCGGCGACGTTGCCCACCTCTTCCTGCGTCACCAGCCGCCGCATCGGCGCCTGTTCCTCGAAGAACTTGAGCATCTTGCCGAAGCCGCTGATGCCGGCGGCGGCAAGGGTCTTGATCGGGCCGGCGGAAATGGCGTTGGCGCGAATGCCGCGCGGGCCGAGGCTGGCGGCGAGGTAGCGGGTGACGGCTTCCAGGCTGGCCTTGGCGGTTCCCATGGTGTTGTAGTGCGGCACCACGCGCTCCGCACCCAGGTACGACAGGGTCAGCATGGCGCCGTTGCGGCCCTGCATCATCGGCAGCGCCGCTTTCGCCATGGCGGCATAGCTGTAGCTGGAAATATCGTGCGCGATGCGGAAATTCTCGCGCGACAGGCCGTCGAGAAAATCGCCGGAAATCGCCTCGCGCGGCGCGTAGGCGATGGCATGGACGAAGCCGTCCAGCCCGTCCCAGTGCTTGCCCAGTTCGGCAAAGCAGTTGGTGATTTCCTCGTCGCTGGAGACATCGCAGGACAGGATGATCTTGCCGTCGAATTCGGGCGCCAGCCGTTCCACGCGCTCGCGCACTGCATCACCGGCGTAGGTGAAGGCCAGTTCGGCGCCTTCGCGCTTCATCGCCGTGGCAATGCCATAGGCGATCGAACGGTTCGATAACAGGCCGGTGATCAGGATCTTTTTGTTGGCAAGAAAGCCCATGGTTCTCAGTTCTCCTCGTGCATAATTCGGGCTAGTTTATCGCATTCACCCCACGCTTCCCCCCAAGCACACTCTCCGGCGCGCCCGTTTTGAACACCGCACTGCAACACTTTCCCGCCGCGTCGTCGCGACCGCTGTTGCGCGCGGCGCAATGGTGCGCGATGCTGTGCCTGCTGGTGGCGCCGTTCCGTTCCAGCGCCGGGCTGCGCGCCGGACTGCTGGTGCTGGCGGCTGTTCTGATGCTGGCCGATGCGTCCCGCCATGGCGGCTGGCGCGCACTGCTGCCGCCGCGCACCATCGCCACCGACGGCATCCTGCTTTGGCTCACGGCGGTGCTGGCGTGGTGTTTTTTCAGCCGCGATGTGACTGAGAGTTTCAGCACCTTCAAGGGCGAGGTGGCGATCCCGCTGCTGGCCGGCGCGGTGTTCTTCGGCCTGACCCGCGCCACCGGCGACATGCAGCAATGGCTGCTGGCGCTGGTGGTCGGCATGGCCGGCCTGCTGGCGTCGATGTTTATCGATCCTTTCCGGCAGGGCGGATCGATTCCGCGGCCGTGGTACGGCGGGGTCGGCGCGGTCTCGACCTGGGTGGTGACGGTGGCGGCGCTGCTGCCGTTAGCCTGGCAGGGGCCACACGCCGGTCGCATGCGCTGGGCCGGCGGCGCGGCGTTGCTGCTGCTGGCGGCGGTGGCATACCTGAGCGGCAACCGCATGGTCTGGGCCAGCTTCGCGCTGATGCTGGTGGCTTTCGCGGTACTGAACGTGGGCAGCGGGCAGGCGATGCCAAGGACCCGTTCCTTGCTGGGCCTGGTACTGGCGGTGGCGGTACTCGGGTTGCTGTTCTTCGCTTCCAGCGAAGCGCGCTTCGACGGCCTGGTCGAAGACCGCGGCTCGGTCGCGCTGCTGCTGCAGGACAACCGGCTGGCGCTGTGGCGCGAGGTAATGCGCATGATTGCCGAGCAGCCGCTGGCCGGACGCGGGTTCGGCCGCGAGGTAGTCGAGGCCGAACTGGTGGCGCGCTTTACCGATCCGCAGCAGCGCGGGCTGTTCCTGCAGGCGCACAACCTGCTGTTCAATTACGCCCTGCAGATGGGCGTGGCCGGGGTGGCGGCAATCCTGCTGCTGTTCATCGCGCTCGGCATCAAGTACCTCTATCTCGCCAGGCAGCAGGGCATTTCGCGGCTGGCCGGCGTCTGCGGCTGCATGCTGCTGATCGGCGTCTTCAGCAAGAACATGACCGACGATTTTTTCATCCGGCAGAACGCGCTGCTGTTCTGGGCGGCCATCGGCATGCTGGCCGGGTTGGCGCGCAGCAGCGTGCGGGATATTAACGGGGGCTAACGCTTTTTTGGTTGGCATTGACGGTGGCAGGCGGAGACAAAACCGAACCGGTTGCAGGTTGCGCGGTCATAGTGTTCTGGCGCATTTTCCAGCCACTTACCGCTACCGCGATCGGGCAGGGTTTCGGGTATAGTTAGCGCGCTTTTTCGACGGGATTCGCTGCGAGGTCACATGCGTCTTCAGAATACTGGCCGGCACTTGCTGGCACTGTTACTTTCCTTCCCTGTGGTGGTCACGGCGCAGGCGGCGAAACCGTCGAATGGCGGCGCCGATCCGGCCAAGGTGCTGCGCTACGCCTTCGAGGTAGCCGAGACCAGCCTCGACCCGCAAAAGGTCAGCGATGTCTATTCCGGCATTCTCAACAATGCCATGTTCGACGCGCCGCTGCGCTACGATCACCTGGCGCGCCCGGCCAAGCTGATTCCGAACACCCTGGTGGCGATGCCGGAAGTCTCGGCCGACTACCGGACCTTCACGCTGCGGGTCAAGCCCGGCATCTATTTTTCCGATCACCCCGTGTTTGGCGGCAAGAAGCGCGAGCTGACCGCGCACGACTATGTGTTCTCGATGAAACGCCTGCTCGACCCCAAGCTGTCGGCGCCGGTGCTGTCCGAGATGGAGGGCTACATCGTCGGCTCGGACGAATTCCTCAAGCGCATCCGCAAGAACGGCAAGATGGAATACGACACGCCGATCGAGGGATTGCAGGCGCTGGACCGCTATACCTTCCAGATCAAGCTGAATGAATCCAAGCCGACCTGGCTCTATAACTTCGCCGACTGCCGCGTCGCCTGCGCGGTGGCGCGCGAAGTGGTGGAGAAATACGGCGATGACATCGGCTCCAACCCGGTCGGCACCGGCGCCTATGTGCTCAAGGAGTGGAAGCGCTCGTCAAAGCTGACGTTCGTGGCCAGCCCGACCTACCGCGAAGAATATTATTCGGCCGAGCCGGCGGCGGACGACAAGGAAGGGCAGGCGATCCTGGCCAGACTGAAGGGCCGCCGCCTGCCGATGATCGGCCGGTTTGAAATCTCGATCATCGAGGAGAGGCAGCCGCGCTGGATTTCGTTCATCAACAAGGAATTCGACCTGCTGTGGCGGATGCCCGAGGACGTGGCGCAGCAGGCGGTGCCGAACCGGGTGCTGGCGCCCAACCTGGTCAAGGCCGGCATCCAGGCCGAACTGGTACCGGCGCTGGATCTGGCGTTCCTGTACTTCAACATGAAGGACCCGATCGTCGGCGGCTATACGCCGGACAAGATCGCGCTGCGGCGGGCCATTTCACTGGCCTATCGCTCGCAGGACGAGATCAACATCGTGCAGAAGGGCCTGGCGCTGCCGGCGCATACGCCGTACAGCCCCGGCGTGGCCGGGTACGATCCCAATTTCCGCACCAGCGCCAGCGAATACAATCCGGCCAAGGCGCGTGCCTTGCTGGACATGCACGGCTACCTCGACCGTGACCGGGACGGCTACCGCGAAATGCCGGACGGCTCGCCGCTGATCCTGAAAAGCAATTCGACGCCGACCGAAAAAGACCGCACCGTCGATGAACTGTGGCGGCGCTCGATGGACGAGATCGGCATCCGGATCGAGTTTCGCAAGGCCAAGTGGCCGGACCTGCTCAAGGAATCCAACGCCGGCAAGCTCATGATGTGGTTCCTCGGCGGCTCGGCATCGGCACCCGATGCCGATACCTGGCTGCAATCGCTGTACGGCCCGAACTGCGGCTACAAGGGCAATCGCGCCTGTTTTCAATTAAAGGAATACGACGCCGCCTTTGAGAAGGCCGAGCGGATGCCGGACAGTCCCGAGCGCACCAAGCTGTACCAGGAGATGGCCAGGCTGATGGTGGTCTACGCGCCGTGGAAGATCAACATGCACCGCATCCTGACCGACATGTGGTACCCGTACGTGATCGGTTTCCGCCGGCCGCTGGTGCAGACCCAGACCTGGTGGAAATACGCCGACATCGACCTTGATGCGCAGAAGCAGTATCTGGGCGGGCGCTGACCGTCATGCATGCGTGGCGCGCGCTTTGCCTGGTGTTGGCGCTGTCCGGCGCGGGCGGCGCGTTCGCCTACAAGCCCGACCCGGACAAGGTGCTGCGCTGGGCATTTGAAATCGCCGAGACCGGATTCGACCCGGCGCAGACCTCGGACTGGTATTCCGCGTACGTTTTCACCAATATTTTCGATACGCCGCTGACCTACGACTTCCTCGCCCGGCCGTTGAAGCTGAAGCCGAACGTGCTGGAGGCGATGCCCGAGGTGACCGACAACGGCACCGTGTATACCCTACGGTTCCGCAAGGGTATCTACTTCGCCGATGATCCGGCATTCGGTGGCAGCAAGCGGGAATTGGTCGCCGCCGACCTGGCCTACACCATCAAGCGCCTGTTCGACGTCAAGACCAAGTCGCCCAACCTGCACTACATCGACGGCACCATCGCCGGCATGGAAGTGCTGAAGCAGAAACAGCGCGAGACCGGCAAGTTCGATTACGACCTGCCGGTGGAAGGCTTCCAGCTGCTCGACCGCTATACGCTGCGCATCAAGCTCACCAAGTCCGATTACAACTTCCTCTACCAGCTGGCGTCGAGCAACGTGTCGGCGCTGGTGGCGCGCGAGGTGGTGGAAAAGTACGGCGACGACATCATGGCCCACCCGGTGGGCACCGGGCCGTTCCGGCTGGTGGACTGGCGCCGCTCGTCGCGCACCACGCTCGAATACAACCCGAATTTCCGCGAGGAATTCTGGGATGCCGAGCCGCCGGCCGGCGACGCGCGCGCGCAGGATACCTACAGCAAGCTGAAGGGCAGGCAGCTGCCGATGATCCACCGCATCGAGTTTCACGTGGTGGAAGAAAACCAGCCGCGCTGGCTGGCGTTTCGCAATGAGGAACACGACTACATCGACCGGGTGCCGGCCGAGTTCGCCAACATCGCCTTCCCGGGCAACAAGCTCGCCGCCGACCTGGCCAAGCGCGGCGTGCAGATGAGCCGCACGCCGTCGATGGAGGTGACCTACGCCTATTTCGCCATGGAGCATCCGGTGGTCGGCGGCTATACGCCCGAAAAAATCGCGCTGCGGCGGGCGATCGTGCTGAGCTACAACCAGGACAAGGAGATCGGCATCCTGCGCAGCTTCCAGGCGGTGGCGGCGCACAGCCCGATCGGCCCCGGCGCGTTCGGCTATGAGCAGGATTTCCGCACCACGGCCAACGACTACGATCCGGCGCGCGCCCGCGCCTTGCTCGACATGTATGGCTACGTCGATCGCGACAATGACGGTTTCCGCGACAATCCCGACGGCACCCCGCTGACCATTGAGATGGCATCGTCGCCGAGCCAGCGCGACCGCCAGTTCGACGAGAACTGGAAGTCGAGCCTGGAGGCGGTGGGTCTGCGCATCACCTTCAAGAAGGCCAAGTGGCCGGACCTGCTGAAGGAGTCGCGCGCCGGCAAGCTGATGAGCTGGCGCCTGGCCTGGGGCGCGGCCTATCCGGACGCCGATGCGTTTTTTGTCATGCTGTACGGTCCCAACAGCGGACAGGCCAATCACGCCCGGTTCCGCAACGCGACGTTTGACCGGCTGTACGAAAAGGCGAGGACACTGCCGCCCGGTCCGGAGCGGCAGGCGATATACCGGGAAATGAACCGCATTTTCCTGACCCTGGCGCCGTGGCGGCTGGGTGCGCATCGCATGGATACCGATCTCACCCAGGCCTGGGTGGTGGGTTACCAGCGCCACCCCATATTGCGCAGCGTGTGGAAATACATCGACCTCGATGTGCAGAAGAAAAAGGCGATGGGCAAGTGAGGCTCCTGCACGGCGCGCTGTTCGCGGCCCTTGCGCTGTTCGCCGGCAGCGTGCCGGCCGCACCGCAAAAGACCATCCGCACCGCGTTCCTGATTGCCGAGACCACCTTCGACCCCGTGGTTGCCTCCGATCTTTACTCGAACACCATCAATGAAGCGATTTTTGATCCGCTGCTGACCTACGATTTCCTGGCCCGGCCGGTCAAGCTGGTACCCAATACGGCCGCCGCGCTGCCGGAAGTGACGGAGCAGGGCCGCGTCTATACCTTTCGCCTCCAGCCCGGCATTTATTTTTCGGCGGATCCGTTGTTCGGCGGCAAGCCGCGCGAGCTCACTTCTTACGACTATGCCTACACCCTGAAGCGGCTGTACGACCCGAAAACCCGCTCGCCGTGGCTGTGGTACGTTGAAGGCAAGATCATCGGCGGCGATGAGGCCACCGCCGCCGCGAAGGCGAGCGGCAAGTTCGATTACGACCAGGCCATCGCCGGCATCGAAACACCGGATCGCTACACCTTGCGCATCCGGCTCAAGGACACCGACTACAATTTCATTTACATCTTTGCCACTGCCCAGACCGGTGCCATGGCGCGCGAGGTGGTGGAAAAGTACCAGCCGGACCCGGGCAGCCACCCGGTCGGTACCGGGCCGTTCCGCCTGGCGGAATGGAAGCGCTCGCACAAGATGGTGCTGGAGGCAAACCCCGGCTATCGAGAGCATATCTACGCGGCGGACCCGGGCAACGACCCGAAAATGATCGCCATCTACCAGCAAATGAAGGGCAAGAAGCTGCCGCTGGTGCAGCGGGTGGAAGTGACGGTGGTGGAGGAATCGCAACCGCGCTGGCTGGCCTTTCTCAATGGTGAAACCGATTACGCCAATACGCCGCTCGAATTTGTCGGCAGCGCGTTTCCCGGCGGCAAGCTGGCTCCCAACCTGGCCAAGGCCGGCATGAACGGCCAGCGCTTTGTCGAGACCGATCTGGTCTACACGTTTTTCAACCTCGATCACCCGGTGGTGGGCGGCGTCACGCCGGAAAAGGTCGCGCTGCGGCGGGCGATCGCGGACGGCTACAACTATCACGAAGACATCAACATCATCCGCAACGGCGGTGCGGTCAAGGCCGAATCCGCGGTGCCGCCGGGGGTGCAGGGCTACGACGCGAATTTCCGCACCAGCCAGATGACCTACGATCCGCCGCGGGCGCGCGCGCTGCTGGAAATGTACGGCTACATCGACCGCAACGGCGATGGCTATCGCGAGGCGCCGGACGGCTCGCCGCTGGTGATCGAACTGGCCTCGGAGCCGGATTCAACCTCCAAGCAGTTCCAGGAACTGTGGAAAAAGAACATGGATGCCATCGGCATCCGGCTCCAGTTCAATGTCGCCAAATGGCCGGACCTGAACAAGCAGGCCAAGCTCGGCAAATTGCAGATGTGGCAGGTGGCCTGGAGTGCGGACTATCCGGACGCGGAGAATTTCCTCCAGTTGCTGTACGGCCCCAATGCCGCCAGCGGCACCAACTACGCCCGTTTCCGCAACCCGCAGTTCGACCGCCTGTATGAGCGCGCCAAGAAAATGCCGGCCTCGCCCGAGCGCACGGCGCTCTATAACGAAATGAACCGGCTGGTGGCGGCCTACGCGCCCTGGCTGCCGCAGATCCACCGCCTGCGCAACGAAGTTTCACACCCGTGGCTGGTGGGCTATGTACGCCACCCGATCATCAACGCGCCGTGGCTGTACCTGGACGTCGATGAGAGCAAACGGACGCTGAAATAGGTGGCGGCCGCAGAGGGTCGGCGGGGTATAATCGCCGATTGTTTTTTCCCGATAAAACAGGAGCTTGAGTTGCATTTTCCGGCGTTCAGCAAATACTTTTTTCGCTTTTGCGCGTGCTTGCTTGCCGCCCTGGTCCTGCTGACACCGTCGATTGCCGCCGCGACCGAAAAAAAGGTCCTGCGCTACGCCTTCCGAACCGCCGAGGACGGCTTCGATCCGATGAAGGTCTACGACCGCTATTCGGTCGGCATCATCGAGAACATTTTCGAATCGCCTCTTACCTATGACTGGCTGGCGAGGCCGGTCAAGCTGGCGCCGCAACTGGTCGAGTCGATCCCGGTGCCGGAGGAAAACGGTACCCGCTACACCCTGCGTTTCAAGCGCGGCATCTATTTCGCCGACGATCCGGTATTCAAGGGACAGCGGCGCGAACTGGTGGCCAGGGACATGGAATACGCCATCCGCCGCTTTCGTGATCCGGCCAATCGCTCGCCGTATGAGTGGCTGTTCGAGAACAAGGTGCTGGGCCTGGACGAGGCGGCCGAAAAAGCCAAGAAAGAGGGCAAGTTCGACTACGACACACCGATCGAGGGCCTCAAGGTGCTCGACAAATACACGCTGCAGATCCGCCTGCGCTCGCCCGACTACAACTTCCTGTACTTCCTGGCGATGCCGAATGTGGTGCCGGTCAGCCGCGAGGTGATCGAAGGCTACAAGGACGACACCATGGGCCACCCGGTCGGCACCGGGCCCTACCTGCTCAAGGAATGGACCCGCCGCTCCAAGATCGTGCTGGAGAAAAATCCCGGCTATCGCGGCCATACCCTGTCCACCGAGTTTGCCAATGCCGACGACCCGTGGGACCGCGAGGCGATCAAGGCGCTGGCCGGCAAGACGCTGCCGCTGATCGACCGGGTGGAAATTTACCCGATCGAACAGGAGCAGCCGCGCTACCTTGCCTTCATCAATTTTGAACATGACTTCCTCGAGGAAACGCCGTTCGAGTTCGTCGAACAGGTGTTGCCCAACGGCAAGCTGGCGCCCAACCTGGCCAAGCGCGGCGCCACCGTGTTCCGCGAAGAGCAGATGGAATTCACCTACGACCTGTTCAACATGAACGATCCGGTGCTGGGCGGCCTGACCCCGGACAAGGTGGCGCTGCGCCGGGCGATGGTGCTGGCGCACGACCGCGGCCAGGAGATCGACATCATCCGTCGCCGGCAGGCGATCCCGGCGCAGTCACCGGTGCCGCCGGGGGTGGTGGGGTTTGACCCGGCGTTCAATTCCTCGGCCTGGCTCGACTACAACCTGCCGCGCGCCAAGGCGCTGCTGGACATGTACGGCTACACCGACCGGGACGGCGACGGCATCCGCGAGGCGCCGGACGGTAAACCGATGCAGCTGACGTACAAATACAACTCCGGCTCGCAGGACCAGCGCCAACTGGCCGAACTGTGGGCCAAGTCGCTGACGGCGGTCGGCATCAAGCTCGATACCGTTGCGGTGCAATTCGCCGACATGCTCAAGGACAAGCGGGTGGGAAAATTCCAGATGGCGAGCTCGGCCTGGATTGCCGACTACCCCGACGCGCAAAATTTCCTGCAGCTTTATTACGGACCCAATATCGGCCAGTCCAACGAGGCGCGTTTCAAGCTGGCGGAATATGACAAGCTGTACGACCGCTCCTTGACGCTGCCGGACAGCCCGGAGCGCAACCAGGTCTATCGGGAAATGTACCGCCTGCTGCTAAGCTATGCGCCGGTTCGCCTCGGCGTGCATCGCATCTTCAGCCACATTCTTTACCCCTGGGTGAAGGGTTACAAGAAACACCCGATCCTGTACACCAGCTTCCGTTTTCTGGATATCGATGTCGCGGCCCAAAAGGCGGCGATGCAGTAGTTTTTTCAGGTTTTCACACAAGGAGGCCGAATGCTAGCCTACGTAATAAGACGACTGTGGCAGATGATCCCCACGCTGGCCGGGGTGGTATTGCTGATTTTTTTCCTGTTCAACGCCGTCGGCGGGGACCCCGCGCTGGTGCTGGCGGGCAAGATCACCAATCCCGAACAGATCGCCAATATCCGCAAGCAGCTCGGCGTCGACGAACCCTACTGGTATCAGCTCTGGGTGTTCGTCAAGCAGATCGTGACCTTCGATTTCGGCCGCTCCTGGGCGACCAACGAGGAAGTGTCAAAGATCTTCGTCACCCGGCTCGGACCGACCCTGACCATCATGCTGCCGGTGCTGGTGCTGGAGACGGTGCTCGGCGTGATCCTCGCCATCGGCGTCGCCTACGTGCGCGGCACTGTCACCGACCGCGCCATCATGATGGTCTGCACCATTGCGATGTCGATTTCGTTTCTGGTCTACATCATCGTCGCGCAGTATTACTTCGGCTTCAAATGGGGCATGTTCCCGGTGCAGGGCTGGACCGACAGCTTCTGGAAAAACCTCACCCTGTACGCACCGTTGCCGATCATGCTGGCGGTGTTCGTCGGCCTGGCGCCGGCGCTGCGGCTGTATCGCAGTTTCTTCCTTGACGAGATCAACCACGACTACGTCCGCACCGCGCGCGCCAAGGGGCTGGGCGAAGGCACGGTGATGATGAAGCACGTGCTGCGCAATGCCATGATCCCGATCCTGACCAACATCGGCATCGCGCTGCCCGGCATTTTCGTCGGCTCGTTCCTGCTGGAGACGTTTTTCTCCATCCCCGGCCTCGGCCGCGAAATCCTGGTGGCGGTCAACCGCTCCGATTTCCCGGTGATCAAGGCGGCCACCGTCTACCTCGCCATGATCACGATGATCATCAACCTCGCCGTCGACGTGATGTACAAAGCCGTCGATCCGCGTGTCACGTTTAAATAAGGAGCGAGCGATGAGCGCTGTTCTCGACAACAAACCCGTCGCACCGGTGGCGGCCCCGCTGCACCAGGCCTCACCCGGATTGTGGACCCTGGCCTGGCGGCGCCTGAAGCGCGACAAGGTCGGCATGATCTCGCTGGCGATCGTGATTTTCTTCCTGCTGATGATGGCCGGTTCGTATACCGGCGTGGTGGCGAAGAACTGGTCCAAGGAAGTGGGCGTGTCGTACGCCAACCCCGGCTTCCTGGCCGGCGCCGAAAATCTCGAGGCCAGCAACACTGCCTCGCCGGAGGCCAGCAAGGTGCCGTATGTCGACCTGTCGGACATCGACCCGCTGGCGCCGCGCTACAAGGAGTGGGAAGAGCGCACCGCCAAGATCAAGGTGACCGAAACGCCGCGCGCGGACACGCTGCTGTTCGGCGGCGACAAGTGGGGCCGCGACGTGCTGCAGAAGGCGGTCAAGGGCGCCGAGACCTCGATCTTCGTCGGCCTGGTGGCAGCGTTGCTGGCCACCTTCATCGGCACCGTGCTGGGCGCCATGTCGGGCTACATGGGAGGACGCACCGGCGATGCGCTGGAGTGGTTCTACAACGTCTTCACCTCCATCCCCTACATCCTGCTGATCCTCGCCTTTGCCGCCGTGTTCAAACGCGGCCTCGATACCATCATCTTCATCCTCGCCTTCACCGGCTGGACCGGCATTTACCGGCTGGTACGCGCCGAATACATCAAACACGCGTCGCGCGAATACGTGAAGGCGGCGCAGGCAATCGGCGCCAGCCATTCGCGCCGCATGTTCGTCCACATCCTGCCGAACGTCTCGCACGTCTGCCTGGTGCAGCTGTCGCAGCACGTGGTGCAGTTCATCAAGGCTGAGGTGATCCTGTCCTTCCTCGGCCTCGGGGTGCCGGTCGATTCGGTTTCCTGGGGCACCATGCTGGCCGAGGCGCAGTCGGAGCTGGTGATCGGCAAGTGGTGGCAGCTGGCGGCGGCGGGCATTTCGATGGCGATACTGGTGACGGCGTTTTCGATGCTGACCGATTCGCTGCGCGATGCGCTCGATCCCAAGATCAAGTGACGGACGAGACCAGGACAATGGAAAAATTACTCGAAGTCAAGAACCTCGGCGTCAAGTTCAAGCTCGACGGCGGCACCATTTTTGAAGCAGTGAAGGGGGTCTCGTTCGACATCCCGCGCAACGCCACCGTGGCGCTGGTGGGCGAATCCGGCTCCGGCAAATCGGTGTCGGCGATGTCGATCATCCGCCTGCTGCCGCGTGAACAGGCGATCATTTCGCCGGCCAGCGAAGTGCTGTTTGAGGGCCGCGACCTGCTCAAGCAGACCGACGACGCAATGCGGCAGATCCGCGGCAAGGAAATCTCGGTCATCTTCCAGGAGCCGATGACCTCGCTCAACCCGGTCTTCACTTGCGGCGACCAGATCGCCGAGGTGCTGCGCCTGCATACCGGCATGAGCAACGGCCAGGCCTGGACCCGCGCGGAGGAGCTGATGAACGAAGTCGGCATCCCCAATCCGAAGCTGCGCATGCGCTCCTATCCGCACGAAATGTCCGGCGGACAGCAGCAGCGGGTGATGATCGCGATGGCGATCGCCTGCGAGCCGAAGCTGCTGATCGCCGACGAGCCGACCACGGCGCTGGACGTGACGATCCAGAAGCAGATCCTCGACCTGATCGCCAAGCTGCAGGAAAAGCATCACATGTCGGTGCTGTTCATCACCCACGACCTGGCGGTGGTGGGCGAGATCGCCGACCACGTGGTGGTGATGCAAAGCGGCGAAATCAAGGAGAAGGGCACCGTCAGGCACATCTTCGAGAATGCCGAGCATCCCTACACCAAGGCGCTGCTGTCGTGCCGGCCCAGCGTGGATTCACGGCCGATGCGCCTGCCGGTGATCGACGATTTCATGGGTGCCGCCGGATTGCAGGCGGTGCACACGCAGCAGCGCAAGCGCGGCTATGTCGAGGGCGACCAGATCATCCTTGAGGTCAACAACCTTTCCAAGCATTTCAGCCTGAAGGAAGGCCTGTTCAAGAAACGCGATGTGCCGGCGGTCAAGGATGCGTCATTCAAGCTGGCAAGGGGCAAGACGCTCGGCCTGGTCGGCGAATCCGGCTCCGGCAAGACCACGGTCGGACTGACACTGATGCGATTGCACGATGCCACCGGCGGCGAAGTGCTGTTCGACGGCGTCGACCTGCTCAAGCTGTCCGAAAAAGACTTCATGAAATACAAGCGCCGCATACAGATCGTGTTCCAGAACCCGTATGCCTCGCTCAACCCGCGCTTTACGGTCGGCCAGATCCTGATGGAACCGATGATCATCCACGGCATCGGCAAGGACGAGCAGGAGCGGGTGCAGATGGCGATGGCGCTGCTGAAACGCGTCGGCATGCCGGAGGTGTCGTTCTACAAGTATCCGCACGAGTTTTCCGGCGGCCAGCGCCAGCGCATCGCCATCGCGCGCTGCCTGACGATGAAGCCCGATGTGCTGATTTGCGATGAGTCGGTATCAGCCCTGGACGTCTCGGTGCAGGCGCAGGTGCTGAACCTGCTGCAGGACCTGCAGGATGAATTCCAGATGAGCTACATCTTCATCTCGCACGACCTCGCGGTGGTGAAGTACATCTCGGACCAGGTGATGGTGATGTCGGACGGCGATGTGGTGGAAGTGGCCAATTCCGACGACATCTACCTTAATCCGCAGCAGGAATACACCCGCAAACTGCTGGGCTCGATCCCCAAGGGCTGGCAGGAATCGGAGGCGGCGTAGTTCACATTGCGGGCCAGGACACCAGCATCAGCGCGGATTGGCGCGGCATTCTGCCTTGGAGACCGCGCCAATGCTGGGGTTTGGTGTTCGCGTTTCTGCTGTCTGGTGGTTTCGACCCTGCCACAGGCATGGACGCCTGTCGCCGGAAAGGCGAAAAAAAACCCCGCCGAGGCGGGGTTGTCGTTGCAGCGTTGTGATGAAGATCAGGCGCGTCGTGACGCGTTGCGGCGGCGGGCAAAACCGATCCCGGCGAGGCCCAGCGCAAACAGGCTCAAGGTTCCCGGCTCCGGCACCGCGGTCACGTCGGACTGGGTGAACTCGACGCGCAGTCCGGTCGGATTGCCGCCGTTTTGCTGCAAATTGGTGACCACGAATTGCAGCGTATTCAAGCCGGCATTGAAGTTGCCTCCGGTGCTGGAAAACGATGACCATGCGGTAAAGCCGGTGGACCGATTCAGCAGCGTCGAACCATTCAGCAGGATGGTGCCGCTATTGCCGGTAGCCCAGCGGCCGCCAAAAAATGCGGACGTGGGGTCATAGCCGGTCAGGTCAAACTGCAAGGTCCAGGTGTAGATACCAGCCGCATTGCTGTCGACGGTCTATCCGGCATTGGCAAGGGGCGTCAGCGAGTGCGACGCTGCGAAATTCGCCAGCCAGTGGTCGATTGGAAAGCCAACTCCTGACCATTGGGAATCGACACATCTTCTGATGCGCAGTCGTGCCGACGAATCGACGCTACGGCGACGAAATCCGCAGCCGCAGCCCCGGCTGCAGCACCGATTTGCCGGAAAGCTTGTTCCAGCGCAGCAGGTCGGTGAGTTCCACGCCGAACTTCAACGCGATGCCGAACAGGGTATCGCCGGCGCGCACGACGTAGGTCTTGACCGCCACCGGCGCCGACCGCGCCGGCGCACTGACCTTGACCAGGGCCGCCGCTGGCCGGGATAGCGTGACGGCCGCGTCGCGGGCTGATGCAACCTGCAGTGCCTGGCCCGCGATCAGCGTATTGCCGGACAATGCATTGGCCGATTTCAGTTGCTCCACCGTCAAGCCGTAGCGACTGGCGATGGAAAACAGGGTTTCACCCTTTGCGACCCGGTGCGTCCTGCTGACCGTTTCTGCAACGGCCACGGCCGTGGGGGCATCGGGGCTCGTTACGACGACAGACGCGACGATTGGCGCGGGCTGAGCAACCACGACGGCTGTTGGCACGGCCGCCGGCTCCGCCATCAGCGCAGCGGGTGCCGCCGGTTGCGCAGCCTTCAGCGCAACCTTCTTCTCAATGGTGGCAAGGATGATCTTCGCCTCCTTGTGCATCGGCACCATCAGCGACGCGGCCTGGGTGAAGCGGCCTTTCTTTTCCGGCATGAAGCCGTTGGTCGCGCGCAGATAGGACGGCGTCAGGCCGTAGCGCCGGGCCACCGCGTCGACCGACTCACCACGCTTGGCGGTGACCGTCTGCCACGACACCAGCGGCCCATCGAGCGAGCGGTATAGCTCCATGTTTGCGCGGAACGTATCGGACTTCTCGGCCGGCACCAGGAAGTAGCCGGTGCCGGAGGTGGCGACCGGCCGGTTGAAGGCCGGGTTCAGGGCGGCGAATTCATCCTCCGGCATTTCCGCCAGCCGCGCGGCCAGCTTGACGTCGATCCGGTCCGGCGCCGGCACCTTGGCGAAGTAGGGGCGGTTCTCGACCGCGACCAGTTCGATGCCGTAGTTGCCCGGCGACAGGATGATGTTCTTGACCGCAATCAGTTTGGGCACGTAGTTGCGCGTTTCG
>CAYQKN010000072.1:13403-19135 GCA_964417885.1 uncultured Burkholderiales bacterium | reverse complement strand
CGGCAAGGCGATCGCACCAGCGCAGTACGAAAGCATCCACCGCGCTCTGCTCACCGGCCTGATCAGCAACGTCGGCACCAAGGGTATCGAGGGCGATCACTATCTCGGCACCCGCGGCATCAAGTTCCAGCTGCCGCGCCGGACCCAGCAGCACGCGCAGCAGAAGGCCACGCGCATGAAGTGGGTGATGGCAGCCGAGCTGACCGAGACCACGCGCATTTATGCCCGCACGGTGGCATCGATCGAACCGGAGTGGATCGAGCAGCTGGCCGGGCACCTGGTCACGCGCACCCACTTCGAGCCGCACTGGGAGCGCAAGTCCGGCCAGGTGGTGGCGTTCGAGCAGGTGTCGCTGTACGGGCTGATCATCAATCCGCGCCGCCGCGTGCACTACGGTGCGATCAACCCGGTCGAGGCACGCGAAATTTTCATCCGCCAGGGCCTGGTGGCCGGCGAGGTCGACACCCATGGCAAGTTCCTGCGCCACAACCAGCGGCTGATTGGCGAGATCGAGGACATCGAGGCCAAGGCGCGGCGACAGGATGTGCTGATCGACGATGACGACATGTTCGCGCTCTACGATGCGGCCGTTCCGGCCGATGTGGTCAACCTGGCCGGCTTCGAGAAATGGCGCAAGCAGGCCGAAAAGAGCGCGCCGGGCCTGCTCGAATTCAGCCGCGAGCAGCTGATGCGCCGTGGCGCGGCGGAAATCACCTTCGACCTGTTCCCGAAATCGCTGCGCCATCGCGGCGCCGTGTTTCCGCTCGCCTATCGCTTCGAGCCTGCCCACGCGATGGACGGCGTCACCATCACGCTGCCGGTGGCGGTGATGAACCAGGTCAATGCCGCGCGCTTCGAATGGCTGGTGATGGGCATGCTGCGCGACAAGGTTACCGCGCTGTTCAAGACCCTGCCGCAGAAGCTGCGCAGCCAGATCGTGCCGGTGCCGGATACCGTCAGCGAATTCATCGGCCACATCACGCGGCGCGAAGGCATGCGCGACCTGTCGGCGGCGGAGACGCCGCTGATCGATGCCATGTCCGCGTTCCTGCGCGAGGTGCGGCGCATCGATGCGCCGGCCGATGCCTGGGATGTGTCGCGCCTGCCGCCGCACTTGCTGATGAATTTCCGCATCGTCGACGCGGATGGCAAGGAGCTCGCCATGTCGCGCGATTTCGGCGCGCTGAAGGAGCAGTTCGCCGACGCCTCGCGCACCGTGTTCTCCACCCTGCACAGCAATCGGCTGGAACGCGATGGCCTGACCAGATGGGATATCGAGGAGCTGCCCGAGGTGATCAATTTCGAGCGCAACCGGATCCGCTATGACGGCTATCCGGCGCTGGTCGATTGCGGCACCTCGGTGTCGATCAAGATTTTCGACGTGCAGCAGGCGGCCCGGCACAGCCACCGTCGCGGCCTCACCCGCCTTTACATGCTGGAGATGGCCGAACAGGTGAAATTCGTCGAGCGCGGCATCCGCTTTTCGCCGGTGGCGGCATTCCAGTATGCGCAGGTGTTTACCGAGGCGAAGAACCACACCCAGGAGGCGATGCGCCAGGAAGTGGTCTTTGCCGCCTTCGCCGGCACCCTGGTCGATGCGGCGCCGCAGGAAATCCGTGACGGCGGTGCGTTCAATGCCGCCCGTGCAGCCGGCAAGCCGAAGCTGGCGGAAAATGCACAGGCGCTGGCGCGCGCGATGGAGGAGTCCTTTGCGCTGTGCGCGGAGGTGCGCAAGCTGCTGCAGGAGCGCTACGTCAAGACCTGGGAGCATATCGGCCCGGAAATCGAGGACCAGCTCGCGCACCTGTTCCATGCGGAATTCCTGCGTGACGTGCCGATGGCACAGTTGCTGCATTTCCCGCGCTACCTGAAGGCGATCCTGCTGCGGGTAAACAAGGCGAAGGGCGGCAGCATGGAGCGCGATCTCGAACATTCCCGCGCCATCCGGCCGCTATGGCAGAATGCCCTGAAGCTGAAGGATTGGCTGGAGCCGAAGGCGGCGGAATATCGATGGATGATTGAAGAGCTGCGGGTGTCGCTGTATGCGCAGGAGTTACGCACGCCGATGCCGGTCAGCGTCAAGCGCGCAGGCAAGGTGTGGGAAGAATTGCAGGCTTAGCGACAATCCCAGGCTGGCCGGCACGGGCTGATAGCCGGGCTTAAAACCAGAAAAAACCGAATGAAATCCGAAAACTTCCACCGCCTGGCCTCCCGAATGGCGCACATTGCCCCGTTCGAGGTGATGGAAATCCAGACCGCGGCGCGCGAACTGGAACGGCAGGGCCGGGACGTGATCCACATGGAAATCGGCGAGCCCGATTTCACCACGCCGCAGCCGATCGTCGCTGCCGCCATCGCGGCGCTGAAAAGCAAGCCCATGTTCTATACCTCGGCGCTCGGCATCATGCCGTTGCGCGAGGCGATCGCGGCCTTCTATCAGGACAAATATGGCGTGGCCGTGGCGCCGGAGCGCATCATCGTCACCGCCGGGTCCAGCGCCGCGCTGCTGCTGACCTTCGGCGTGCTGCTCAATGCCGGCGACGAGGTGCTGATGGCCGACCCCGGCTATCCCTGCAATCGGCATTTTGTCCGGGCGCTGGGCGGCGTGCCGCACACGGTTCCGGTCGGCGCCGAACACGCCTACCAGTTGACGGCCTCGCATATCGAATCGCAATGGAACGGGCGCACCGTGGCCGCGCTGGTCGCTTCGCCCTCCAACCCGACCGGTACGCTGGTGGCGCCGGATGAACTGGCGCGCATCCACCGCGCCGTGCAGAGCCGCGGCGGCACCCTGATCGTCGACGAAATCTACCAGGGGCTGACCTACGGCGTGGAACCGTCGACCGCGCTGGCGCTGGCCGGCGGGGCCGGCGATCAGGTGTTCGTCATCAACAGTTTTTCCAAGTATTTCCAGATGACCGGCTGGCGGCTGGGCTGGCTGGTGGTGCCGCCGGCCTATGTGCGCGAGGTGGAGAAACTGGCGCAGAACCTGATCATCTCGGCCTCCACACCGGCCCAGTACGCCGCACTGGCGGCGTTCGGGCCGGAGACACTGGCCATTCTTGAGTCGCGCCGTGCCGAGTTCGAGGCGCGCCGCGATTTCCTGATGCCGGCGCTGCGCGAGCTCGGCTTCGCCATCCCGGTCGAGCCGCAGGGAGCGTTCTACATTTACGCCGATTCGTCACAGATCGGTACCGACAGTTTCGCAATTTCGCGCAACATACTGCAGCATGCACAGGTCGCCCTCACACCCGGCAAGGACTTTGGCACTGCCGCGCCCGAACGTCACATCCGTGTCGCCTACACGCAAACCATCGCGCGGCTGGGCGAGGCCATCGATCGCATGCGGGGAGTGCTGCACCCATGATCACCGACGCCCTGCTGGCGTACTTTCATTTCTCCGCCATCTTCCTGCTGTTCGCCTTCCTGACGGTCGAGGCGATGGTGCTGCGAAACCCGCTGGATGCCGCCGCCGTGCGCCTGATTGCCCGCGTCGACATGTGGTACTTCGCCGCCGCCATCCTCGCCGTGGCATCGGGCGTGATGCGCATGTTCTGGGGCGCAAAGGGCATCGCCTTCTATACCGCCAACCCGATGTTCCAGATCAAGGCCGGCCTGGTGATCGCGATCGGCATCCTGTCTTTTCCGCCGACCATGCAGTTCATGCGCTGGTCGCGGAAGCTGCTGGAAAACCCGGCCTTCCTGCCGCAGGACGTCGAGCGGCTGCGCGTGCGCCGGATGGTGATGATTGCGCTGCACATTGCGGCGCTGCTGCCGCTGTTTGCGGTGCTGATGGCGCGCGGTATCGGCTACCGATAACGGGAGGATGCAATGAAACAGGCGACATGGATACTGGCTGCCGCGGCAGCAATTTTGACCGGTAGCGCGGCTGTGGCCAGCGAACGGGCGATCAACGAAAAAATCACCGTCAAGGCGAATGTCGACGACGTGTGGAAGGCGTGGACCACCAGCGAAGGCGTGAAAAGCTTTTTTGCGCCCGACGCCAAGGTCGAGCTGCGGGTTGATGGCCCGTTCGAGATCTACATCAATCCGTTTGCCGAACCGGGCATGAAGGGGGCGGACGACATGCGCATCATCGGCTTCCAGGAAAAGAAGATGCTGACCTTTACCTGGAACGCGCCGCCCTCGTTGCCGGAGGCGAGAAAGCAGCGCTCGGTGGTGATCGTGCGGCTGGTCTCGCGCGGCGACGCGCTGACCGATGTCACGCTGCATCACGTCGGCTGGGGTGAGGGCGGCGAGTGGGACAAGGCGCACGACTACTTCGCCAAGTCATGGCCCAATGTGCTGAAAAACCTGCAAAAGCGATTCGATAGCGGCCCGGTCGACTGGAAGCCATGGCTCGACATGCTGCGGCCAAAGGTGCCGCCAGCGAAGAAATGAGACGCTAGGGAACCTCTGAACAAGTATCCGGGTCGCGCGCTGGCTTGGCGGGATGGGCTGCCAGGCGCGCGACGAAGTGAATGGTCATCCCTTCACGAGGAGCGCAACGCCGCAGACCGCCCGCCAAGCCAGCGCCCGCAGGGTTTTGACGATATTGGCCCATCTGCGGCGTTGCGAAGGACGGTTGAGATGCCCGATATCAACGCGTCCTTCGCGCCTGGCATCTGGGCCAATCTCGTCAAAACGCGATCCCGGATACTTGGTCAGAGGTTCCCTAGTTTTGTAGCGGCCAGTGGCGCAATACGCGGTACACCGGCCCGCCCGGGGTTGAACGGGAATCGATCAGCACGAAGTCCTGCGCCCGCCAGGTGATCGGCGCCACCGCGCGCGGCTGCGGGAACAGGGTGCAGTGGCGGGCGATGGTGACGTGCGGCGCGAACGGGGCGGCAAAGCCGTCGTCGACACCGGCGAATCCCGCCGACATGGCCTCGTCTCGCAGCGCACGATGCAGCGCTTCAAGCGCCGGTGGCGGATCGGTCGCGCCCAGCCAGGCGACCTTGGCCGTCTCAAAATGGCTGCGCGCATCCAGCGTGACGGTGAACGATGCGGCGCGGATGCGGTCTCCACAGGCGAGCAGCGTGGGCACTTCCAGGTCCGGTATGTTGCCGAGGAACAGCAACGTCAGGTGCAGCGTGTCGGGCCGCGTGGCGCGACCGGCGTAGTCGTGGGCGATGGCAGCGCGCTGCGCGTCGATGGCGTCGCGTGTCTGGCCATCGGGCCATAATGCAAAGAACAGGCGCGGCATGGCCGCAGAAGTGGACCGTTTGCTCATGGGCATAGTAAACCGCATCCGCGGATTGATGTCGAATCCGGACCGGGAGTGGGAATCAGTGGCAACCGAGGCGCCGGGTCAGCTGCCGCTGATGCGCGACTACATCCTGCCGCTCAGCCTGCTGGCGCCGGCCGCCACCTTCATCGGCATGTGGTTTTTCGACACCAGCTGGGACGCGGACCACGGCTACGCGCTGCCGCGCGAGCGCATCGCCGGCATCGTTGCGGCAACCTACGCCTTCGAGATCGCCAGCGTCTACCTGCTGGCGATCGTGTTCTACCTGCTGGCGCGCACCGAGGGCTGCCGGCCCAGCTTCGACGCCGCGTTCCAGGTGGCGGCGCTGGGTTCGGTGCCGCTGCTGATCTCCGGCGTGCTGCTGGTGATCCCGTTCAACATCATCCTGACCATGTTTGCGATGATCTACTCGTTCTATCTCTATCACC
This sequence comes from uncultured Burkholderiales bacterium, assembly GCA_964417885.1. GTDB lineage: Bacteria > Pseudomonadota > Gammaproteobacteria > Burkholderiales > Usitatibacteraceae > UKL13-2. The sequence continues at coordinate 13,459 of CAYQKN010000072.1, read as the reverse complement.
TGGGAGCGGTGCGCCTGATGGGCATACGGCCGGTCAATTCGGCCGAGTTTGTCGGC
>CAYQKN010000072.1:9327-13303 GCA_964417885.1 uncultured Burkholderiales bacterium | reverse complement strand
GGGAGCGGTGCGCCTGATGGGCATACGGCCGGTCAATTCGGCCGAGTTTGTCGGCATGTCGCTGACCTGCCTGCTGGTGCTGTCCGGATTCATGGGCGCGGCCGGCGCGATGGTGGGGGTGTTCTAGAGCGTTTGTCGCAAACTCGCGGTGCGATGCGCAACAGCGGCGTCAACGAGCGGTGGCGGGCAGGCGATGCCAGAACGTGATCTCCGGCGGCCCGGCCAGAAACGCACCGGCCTGTTGCATGAATGCCTGGATGTGCGGCTGTTGCAGGTGCGGACCGACGAACGTTTCGCGGTCGGTCCAGTGTTCGATCAGCAAGATCGACGTCGGGTCGGCCGCGTCCCGCAGCATGGTGATGCCGAGGCAGGCGGTCTCGATGGCGCTCACGGTCGCGATCAGCGCGGCCAGTTCCTCGGCGGCGCGACCTTCCCGCCCGGCCAGCGTCCGGTAGCGGACCAGCACGGTAATCGCATCATTGCGCATGGCGCATCCCCTGGCGTTGACGGTGGCGGATGAATGATTGGCAGCGCATCAAATGCGTTGGCCATTCTGCGAGGCCTCAATCAATCGGGCGAGGCGGCGCTGCCGTGTCTGCGGGCGCCGGGCGCTGACGATGGCCCAGACGACCTTGTGGCGATAGTGGGGCGGTTGCGCCTCGAAAAATTTCCATGCCTCCCGGCTCTGTCGGAACAGCGTCAGTTCAGTTGGGTCCAGCGCGGCGCCTGGCGCCTGTTCGTAGGCGTAGATGCGTGACTTCTCTTCACGCCGGTTTGCATGCGCCAGCCGTCCGGCCTCCTGCATCCGGCCTTCGCTCTCGAGGCAGCGAACGCGCTCGATATTTTTCGCGCTCCAGGTCGAGGTCGGCTTGCGCGGGGTGAAGCGAATCTTGTACGCGTGCTCGTCGATCCGGGTGCGCACGCCGTCGATCCAGCCGACGCACAGCGCCTCATCCACCGATTCCGGCCAGGTCATGCTGGGCTGCCCGCTGCCGACTTTGTAGAAGCCGACCACCAGCTCGGTCTCGCTTGCAGCGTGCCGGGCAAGCCAGGCGCGAAAGTCAGCGGCGGTGGCGAAGAAGATCGGCATATCGAAGTGTGCAATCGGCTTCACTGCAGCGCAAGCCGCGCGGCGGCGTCAGGTGCGATAAAAAAAACAAACCCCAGCACTGGCGCGGCGTTTCAGGCCTTTTTGGCCCGGAAGGCGCGCCAGTGCTGGGGTTTCGGCCTCGGGTGCGGCCTATGCCGCCAGCTGGATCGGGATGCGCTTGTCCTGCACCGCGTGGCAGGCGACCTGGCCGCCGTCGGCGTGATCGATCAATTCCGGTCGCTCGACCTTGCAGCGCTCGTAAGCGTAGGGGCAGCGCGGATGAAAGGTGCAGCCCGGCGGCGGATTGAGCGGATTCGGCACCTCGCCGGCTACCGGTGTGCGCTGCTTGCCGGTCATCTGCAGGTCGGGGATGGCCGACTGCAGCATCTGCGTGTACGGGTGCAGCGGGCGCTGGAAGATTTTCTTGGTATCGGCGATCTCGACGATGCGGCCGAGGTACATCACGCCGACACGGTCGGAGATATGCGAGACCACGGCCAGGTTATGCGAGATGAACAGATAGGTGAGGCCGAACTCGCGCTGCAGGTCGCGCATCAGGTTGAGAATCTGCGCTTGCACCGATACGTCGAGCGCCGACGTGGGTTCATCGCAGACCAGGAATTCCGGATTCGACGACAGGGCCCGCGCAATCGAGACCCGCTGGCGCTGGCCGCCGGAAAACTCGTGCGGGAATTTCTCCGCGTCCAGCGGTGACAGGCCGACCTGGGTGAGCAGTTCATCGACGCGTTTTTTCAGCTGCGCCGGATCCTTGATCAGGTCGTGCGAGAGGATCGGCTCGGCGATGATCTTGCCCACGCGCCAGCGCGGATTGAGGCTCGCGTAAGGGTCCTGGAAAATCATCTGAAAGCGCTTGCGGTGGGTCTCGCGATTCTCGGCGATCGCCATGTCGGCGCCCTCGAACACGATCGAACCGTGGCTGGGTTCATACAGGCCGCAGATCACCCGCGCCACGGTGGATTTGCCGCAGCCCGATTCGCCCACCAGCGCCAGCGTTTCGCCGCGGTTGATGGTGAAGGACACGCCGTCGACCGCCTTCAGGATCTGTTTGGGCTGACCCTCGATGACGCGGTTGAGCCAGGGCTTGGAGACGTCGAAATCGCGCGCGATATTGCGCACGTCGAGCAGGATCTTGCTTTCGCTGGGACTCATGCGGGCACCTTGGTGTGGGCGGCGACGCGGTCGGTGGCATGCAACCAGCAGGCGGCCTGGGTCTTGCCGGCCGGCAGCAGGCCCGGACGTTCGGTGGTGCAGCGCTGTCCGGGCACGTCATTGACGCGGGTGCAGCGCGGATTGAAGGCGCAGCCGGCGGGGATGGCAGTCAGGCGCGGCATCGAACCCTCGATCTGCGCCAGCCGTTCGTTATAGTCGCCGACACTCGGGATCGCGCCCATCAGGCCGATGGTGTAGGGGTGCTGCGGATGGTGAATGACTTCGGCCACCGGGCCGATCTCGGCGATGCGGCCGGCGTACATCACCGCCACCCGGTCGGCGGTCTCGGCGATCACGCCCATGTCGTGCGTGACCAGCATCACCGCGGTGCCGTGTTCGCGGCCCAGCTTTTTCAGCAGCTGGATGATCTGCGCCTGGATGGACACATCCAGCGCCGTGGTGGGCTCGTCGGCGATGATCAGTTTCGGCTGCGCGGCCAGCGCAAGCGAGATCACCACCCGCTGGCGCATGCCGCCGGAAAACTGGTGCGGGTAGGCATCGATGCGCTTTTCGGCGGCGGGGATGCCGACTTCCTGCAACAATGCAATGGCCCGGTCGCGCGCCTCGGTCTCCGACATGTCCAGGTGGGTGCGGATGGTCTCGATGATCTGCCTGCCGATGGTGTAGAGCGGATTGAGCGAGGTCAGCGGGTCCTGGAAAATGGCGCCGATCTCGCGGCCGCGGATCTTGCGCATTTCCTCGAACGGCAGGTTGTCGATGCGGCGGCCATTGAGCAGGATCTCGCCGGCGGCGATGCGGCCGGGGGGCTCGAGCAGACCGATCACGGCGGCGCCGGTGAGCGATTTGCCGGCGCCGGATTCTCCGACCACGCCGAGCACCTCGCCGGGCGCGATGTCGAAGCTGACGTCATCCACCGCCACCAGCGTGCCGCGGCGGGTGGGGAATTCGATGCGCAGGTTTTTGACCTGCAGCAGGGGGGTTGCGTTGGCGGACATGTTCACCTGGCTCCCGCAGCGGGCGCGTTTAACTTGAATTCGGCCATGCATTCGCCGATCGGTTCGGTCAGAAATACTTCCGGCGCCCAGCGCAACGAGGCTTCGGCGGATTTCTTGCCGGCGACGAAATAGCGCATGCACGGCGCCATGTCCAGCTCCATGCGCTTGTGGCTCGGCGCCCGGTTACGGGTGGTCGCGGGGGTGTCGAGCAGGATCTGCTTCTGGCCCGGCTTGACCGCGACGGTGCCGGTAAGAGGCGTCTCGCCATCGATTGAAGATACGATCAGCGGAACATAGAAACCGTCGGCTACCTTGGCCGGCGTGGTGCCGGCAACCAGCAGGCTCCAGGGACCATCAATGCCGGCGACTGCGGCATGTGCCGGCGCCAGCGGCAACGCGGCGACAAACAATGCAGTGGCGATGCGGCGAACAATGACATTCATCTCGGCGCCCCCTATCGCAGCTTGGGATTGAGCGCATCGCGCAGCCAATCGCCCAGTACGTTGATCGACAGCACCAGTATCACCAGTGCGGCACCCGGGAACACGGTGATCCACCACTCACCGGAAAACAGGAAGTCATTGCCGATACGGATCAGCGTGCCCAGCGACGGCTGGGTGGGCGGCACGCCGACGCCGAGGAACGACAGCGTGGCCTCGGTGATGATGGCGGTGCCGACGTGCAGCGTGGCCAGCACCAG
>CAYQKN010000072.1:0-9313 GCA_964417885.1 uncultured Burkholderiales bacterium | reverse complement strand
CTGCCGATCACCCGCGCCGCCTGCACGTATTCCTTGTTGCGTTCCACCAGCGTGGAGCCGCGCACGGTGCGGGCATATTGCACCCAGCCGGAGGCGGCAATGGCGAAGATCAGCACGTACACCGCCAACTGGTCGTGCATGCCCTTGGGCAGCGCCACCCGCGCCACGCCGTCGATCAGCAGCGCGATCAGGATCGCCGGGAACGACAGCTGGATATCCGCCACCCGCATGATGAACGCATCGACCGATCCGCCGACATAGCCGCTGATCAGGCCCAGCGTGATGCCGATCAGCATCGCCAGGATGACGGCGCAGATGCCGACCACCAGCGAGACGCGCGAGCCGTACATGATGGTGGAGAGCACGTCGCGGCCCTGGTCATCGGTGCCGAGCAGGAACTGCGACTTGCCCGCTGCCGTCCAGGATGGCGGGGTGAAGGCATCGAGCAGGTTCAGCGTTTTCAGGTCGAACGGGTTGTGCGGCGCCACCAGCGGCGCGAACGCCGAGCCGAGCAGGCAGATCAGGCCGACGATGGCGGCGGTCATCACCAGCGGATTCTGCTTGAAGCTCCACCAGATGTCGCCGTCAAAAAAGCGGCGCAGGGTATCAGACATGACAGGCTCCGGTTGGCATGGTCGATCGGGCAGGGGAGCCTGGCCCGCTGTTGCGTGTGGCGGAGGTCATTTCAGTGACCTCCCGATGCGGCCTGGCTGATGCGCAGCCGCGGGTCCACGGTGTAGTAAAGCATGTCCACCAGCAGGTTGATGAAGACAAAAATCAGGCCGATCAGGCACAGGTAGGCGGCCATCACCGGGATGTCGGCGAACTGCACCGCCTGGATGAACAGCAGGCCCATGCCCGGCCACTGGAACACGGTCTCGGTGATGATGGCAAAGGCGATCAACCCGCCCAGCTGCAGGCCGGTGATGGTGATCACCGGTACCAGCGTGTTTTTCAGCGCGTGGCCGAAGTGGACCGCGTTGTTGGTCAGGCCGCGGGCGCGGGCGAACTTGATGTAGTCAGTGCGCAGCACTTCCATCATCTCCGAGCGCACCAGTCGCATGATCAGCGTGACCGGGTACAGCCCCAGTGTCACCGACGGCAGCACCAGCGCCTTGAGCCCGCTGACGGTGAGGAAGCCGGTGGTCCACAGGCCGACCTTGGTCACGTCGCCGCGGCCGAATGACGGCAGCACCCCCAGCCATACGGCGAAGATCAGGATCAGGAAGATGCCGATCAGGAAGTTGGGCAGCGAGACGCCGATCAGCGAGCCGGTCAGCAGGATTTTGGACGAAATGCTGTTGCGCTTGAGCGCGGTATAGACGCCGATCGGAATGCCGAGCGTGAGCCCGATGACCGCGGCCGTCATCGCCAGCTCCAGCGTGGCGGGCAGGCGCTCGATCAGCAGCTGCGACACCGGGCGGCCGAGGCGCAGGGAGATGCCGAAATTACCCTGCAAGGCATTGCCGACGAACTTGGCAAACTGGACATAGAACGGCTCGTCCAGGCCGAGGCTCTTGCGCACCTCGTCGCGATCGGCCTGGGTGGCTTCAGGCGGCAGCATCAGCGACACCGGGTCGCCGACGAAATTGAACAGCGAGAAGGCGATGAAGCCCACCGCGATCATGACCAGCACGCTTTGCAGCAGCCGTCGAATGATGAATGCCAGCATGTGCGTCGAGGCCTTTGGCGGTTAGTTCAGCTTGAAGCGGAAGAAATAGGCAATGTTGTTGGGCGCGAACACCGCCTCGACATTCTTGCGCATCGCCCACGGCACCAGCGGCTGGTGGATCGGCAGGATCGCCACCTCGCTGGCGGACAGCGCGAGCGCGTCGCGGATCAGCGCGTCGCGTTTTCTCATGTCGCTTTCGATGCCGATTTTCTTGATCAGCTCGTCCATCTTCGGATTGGAATAGCGGCCATAGTTGGAATCGCCGAACCCGGTGTTCTCGCCGGTGCTGGTGTGCAGCAGCAGTTGCAGGTTATACAGCGCGTCGTAGGTCGCCGCGCCCCAGGACAGCAGGTACATGCTGGTGTCGAATTTCTGGATCTTGGGGAAGTAGGTTGCCTGCGGCACGATATTCGGTGTGGCGCGGATGCCGACCTGGGACAGCATCGGCGGGATCGCCTGGCAGATGTCGGCAGCGGGCTGCACATTGCCGCAGTCGAGCGTGATGCCGAAGCCGTTCGGATAGCCGGCGTCGGCCAGCAGCTTCTTGGCCTTGTCCTTGTCGAACGCATAACGTTTGTCGGCATCCTTGTTGTAGCCCTGCACGCCGGGCGACACCAGGCTGCCGGTGGGGACCGACAGGCCGCGCATGACCTTTTCCTTGATCGCATCGACGTCGATGGCGTGCGCGATTGCCTGCCGCACCCTGACGTCCTTGAGCGGGTTTTTGCCCTTGACGTCGCTGTACAGGAGCTCGCTGCGATTGCTGTCGAAAGCCAGATACTGGAAGCGCGCTTCGACGCCTTCGACGATCTTGATATTCGGGTTGCTCTTGAGGCGCGCGATGTCCTGCGGCGGCGGGTCCAGCACGAAATCGACTTCACCGGACAGCAGCGCCGCGGCGCGGGTGGCGTTGGACTTCACCGGCAGCAGGTCAATCTGGGTCAGGTTGCCTTTTTCCGGGCTGTTCTTGTTCCACCAGTCGGGGTTCGCCACCAGCACGGTTTTCACGTCGGCCTGGCGCACGGTGACCTTGAACGGGCCGGTGCCGTTGGTATTGCGCGACGAATAAGTATCTTCGCGATCCTTGTAATTCTGCGGGACTTGCGATTTGTTCTTGATCGCCCATTCCTTCGACGCGATGCGGAACTGGAACAGGTGATTCAGCAGCACCGGGTTCGGTTCCTTCATGATCAAATCGACGGTGAGGTTGTCGACTTTCTTCGCGCTCTGCACGCCCTGCAGCGATGACTTCAGCTGCGACAGCGGATGCAATGCGCGTTCGACCGAGAACACCACGTCGTCGGCGGTGAGCGTTTGGCCCTCATGAAACTTCACATTCGGCCGCAGCTTGAAGCGCCAGGTCTTGGCGTCCGGTTGCGACCAGGAGACGGCGAGGCCGGGCACGATGCGGAAATTCTTGTCGCGCATCACCAGTCCTTCGTACACCTGCGACAGCACGCGGTTGGTCGGCAGCAGGTTGGCCGAATGCGGGTCCAGCGTCTGCGGATCGTCCTGGCTCGCGTAACGGAGCGTCTTGGCATCGGCAGCGGTGGCGAGGAGGGCGAACAGGACGGAGAAGAGCGCGCAGGACAACTTTGATCGGATCATGGTTTCACCGTTTTTTTGGGGAGTGCCGACCGGCAAATCGTGTTCACCGGGCGGCCGGACAAGCCGTGTTGACATAAACAAACTGCCCATCGAGTCGCCTCGATGGGCAGTCGCGAATTATAGCTTTTTTACCCCGTCAAGTCAGCCGCCGCCTGTCGGCCGCCGCCGCTGGTCCGCCCCCCTATTTCACCACCGCCCACTTGGCGTGCATGCGGTTGTCGGGGCGATGCACCACGGTCACGTTGCTGCGCATGGCCCACGGAATAACCTGATGGTGCAAAGGGATATGGCCGACGTCGGCCTGGTCGATCAGCAGCGCCTCGCGGGTCAGTTCGGCGCGTTTCTTGAAGTCGATCTCGGTTTTCAGCTGGTCGACGATGGCGTCGAGTTTCGGGTTGGAATAGCCGGAGAAATTCCAGTTGCCGTCGCCGCCGCTTCCCTTGGTGCGCAGGATCGATTGCAGGGTATAGAGCGAATCGAAGGTCGGCACGCCCCAGCCCAGCAGGTACATGCTGGTGTCCATGTTCTGGATTTTCGGGAAGTAGGTCGCGCGCGGCATCGAGTTGAGCTTGATCTTGATGTCGATCTTGGCCAGCATGCCGGAGATCGCCACGCAGATCTTCTCGTCGTTGATGTAGCGATTGTTGGAACAGTCGAGCGTGACTTCGAAGCCGTTCGGATAACCGGCGTCGGCCATCAGCTTCCTGGCCTTGGCGATATCGGTCGGCCAGCGTTTTTCGACGTCCTTGGTATAGCCGCGCACCTGCGGGGCGATCATCGACATCGAGGTGGTGGCCAAGCCGCGCATCACGCTGGTGCGGATCGCATTGGCGTCGATGGCATGGGCCATCGCCTGGCGCACGCGGATGTCCTTGAACGGGTTCTTGCCCTTGACGCTGGAATACAGCAACTCGCTGCGGCCCTGGTCGAAATTGAGGAAGATGGTGCGGTTCTCGTTGCCCTCGAGGATCTTGAGCGACTTGTTTTCCTTCAGCTTGCCGATATCCTGCACCGGCGGATCGAGCACCATGTCGATCTCGCCCGAAATCAGTGCCGACACGCGGGTGGCGTCCTGCTTGATCGGCGTGTACACCACTTCATTGACGTCGCCCTCGCGCTTGCCCCACCAGTTGGAATTGGCCACCAGCACCGTCTTGACGTCCGGTTCGCGTGCTTTCAGCACGAAGGCGCCGGTGCCGTTGGCGTTGCGCGCGGTATAGGTTTCCTCCTTGTTCTTGTAGTCCTGCGGCTTCTGCGCGTTGAACTTGAGCGCCCATTCCTTGTTCATCATGCGCACTTCGGTCAGCTGGTCGAGCAGGGTCGGGTTGGGGCCGTTGGTGATGATTTCCACCGTCAGGTTGTCGATCTTCTTCGCTTCCTTGATGCCCTGCATGTAGGCCGAGAAATCGGATGTCTTCTCCAGCGCGCGCTGGATCGAGAACACCACATCGTCGGCGCTGAACGACGCACCGTTGTGGAACGTCACCTTGTCGCGCAGCTTGAGGCGCAGCGTGGTCGGGTTGACCTGGGTCCAGGACACCGCCAGGCAGGGCTCCAGCGCCATGGTCTTGCCGCGCGTGACCAGCGGCTCGTAGACATGGTCCGACATGGTGTTGTTGAGGCCTTCGTTTTGCGAGTGCGGATCCATCGTCAGCACGTCGCCCTGGCTGGCCCAGCGGAAGGTCTTGGCATCGACCGTGGCGGCGACCAGCGAAGCGCTGACGACACCGGCGACGGCCAGTGCGCGCAGGCACTGTTTGAGTTGCGCGGAAAATTTCATGCGACGCTCCTGAGGAAAAAATCGGGTGTGGAACTGCAGACGGCGAGTGTGCCGAAGTCGCCGGCTCCAGTCAACGCGCGTCGCCGCCTTTTCAGGCCGACGCCGCAACCTTGCTGCCGGCCGCGCCGGCATCCGGCTTGCTGCGCGCTTCCTGCTGCCGGCCCAGATAAACGCCGGCGCCGATCATGACGAAACACAGCGGGATCACCGCAAAGGCCATTTGCGAGGTGGTCATGCCGAGGCCGCGCAGCCCGGCGTGGCTCCAGGTCGAGACCACGTCACTGCCGCGCGAGACCACGGTGTCGATCACGTTCTTGGCCTTGTACCGTTCCTGGCGCGAGACCACGGTGAAAAGGATCTCGCGCGCCGGTTTGCCGATGGCGAATTCGCAGGCGCGGCGGATCACGGTGGACACCGAAATCACCGCCAGCGTCGGCAGCAGGCCGGTTACGCCCAGCGTGAACACGGCGAGGATCGGCAGCAGGATCAGGCAGAACACCAGCCCGGCGCGGCGCAGCAGGGTGCTGGTGATGAATACCTGGGTAATCAGCGTGATGCCGTTGACCGCCAGATCGAGCTGCGCAAACAGTTGTGTGCGGTCGGCCGAGGACGGGATGTTTTCCGCCATCACCCGCACCTGTTCGAGGTAGAAGTAGGTGCCGATGCCCTGCAGCATGAAGATATAGCCGCAGATGGTCATCAGGTAAGGCGACGCGAACGCGAGGCGGATGCCGTCGAGGATGCCGCCGCCCAGCGCCCGCTCCGCCGCCTCGTCCGGCTGGCCGGCGCCCTGGCGCTCCTGCTGGCGCTGGCGTGCCCAGCGGCCGAGGCCGACGATGCAGATCACCGCCGCGCCCAGCAGGCAGGCGGAAATCAGCAGCAGGTTCGGGATGCCGATCTGTTTCACCAGCGCCGCCGTGATGATCGGCCCGGTCATCGCGCCGATGCTGCCGCCGGCGGCGATGGCGCCGAACAGGCGCTTGGCGGTCACGCTGTCGTAGATGTCGGTCATGAAGCTCCAGAACACACTGACGACAAAGTAGTTGAACACCGACAGCCAGATGAAGAACCCGGCGGCGACGGCCGTCTTGTCCAGCGCGTCGCTCTGCATGGCGAAAAAGAAAAACAGCAGGTTGGCGATGAAAAACAGGTACACCGCCGGCAAAAATTGCCGCCGCGGCCAGCGCGACGAGATCCAGCCGAACAGCGGGGTCACCAGCAGCATGCCGATGAAGGTGCCGGTGAACAGCCACGGCAGGTTGCGCAGGCCGCCCTGGATGCCCATTTCGTCGCGCACCGGCCGCAGTACGTAGTATCCGCACAGCAGGAAGAAGAAATAGGCAAATGACCACAGAAAGGCCGGCCATTCTTCGCGCTTGATATCGATGAGTTTGACCAAAATGAGCGTTCCGGCTGAAAAGGCATGGCAATGCTACACGTAACGAAACAACCGCGGTGGACGCGCTATGCTAGGTGCTTGCGCGGAACTGCGGGTGGCCGGCAGAAAGGCAAACCCCAGCACTGGCGCGGCTTTCGGGGCTAAAATGCCCGGCAAGCCGCGCCAGTGCTGGGGTTTGGTCTCCGGCGCCTTCCGCGACCGCCGCCGATGGCGGCGAATGATCGAAACACGCACCGCCACCGCGTGGTGCGGCGGAATGTACGAAAGGACAGGACATGACCACGATTGTTGTCGTCAAAAAGGATGGTCAGGTGGTCATTGCGGGCGATACCCTCACGACCTTTGGCTCGACCCGGCTGGCCAGCGTCCACGACGCGGCGCCGGAGAAGCTGCTCAAGCACGGCAACAGCTACTTCGGCATCGCCGGCAGCGCCGCGCACCAGCTGGTGCTGGAGAGCCTGCTGAAAAAGCACCCCGAATTCACCTTCAACGGCCGCGAGGAGATCTACGAAAGCTTTCGCAAGATCCATCCGATCCTGAAGGATGAGGCTTTCCTCAATCCCAAGGAAGAGGAAGACGATCCGTACGAATCCTCGCAGCTGACCGCGCTGGTGGCCAATCCCAGCGGCATTTTCGGCGTCTATTCGATGCGCGAAGTGTTCGAGTTCGACAAGTTCTGGTCGATCGGCTCCGGCCGCGACTTTGCGCTGGGCGCCATGTATGCCGTGTTCAAGGGGCGCAAGTCGGCCGAGGACATTGCCCGTATCGGCGTGCTGGCGGGGGCCGAATATGACACCGGTACCGGCCTGCCGATGAATGTGGCGACGGTGAAGCTGGGCGGCAAGGCACGTTGAACCTCACCCGTTGGCGACTTGCGCCGCGATATGACTGACGCCGCCAAGCCCGGCGTGCGCCTGGACAAATGGCTCTGGGCGGCGCGTTTTTTCAAGACCCGCCAGCTGGCCATCGAAGCCATCGGCGCCGGCCGCATCGAGGTCAACGGCGAGCGCGCCAAGCCGGCCAAGGCGGTCAAGCCGGGCGACCTGCTGAAGGTGCGCCGGCCGCCGTACGAAACCATCCTGGTGGTCACCGCCGTGTCGGAAAAGCGCGGCTCCGCCACCATTGCCCGTGAGCTGTACGCCGAGACCACCGAGAGCATCGCCGCGCGCGAACAGCTGCAGGCCGAGCTGCGCGACCAGCCGCCGCCGATCTTCAAGGGGCGACCGACCAAGCGCGACCGCCGTACGCTGGAAAACTGGCAGCGCGCCGCCGAGCTGGTGCGCGACGATGACTAGCTTCCGCCGCGGCCTGCAGTTCGCCCTGCTGCTGTCGACCTTCGCGATGCCGGCGGCTGCGGCCACCTATCGCATCGAGCCTGCTGAAACCACGGCCGCATTCGAGGTCCGGTTCCTCGGCCTGTTTCCGCTGCGCGGCGATTTCCGCCGTACCGCGGGCACGCTGGTTTTCGATCCGCAAACGCGCCGCGGCAGCATCGAGGTGTCGATCGACACCACCACACTGGAAGCGAGCGTGCGGAAAGCCGAATCGAGCGCGCGCAGCGCCGACTTCTTTCATGTCGACAAATTTGCCAGCATCGATTTCAAGTCGTCGCGTTTCGTCTTTGACGAAAGCCGTTTGCGCAGCATCGAGGGGACGCTGACGTTGGTCGGTGTCACCCGGCAGGTGGTGCTGCAGGTCAGCAATGTGCAATGCGAACCGGCAGCCGATCGCGCACGCGCGCACTGCCGCGCGGTGGCCGAACTGGTGGTGAAGCGATCCGCGTTTGGCATGACGTCATGGGGCCACAGCGTCAGCGACGAAGTTTCGATCCGGCTTGCCATCGTCGCACGCCAGGTGACGGACGTGGCGGCGGACAGCGGCGCGCCGACGACCGCGCTGCCCCGGCTGGGCCTACTGGCTGTTCCCGGCGGGACGCAGGCGGCCCACCACCCGTAGTGCGTTGCCGGCGCGGCGCGTGACCACCGCCTCACCCTGCGCCGGCGAGACACCGGTCAAGGCGCTGATGTTCACCTGGTGGGTGACCAGCACCAGGTTCTCCCCAGCTGTCTCGCGCGCTGCGATACCGCTGTTCACCGCTGCCGCCTGTGCGGCGCCGTCCGCCGGATGGTCAAAATGCGAATCCAGGGCGGGCCATGGCGAGACCTTGCCGAAAGCGAGACGCGCGGTATCGAGGCAGCGGCACCAGCGTGAGGACAGGACCTGGCCGACCGGAATCCGTTCGGCCTTGAAGGTGGCGCCGATGCGCGCGGCTTCGGCGCGACCGGCTTCACTCAGGTTGCGCTGGGTGGCACAGTCGGTGAGCACGAAGCCGGCCGGATCGCCGATGCCCGGCACCGTGCTGGCGTGGCGGATCAGGATCACATGCCCGCCGCTGCGCAGTGCGCGCAACAGCTCGGCATCGCTGCCGGTGCCGCGGTCCTGCGCCTGCACCGTTCCGCAACACCACACCGCCGTTGCCAGCAGGCACGCGGCGCGGCCGCGCAACCGTCGCATCAGCGCCGCAGGAACGCCGACAGCGCGCTTTCGAGCAGGTTGTGGTTGTCCGGCAGCTGGCCGTTGGGCGTGATCTTGTCGATCAGCTGCGGCAGCATATCGGCCAGGCCGCCCGAGACTTCACCCTGCGACATGCCGAGCTGGCCGGCGATGTCGCGAATCTTGTCCGAACCCAGCGCCTCGGACAGCTGGTCGGCGGAGATCGGCATATTCTGGCCGGTGCCGATCCACGATTTCAGCTGGTCGCCGAGGCCGGCATTCTGGAACGCGTCCATCAGTCCGCCGAGGCCGTTGCCGCCGCCTTCACCCTTGTTGGTCAGCATTTGCAGCGCCATCTGCA
>CAYQKN010000071.1:0-19331 GCA_964417885.1 uncultured Burkholderiales bacterium | reverse complement strand
ACTAGCCACAATGGCGTGAGGTAGGTAATGGCGTTGGCGCCGATTGCATCCATGCCTAGCATGAATGCGATCGCCATTTGCAAGCGGCGCACGGGCGTGGACCACAACGGGAACATCACACCCAATCGCGCCCCACCAGATACTTCTCCAGCAACTCCGCCTCCCGCGTGCCCTTCTCCGGCGACCAGTTGTAGCGCCAGGTCGCCTGTGGCGGCATCGAGGCAAGAATCGATTCAGTGCGGCCGCCGGACTGCAGGCCGAAGTGGGTGCCACGGTCCCAGACCAGGTTGAATTCGACATAGCGACCGCGGCGATACAACTGCCATTCGCGCTCCTGTTCGCCGTAGGGAATATCGCGACGACGCTCGACGATCGGCACGTAGGCATCGAGGAATGCGTTTCCCACCGCCTGCTTCATGGCGAAGGACTGGTCGAAGCCGGGATGGTGGAAATCGTCGAAGAACACGCCGCCGATGCCGCGTGGTTCCTTGCGATGCTTGAGGTAGAAATACTCGTCGCACCATTTTTTGAAATGCGGGTAGTTGTCGGCGCCGAATGGATCGAGCGCGTCCTTGTTGACGCGATGGAAATGCACGCAGTCTTCCTCGAAGCCGTAGTAGGGCGTGAGATCCATACCGCCGCCGAACCAGAAGGTGTCGTGCTCGGAGTCGAGTGAAGATCGGGCGATGAAGAATCGCACGTTCATGTGCACGGTCGGCACATAGGGATTGCGCGGATGCAGCACCAGCGAGACGCCCATTGCTTCCCACGCGCGGCCGGCGATTTCCGGACGATTGGCCGCGGCGCTGGGTGGCAGGTTCTTGCCCATGACGTGAGAGAACATGACGCCGCCGCGCTCGAGCAGGTTGCCGCCCTCGATGATGCGCGAGATGCCACCGCCGCCTTCGGCACGTTGCCATTCGTCACGCAGGAACGGCTTGCCGTCGAGTTGTTCCATTTTCGCGACAATGCGATTCTGCAGGTCGAGCAGGTAGGATTTGACGTCCGCGATGTTCATGGTTCTGGTTTCCCGTTTTGGCGTCTGTGGCCGCGATGACGGCCGCATTTTGCTGCGGTTCAAATTTGAAACTCCAGCACTGGCGCGGCTTTTCGGGCATTTTTGCCCGGAAAGCCGCGCCAGTGCTGGAGTTTACATTTTTCTGCCGATGGCACGATAGCCGATATCGCGCCGGTACTGCATGCCGTCAAAGCGGATCGGTTCCAGCATCTGGTATGCACGCTGCTGCGCGATTTTCACCGTCTCGCCCAGCGCAGTCACGCACAGCACGCGACCGCCATTGGTGACGACCTTGCCGTCGCGATCCGCAGTGCCGGCGTGGAACACGCGCGCGTCCTCCGTTGCCGGCGGCAACCCGGTTATTTCGTCGCCCTTGGCGGGAGACTCCGGGTAGCCGCCCGCCGCCATCACCACGCCCAGTGCCGCGCGCCGGTCCCATTCGGCCTCGATCTGGTCCAGCTTGCCGTCGATGGCGTGCTCGACCAGGGTGAGGAAATCGCTTTTCAACCGCATCATGATCGGCTGGGTTTCGGGGTCCCCCATGCGGGCGTTGAACTCCACCACGCGCGGATGGCCGGATTCGTCGATCATCAGGCCGGCATAAAGGAATCCGCTGAACGGCGCACCCTCTGCCGCCATCCCGCGCAGCGTCGGCATGATGACCTCGCGCATGGTGCGGGCGTGCACGGCGGGCGTGACCACCGGCGCCGGCGAATAGGCGCCCATGCCGCCGGTATTCGGCCCCATGTCGCCATCGAAAATCCGCTTGTGGTCCTGCGAGGACGCAAACGGCAGCGCATGCACACCATCGCACATGCAGATGAAGCTTGCCTCTTCGCCTTCCATGAATTCTTCGATCACCACGCGGTGTCCGGCATGTCCCATGCTGCCGGCGAACATCGCCTCGATCGCCTCCAGCGCGTCGCCGAGCGTCATCGCCACCACCACCCCTTTGCCCGCCGCGAGGCCGTCGGCCTTGATCACGATCGGCGCGCCCTCGAGTACAACGTAGGCACGCGCCTCGGCAGCGCTGGTGAAGGTGGCGTATTTGGCGGTGGGAATCTTGTGCCGCAACATGAACTGCTTGGCAAAATCCTTGGACGACTCCAGCTGTGCGGCGCGCCGGGACGGCCCGAAGATTCGCTGGCCCGCCGCCTGGAAGGCATCGACCACGCCGGCTGCCAGCGGTGCCTCGGGGCCGACCACGGTGAGGTGTATTTTCTCGTCCTGGGCGAACTTCAGCAGGTCGGCAATCGCGGTGATATCGACGTTGACCAGGCCATCCTCGCGCGCGGTGCCGGCATTGCCGGGGGCGACATAGACGCACTGCACCTTGGGGTTTTGCGTGAGCCGCCACGCGAGGGCATGTTCACGGCCGCCGGAGCCGATGACGAGGAGTTTCATGAGTTCCAAAAGAGAAAAAAATTGGCAACTAAAACCGTGATCACCGCATACGTGGTGACATTGGCAATGGCAACGCAACGCAGGATGGCGTTGTAAGCGAATCCTTCAAATCGCCGGCGCAATACCCGGTGTTCAACGAGAATCGAAGCAAGGCAAAACCAGACGGCCAGTATTGCGAAGGCAACCGCGACGTCTAGGCTTGTCTCGCCTCCGCCTCCAATCCACGGGGCACCGATGATTGTCATTGCGACAATGCTCGCCTTTGATGTCAGTTCCCCCGATAGCAATGTCGAGCCGATGGCAAATTCTATTGCAAGCAGCATCCCCCAAACCAACGGTACGCCGACCAATGTCGAAACCATATTGGCGTAAAGCATGGCCTTGGTGGCATTGCCAAATGTGACGCCAATCATGCGCTTCAAAAAGCAGGCTTCGATTAGAACGACGGGAACGAAAGACAGCCACAGTGCCGGCCAGGCAATCGCAAGCATGGGAATGCCCATGTTGGCCAATGCATCCCCACTGGCCGCCAGCGCCAGTAGCGCAACGCCGAGAGCCGGGCGCCCGTATTTCAATGCCTGAAGTGCCGCATGCCGGTCATCACCATCGCCATGCCATGCTCGTCCGCCGCCTTGATCACTTCATCATCGCGCATCGACCCGCCCGGCTGAATCACCGCCGTGGCACCGGCTTCGGCAATCACGTCAAGCCCGTCGCGGAACGGGAAGAACGCATCGCTCGCTGCCACCGCGCCCTGCAGCGACAGGCCGGCATGTTGCGCCTTGATGGCGGCGATCCGGGTTGAATCGACGCGGCTCATCTGGCCGGCGCCGACGCCCAGCGTCATGCCGTAGCGGCAGAACACGATGGCGTTGGACTTGACGAATTTTGCCACCCGGAAGGCAAAGATAAGGTCATTCATTTCCTCGGCCGTCGGCTTGCGTTTGGTCACAACTTTCAACTGCGCAATGTCGAAATCATCCGAACTCTGCACCAGCAGTCCGCCGCCGACGCGCTTCATGTCGACATCCTGCACCGACGGCGCCAGCGGAATTTCCAGCAGCCGCACGTTCTGCTTGCCGGCAAATACCTTGCGCGCCTCGACGCTGAACAGCGGCGCCAGCACCACCTCGACGAATTGCTTGGCCACTGCCTCCGCCGTCGCGCCATCGAGCTCGCGATTGAAGGCAATGATGCCGCCGAAGGCCGAGGTCGGGTCGGTTTCCAGCGCACGCTGATAGGCAAGCAGCAGCTTGTCGGCAACGGCGACGCCGCAGGGATTGGCGTGCTTGACGATCACGCACGCCGGCACTTCGAAGGCGCGGCAGCATTGCCAGGCCGCATCGGCGTCAGCGATATTGTTGTAGGACAGTTCCTTGCCCTGCAGCTGGTGGAAGTGCGCCAGCGTGCCGGAGGCAGGATGCTTCTCGACATAGAACGCTGCGTCCTGGTGCGGATTCTCGCCATAGCGCATGTCCTGTGCCTTGGTGAAGGTCAGGTGCAGCTGGTCCGGAAACAGGCGGCGGTTGTGATCCTCATCGAGCGAGGAGAGGTAGGTGCTGATCATGCCGTCGTATTCGGCGGTATGGGCAAAGGCTTTCTTGGCCAGTGCAAAACGCGTGTCGTGGCCCAGCGCGCCGCCATGTTTCTGCATTTCGTCCATCAGCTGCCGGTAGTCGCCGCAATCGGTGACGATGGCGACAAACGGATAGTTCTTGGCTGACGCGCGCACCATCGCCGGACCACCGATATCGATGTTCTCGATCGCATCCTCAAGCTTGACGTCGGGCTTGGCGATGGTGGCGGCAAACGGGTAGAGATTCACCACCACCATGTCGATGGCGGGAATGTCGTGTTTTTTCATCGCCTCGGTGTGGTGCGACAGATCGCGGCGGGCCAGGATGCCGCCATGCACCCGCGGATGCAGCGTCTTTACGCGGCCATCCATCATTTCCGGAAAGCCGGTGTAATCGCCGACCTCGACCACCTTGATGCCATTGTCGGCCAGCAGCTTGGCCGTGCCCCCGGTGGAAAGGATTTTCACCTTTCGCTCCGCCAGGAATTTGGCGAATTCGACCACGCCGGTCTTGTCGGACACGCTGATCAGCGCGCGCTGGATGGGGATGTGCTGGGTTGTCATGATTGGGCCGTTGACAGGAACAGGGGTAAGTGTTGCAGCAGGTGATCCGGACGGCGCGTTACACCAACACGCGTGAGGGAACGTCGTCACGCATCGCGCGTTGTACGCCGATTGTTATTCAATGCCGTGCTGATTGAGTTTCTTGCGCAGGGTATTCCGGTTGAGGCCCAGCAGCTCCGCCGCGCGGGTCTGGTTACCTTCCGCGTGGTGCAGCACGACCTCGAGCAGCGGGCGTTCGATATTCGCCACCACCATGTCGTAAATGTTGGTCACATCTTCCCCGTCGAGATCCTTGAAGTACTGCTTCATCATTTTCCGGACGCAGGCGGATAGTTCGCTATCCCGGGTGTCGCGCTGCAGATTCATGTTCGTTGCTTCCTTCATTATTATTTTCTTATTGTTTACCGCTGTTATTTTCTTACCGCTCCCTAGGCTGCGCGCCGGGCGACAGCCACTTCTCCATCGATCAGCCGGGCAAAGAAGCTGCCCAGCGCCGCCAGCTGAGCATCAGGCTCTTCCAGCAAATTCATCACGTGGCGGAAATCCGCACCGCCGGGCAGGCCGGCCAGATACCAGCCGATGTGCTTGCGCCCGATCCTGACGCCCTTGTATTCGCCATAGAACTGATGCAGGTCAGCGAGATGCTGGGCGGCAATGCGGTGGATCTCCGGCAGCGTCGGCGGCGCGAGATGGCGGCCGGTCTGCAAGTAGTGCGCAATTTCGCGGAAAATCCACGGTCGCCCCTGCGCGGCGCGGCCAATCATCACCGCATCGCAACCCGTGTAAGCGAGCACGAACTTTGCCTTCTCGGGCGAATCAATATCGCCGTTGGCGATGACCGGTATGCGAACGCTCTGCTTGACCGCGCGGATGGTGTCGTACTCGGCGGCACCCTGGTAAAGGTCGCTGCGGGTGCGGCCATGGACCGCCAGTGACTGGATGCCGGACTGTTCGGCAATGCGGGCGATGGCCAGCGCATTGCGGTGTTCACGGTCCCAGCCGGTGCGGATCTTCAGGCTGACCGGCACCGGCACGGCGTTGACCACCGCCTCGAGGATTCGCCCCACCAGCGCCTCGTCGCGCATCAGCGCGGAGCCGGCATCGACCCGGCAGACCTTCTTTGCCGGGCAGCCCATGTTGATATCGATGATGTGCGCGCCCTTGTCGACGTTGTAGCGCGCCGCTTCGGCCATCATTTCCGGCGCGGCGCCGGCGATCTGCACCACGATCGGGTCGACTTCACCGGCGTGGTCGCCGCGACGCAATGACTTTTCTGTCGCCCACAGGCGACTGTCCGACGCCACCATCTCGCTGACCGCCATGCCCGCACCCATGCGCTTGCACAGCTGGCGAAACGGCCGATCGGTGACACCGGCCATCGGCGCGACGATCAGGTTGTTGCTTAGCGTGATGTTGCCGATTTGCACAATGCGTTTCGCGGTTTTGCGTTCTGTGAACGGCCGCCTATTTTATAGGCGCCTACAAATTACGCAAAGGAAATTTGTGATTTCGAGAAGTATTTCTTAACTGGCTGATTTTTCTGCTCGGAAAAATTTGTGCCACGACCGGGCCGCAATTGCGGCATGCCGTGATGCCAAGCCGACGTTCGAAACAGCTATTTGGCGCCGTAACCGCCACCGCCGGGCGTTTCCAGCACGAACACATCGCCCGCGTCGACCTGCGTCTCATCCGAATAGGCCAGGTCGGTCCTGCGGCCGTCGTGCCGCTCGATCCAGGTCCTGCCCAGTCCTCCCGGTCCGCCGCCCGCCATGCCGAAATTCGGCACCCGCCGGTGACCGGCCAGGATTGCCGCCGTCATCGGTTCAAGAAAACGGATGCGGCGTGTGGCGCCATTGCCGCCATGCCATTTGCCGGCTCCACCGCTGCCGTGCCGGATCGAATGTTCGTCGATGCGGACCGGATAACGCCATTCAAGTATCTCGGGATCGGTCAGTCGCGAATTGGTCATGTGCGCCTGGACCGTGTCGCAGCCATCGAAGCCCGGACCGGCACCGGTGCCGCCGGAAACGGTTTCGTAGTACTGGTAACGCTCATTGCCGAAGGTGACATTGTTCATGGTGCCGTAACTGGCGGCCATGACGCCGAGCGCGCCGATCAGCGCATCGGTGATGCACTGGGAGGTCTCGACGTTTCCGGCCACGGTCGCGGCGGGCGGACGCGGGTTCAGCATCGAACCCTCAGGAATGATCAGGGTCAGCGGCTTCAGGCAGCCGGCGTTGAGTGGAATGTCGCGATCGACCAGCATGCGGAATACATACAGCACTGCCGCATGGACCACGGCCGAGGGCGCATTGAAGTTGGACGCAAGCTGCGCGGAGGTGCCGGTGAAGTCGATGGTCGCGCTGCGGCGGTCGCTGCCGATGGAAATTTTCACCCGGATGACCGCGCCGTTGTCCATCTCGTAGGCGTATTCACCGTCGCGCAACGCGCCGATCACCTGTCGCACGCACTCCTCGGCGTTGTCCTGCACATGCTGCATGTAGGCCCTGACCAGGTCGAGGCCAAAATGCGCCACCATGCGGCGCAATTCCTGCACGCCTTTTTCGTTGGCGGCGATCTGTGCGCGCAAGTCGGCAATATTCTGGTCGGGATTGCGCGCCGGATAGCGGCCCGCGGCAAGACGCGCGCGCATCTCCGCTTCCAGCATCACGCCGCGCTCCACCAGCTTGACGTTGTCGAGCAGCACCCCCTCATCCTCCACCGACTTCGAAAACGGCGGCATCGATCCCGGCGTGATGCCTCCGATGTCGGCATGATGACCGCGCGAACCGACGTAGAACAGGATGTCCCGGCCCTCTGTGTCGAATACCGGCGTCACGACCGTCACGTCCGGCAGATGCGTGCCGCCGTTGTAGGGGTCGTTCAGCACGTAGACGTCTCCCGGCTCCATCCGGCCGGCGTTCCTGCGCACCACGGTCTTGACGCTTTCACCCATTGATCCCAGGTGAACCGGCATATGCGGCGCATTGGCAATCAGGTTGCCGCCGGCATCAAACAGCGCGCAGCTGAAATCGAGACGCTCCTTAATGTTCACCGAGTAGGCGGTGTTGGCAAGCCGCAGGCCCATCTGTTCGGCGATCGACATGAACAGGTTGTTGAATACCTCCAGCATCACCGGATCGGCGCGGGTTCCCGGCGCATAGCTCGCCGCGCGCGGCACCACGCGCGTCAACACCAGGTGATTCTGCGCAGACACCTCCGCCCGCCAGCCCGGTTCGACGATGGTGGTGGCATTTTTTTCCGCAATGATCGCCGGACCGTCGAGTCGCTGGCCGAGGGATAGTTGTTCACGGCGGTAAAGCGGCGCACTCCACGATTGACCGCCGCTGAACATGGTGCCGGTCGCTATCGGGTTTGCCGGTTCAGCCGGCGCCGCATCGACGCGTTCGGCGATACCGGCGTCGGCGCGGCCGATGGCCTCGCAACTGACTGCTTCGGCGACCAGCGCGCGGCCCTCCATCAGGAAACTGAATCGCAACCGGTAGGCGGCATTGAACGCTTCGCGCATTGCCGCGACGCTATCCATGTTCACGATCAGTGCGGTATCGGTGCCGTCGTAGCGCAAATGAACGCGCTGCTTGAGGACGATCTGCGCCGGTGCAATACCCTGTGCTTCCACCTCGGCGATCGCGGCGCGGCTGATGTTGTCCAGTTCCGCCTGCAATGTTGCAGCGGCGCCGTCATCGAGCATGCATTCGACCGCTTTTTCGCGCATGGCGGTCATGTCGGCCAGCCCCATGCCATAGGCCGACAGGACACCGGCCAGCGGATGCACGTAGACTCGGCTCATGCCCAATTCGTCGGCGACCAGGCAGGCATGCTGCCCGCCTGCGCCACCGAAACAGGACAGGGTGTATCCGGTGACATCGTGGCCGCGCTGAACAGAGACAAACTTGATCGCGTTTGCCATGTTGGCAACGGCGATGCGGATGAATCCTTCAGCAACTTGCTGCGGACTTTGCGGCTGCCCGGTCGCCTGCGCAATCACCTGCGCCAGCGCGGCGAACTGGTCGTGCACCACCGCGGCATCAAGCGGCTGGTTTGCCTGCGGCCCGAACACGGCAGGAAAGTGTTCGGGCTGGATCTTGCCCAGCATCACATTGCAGTCCGTCACCGTCAACGGTCCGCCGCGCCGATAGCAAGCGGGGCCGGGATTGGCGCCGGCGGAATCCGGCCCGACGCGATAGCGCTGGCCGTCGAAGCGCAGGATCGAGCCACCGCCAGCCGCAATGGTGTGGATCGACATCATCGGCGCACGCATCCGCACGCCGGCGACCTGGGTATCGAACTTGCGCTCGAGTTCACCCGCGTAATGAGAGACGTCGGTGGAGGTGCCGCCCATGTCGAAGCCGATAATGTGGCCGAAGCCGGCCAGCTCGGCGGTGCGAACCATGCCCACGATGCCACCGGCCGGCCCTGAGAGGATGGAGTCCTTGCCCTGGAAACGATCCGCACCGGTCAGCCCGCCGTTCGACTGCATGAACAACAGCCGCGCGCCTGGCAGTTGCTGGCCAACCTGGCCGACATAGCGCCGCAGGATGGGCGACAGGTAGGCATCGACCACCGTGGTATCGCCACGCGGGACGATTTTCATCATTGGGCTGACTTCGTGCGAAACGGAGATCTGGCTGAAACCGATGTCCTTTGCCAGTTGCGCGACGCGTTGCTCGTGTGCCGGGTAGCGATAACCGTGCATCAGCACGATGGCAATCGCACGGTAGCCTGCGCCATGTGCCTCTGCCAGCGCGGCCAGGGTGGCGGGCTCATCCAGCGGCAGTATCCGTTCACCTCGGGCGCCGGTGCGCTCGGTCACTTCCACCACCTCGCCGTAGAGCAGTTCGGGCAGGCGTATCTGGCGATCGAAGATGCGCGGCCGGTTCTGGTAGGCGATGCGCAGCTGGTCGCGAAATCCACGGGTGATGAACAGCACCGTCGGCTCGCCTTTGCGCTCAAGCAATGCGTTGGTCGCAACCGTGGTACCCATCTTGATCGCTTCGATGCGTTCGACCGGGACCGGCGCGTCGGCAGCCACGCCCAGCAGGTGGCGGATGCCGGCGACCGCGGCATCCTGGTATTGCTCGGGATTTTCGGACAGCAATTTGTGGGTCAGCAGTCCGCCATCCGGGGAACGGGCGACAATATCGGTGAAGGTACCGCCGCGGTCAATCCAGAATTGCCATCGATTGCTGTTCATCGCAGCATTCTAGCTGCACCAGCGCGGCGGCAAAGTTGACGCATAATAGGCGCCTTGTCGCTCGCCATGCGCCCTTCGCGCCGATTCCTTTGCCATGTTCAATGCCCCGCTCTCCCTGACGACCGAAACCGCTTTTGAGTTGCCGGCCTATCTGCATGAGTCGGGCGCGCACAACCCGTGGGTGGAAGCCAACCTGCATGGTCGCGACATTCACAGCTACCTCGCCGGCCCTTGTTTTGATGCCCAGGGGAATTTGTGGGTGGCGGACCTCCCGTTCGGTCGCATTTTTCGCATCACCCGGACCGGTGAATGGGACCTGATTGTCAAATACGACGGCTGGCCGAACAGTCTCAAATTTCATCCGGACGGCCGCCTGATTATTGCCGACCAGCGGCACGGCCTGCTGGCGATGGATGTCGAGTCGCGGCGGATGACGCCCCTGGTGACGCACTATCTTTCGCAGCGTTTCCAGGGAGTCAGCGACCTTACGATTGGCCGCAACGGCGATCTGTTCTTCAGCGATCCCGGCCAGTCAGGGCTGCACAATCCGCGCGGCGCGGTCTATCGATTGAACGCTGACGGCGCGCTGCTGCAATTGCTGGGCAACGTGCCGGGGCCAGCCGGTCTCGCGCTGAGCGCTGACCAGAATTTCCTGTTCGTCGCCGCCCAGCGCGACAACGCCATCTGGCGGGTTCCGCTGGTCGATGGCGGTGTATCGCGGGTCGGCAAATTCATCCAGCTGTCAGGTGGCGTCGGCCCCGAAGGCCTGGCGATCGACAGCGATGACAACCTGTATGTGGCGCATCACGGGCTCGGTTGCGTGTGGCAATTCGACAAGCGCGGGGAATCACGCTACCGCATCGACTCGTCGCGCGGCGATTGGCTGTCCAGCCTGACCATTCATGCCGAGCATCCCAACGAGCTGTACATCGCCGATTCGCAAACCGGTACGCTGCTCAAGGCAACGTTGCCGCTTTACTGACATGACCGGCGAGTCGCGGGCACCGGAGGGCGCGCATCTCAGTTTCAGCAATGAGATGAGCTACGGGGATTACCTCGGGCTTGATCAATTGCTGGCGGCGCAGCGGCCGCTGTCCGGCGAGCACAACGAACTGCTGTTCATCATCCAGCACCAGACCACCGAGTTATGGATGAAGCTGATGCTGCATGAATTGCTGGCCGCGCGCCAGCAGGTCATTGCCGGCGACCTGTCACCGGCATTCAAGATGCTGGCGCGGGTTTCGCGCATCATGAACAACCTGATCCAGGCCTGGGACATCCTTGCCACCCTGACCCCGACTGAATATTCGGCCTTTCGCGAGAGCCTCGGCAAGTCCTCGGGTTTCCAGTCGCACCAGTACCGTTCGCTGGAATTTGTCTTCGGCAACAAGAATGCCGCGCTGTTGAAGCCGTTTGAACACCGCGCCGAAATTCACGCGGCGTTGTCTGACCTGCTGCATTCGCCATCGCTCTATGATGAGGCGATTCGCCTGCTGGGCCGTCGCGGCTTTGCGCTCGATGTCTCCGCCACGACGCGCGACTGGTCCGTGCCCTATGCCAGCAACAATTCGGTCATGACTGCCTGGCGCAGCGTCTACGCCAACCCGCGCGAGCATTGGGACCTTTATGAACTGGCCGAGAAAATGGTCGACCTGGAGGACTATTTTCGCCAGTGGCGCCACCGCCATGTCACCACCGTTCAGCGCATCATCGGCTTCAAGCGCGGCACCGGCGGCACCGCCGGCGTCGGCTACCTGCGCGCGATGATGGAAGTGCGCCTGTTTCCGGAGTTGTGGGATCTGCGCACGGAACTGTGAGTACGCATGTGCCTGATTGCGTTTGCCTGGAAAGCGCACGCCACATTGCCCCTGGTGGTGGCGGCAAACCGTGACGAATGGCATGACCGGCCGGCGGCCCCCGCTGACTGGTGGCCGGATCACCGCGATGTCCTTGCAGGCCGTGACCTCAGGGCCGGTGGCACCTGGCTGGGCATGACGCGAAGCGGCAAATTCGCTGCGCTGACCAACTTCCGCGATCCGTCCGATCGAAAGGGTACGGCGCCTTCGCGCGGCCAACTGGTAACGGATTACCTGACCGGTTCGCAATCCGCGCTTGATTATCTGACGGCGCTGCGCAAGCGCGCGGATCAATATGAGGGATTCAATTTGCTCACCGGCGATCGACATTCGCTGTTCTATTTCGGCAGCCGCATCGGCGAAATCCTGGCTGTGCCGGCAGGCGTGCACGCCCTGTCCAATCACACCCTGAATGAGCCGTGGCCAAAAGTAGAGAAGGCAAAGTCCGCTCTGGGAGCGGCGCTTCAGGCAGAAATGCCCTGGAAAGCGCGCCAAATGGCGATCTGCGAACTGCTATCGGACCAAAGCCGCCCCGCGGATGACGTATTGCCGGATACCGGCGTCGGACTTGACTGGGAACGGGTGCTGTCGCCGGCGATGATCGTGACCGCACCGTACGGCACACGCTGTTCAACCGTGCTGTCGATGGATGCGAGTGGCTCCGTAGCGTTTACGGAATATACGCGCCGCGCCGATGGCAGCGTGACACATGAAGCCGATTTTTCCTTTGCGCTAGCCTGAGCCGGCAGCGGTGCCGCCCGAACCGACCGCAGCACGTCCCAGGCGATCATTTACCGCGGCCCATCCCGGCAGTCGCGGTGGCGCTTCCACCAGAATCACCTGGGTCTGGGCCGCATCCAGCGTGCGCAGGTTGGCATACAGGCTCTGCGCGTAGCTGGCCGCATCGGTATCGGCAGATATCCACAACAGCCGGCGCGCATTCCTTACCCCGACACCGACCGGCGATGGCCGTACGGCCGGCTTGGCGCTGAACGCGAGTACGGCCACCCGGTGTCCGGCAGCCAGCTGGGAGTCGGTCTCGGCTTGAAGCGCGGCGCTTTCGACCAGCTTGAGCGGCGTGCGCGGCGCATAGTGAGCGGCCAGCGAGCCGGAAACGCGCGGCTGTCGCGCCGACGATGAAGACTTCGCCGTCGGAACTTCTTCCGGCTGTAGCGGCATTTCACCAATGACGTCGCGAATCATTTCCGGTGTCACGGCGCCCGGGCGCAAAACGACCGGCCGCTTCAAGGTCTTCATGCGCGAAAGATCGAGGATGGTCGATTCAATGCCCACCTCGCAGGCGCCGCCATCGAGCACCAGCAAGCCATCGCCGAATTCGTCGCGTACATGCTGCGCCGTGGTTGGCGAGACATGGCCGAATTTGTTGGCCGAGGGCGCGGCAATGATGCCGCTGCCGACGCGGGAGAATTCCTGCAGCAGTTTCTGGGCAAGCGGATGGGACGGACAGCGGATGCCAACCGTCGCCTGCCCGCCGGTCACGGTTGCCGGGATCAGCGCGGATTTCTTCAGGATCAGCGTCAGTGGCCCCGGCCAGAAGGCGTCCGTCAGCTTTGCCGCAACGGGCGGGATGTCGATCGCCCATTTGCTGAGGTCCGCGTGCTTGCCGACATGGACGATCAGCGGGTGGTCAGGCGGACGCCCTTTGGCAGCAAATATTCGTGCGACTGCATCGGCATTGGCTGCATCCGCACCAAGGCCATAAACGGTTTCGGTCGGCATGGCCACCAGTTCGCCGCGCAGTAACCCGTCCACCGCCTGCTTCATTCGCTCTTTGCTGCCTGCTTTTGCCATAACGCCATTTTGCCTCAACGCGCGACTGTTAAAATTGCGGCATGCCGAATACCGAATACAGTCCTTACCGCATTTCCGTCGCACCCATGATGGACTGGACTGACCGGCACTGCCGCTATTTCCACCGCCTTCTCAGCAAAAAGACCCGCCTCTACACCGAAATGGTCACCACTGGTGCGCTGCTGTATGGCGACCAGCCGCGCCACCTGGATTTCAACCCGGAGGAGCACCCGGTGGCGCTGCAATTGGGTGGAAGTGAGCCGGCCGACCTGGCCGCTTGTGCAAAACTGGCGGCGCAATGGGGTTATGACGAGATCAATCTCAATTGCGGCTGTCCGTCGGAGCGGGTGCAACGCGGCAGCTTTGGCGCCTGCCTGATGGCGGAACCGCGCCTGGTGGCGGATTGCGTCCGGGCCATGGTCGACGCCGTGCCGCTACCGGTGACGGTCAAACACCGCATCGGCATCGATCAACACGACAGTTATGACTTTGTCCGCGATTTTGTCGGCACCGTCAGCGAAGCCGGCTGCCGCGTCTTCACGGTGCACGCGCGCAACGCGATACTCAAGGGGTTGAGCCCCAAACAAAATCGCGAGGTTCCACCGCTCAAATACGAATTTGCCTATCGCCTGAAGCAGGATTTTCCTGGCCTGACCATTGTGATCAATGGTGGTATCAAGACCACTGAAGAAATCCGCCGCCACCTGGCGCATGTGGACGGCGTGATGATCGGCCGCGAGGCGTACCACAACCCGTATTTGCTGGCCGCGTTCGATCGTGAGTTCTTCGGCATCGATACGCCGATCGTGACCCGCGAGGCGGTGGAAGCGGCACTGGCAAACTATGCCGGACAGCAGGCATTGCAGGGCGTGCTCAGGCATTCAATCATGCGCCATACGCTGGGCCTGTACCGTGGCTTGCCTGGCGCGCGCGCATGGCGCCGTTCAATGTCGCAGCAGCCGGCCTGGGCCAGCCTGTAATTTGCCATGTCATCCGGCGCCTGCTCGCGAGGGTCCGCGGCGCCCGCATAATTGACGCGTGAGCGTGGCGGCATAACGGCTCGTCGACCGACATCAGCGCACTACACTACCAGTTGAGTTGGCCCTGAATCGCCCGTCCCGGCACGGCAAATATCGAGGTGTCGAGCCGGCCGATCTCACGCCGGCCGTGAGTATCGAGCCCGACGCGGGCGCATGCCTTGGTAAAGCGTTGCTCCAGCAACCTTGCGAAGATGCCTTCACCCACCATGCGCGAGCCAAAATTTGGGTCGTTGTCGCTGCCGCCGCGCATGTCCTGTACACGCGACATGACATGAGCAGCCTTGAGCGGGAAGTGATTCTCCAGCCAGTCTCGAAACAATTCCTTCAGTTCCCAGGGCAATCGCAACAGGATATAGCCGGCTGACGTTGCACCCATTTCGCGCCCGGCTTCAAGCAGCGATTCGAGTTCATGGTCGGTGAGAAACGGTATTACCGGCGCGACATTGATGCCAACCGGAATCCCGGCGTCGGCCAACCGCCTGATGGTTTCCAGTCGGCGCTTCGGTGCCGCCGTGCGCGGCTCAAGATAGCGCGAGACGTGGTGATCGAGCGTGGTAATCGAAACCGAGACATGCACCAGTTTCCTTGCTGCCATTTCGCGAAGTATGTCGATGTCCCGTTCGATCAGCGCGGACTTGGTTATCAAGCCAACGGCCTGATTGAATTCGGCGGCGACCTGGAGGCAGCTTCGGGTGATGCTGAGTTTTTGCTCGCAGGGCTGATAGGCATCGGTATTGACGCCGAAATGGATGACATCGGTCTCGAAGCCCGGCCGCGAAAGCTCGGTGCGGAACAGTTCGGCGGCGTTAACCTTGGCGAAAAGTCGTGTTTCGAAATCCAACCCTGGCGACAGGCCAAGATAGGCGTGTGATGGACGCGCGAAACAGTAAATGCAGCCATGTTCGCAGCCGCGATAGGGATTCAGCGAATAGCGGAACGGGATGTCAGGCGACTCATTGCTGCTGATGATGCTCTTGGCGCGCTCCTGCGAAATGGTGGTCCGGAGCGGTTGCGAAACTTCCGCTTCGCCGATCCAGCCATCGTCGAAGGCTTCGCGTTGCCAGCGCTCAAACCTGCCTTCCAGATTCAAGCCGGCACCACGTCCCTTGTGGACCTGGTCGCGCTGTATTCCCGCTGCCTGCTGGACTGTCCGCATTGCCATGCATGCACCTTCGCCATATCTTGTACTATACAAATATACAGGTATTTTTACGGCCCAGCAATAGGCAGAGAAATGCTCCT
The DNA here is from genome assembly GCA_964417885.1 of uncultured Burkholderiales bacterium. Lineage (GTDB taxonomy): Bacteria > Pseudomonadota > Gammaproteobacteria > Burkholderiales > Usitatibacteraceae > UKL13-2. The sequence goes on along the minus strand of CAYQKN010000071.1, from coordinate 3,604 downwards.
GGCCGGCTCGCTGACCGATCACGGTGATTGCAACAGCCGGGTGCGGATTTAACGCCTTCGCGGTGGACGCAACAGCAGGATTTTCTTGCTGTGGGCTTTGCCTTGTGGCCCAGAGGACGCCTGCGGCAGCAGGGGAGGATGCGGCGGGTTAGCACCGCGCCGCAGGCGTCACGCTCCGAGGTTCTTGAAAAGTGTTTACTGCGCGGGTGCGGAACTACACGTTTCCACTGAACGGATTACTTTTGACTGGCATCCGCTCGGGGTGGTGATTGCGCCATCCGCGACCAGGACAGTGGCGGTGCCAGGCGCAAGATGGATCGGAGCAGCCGCCGGCGGTGCGCCCGTGGTCGCGGCATCTGCATTTCCCGACAACAGAAGAGTCAGGCCGGCAATGGCGATGCTGCAACCGAGCCCGCAGAGAATGGCCGCAACAAACATTTTGAGAAAATCGATGAGCATGGATTGGCCGTGCGCCGCAGTCTCATTCGACGTCATCAGTTTGCGATTCCACAATGTTTGCACGTTCAACTCCCGGGAAAATTTCAATGCCACTATTTGGCGCCCCAATCGGGGCGTGGCACTGCGCCGAAACTGACTGGCTGCTGGCGAAATGTGGCAGAAAAATGATCTCGCCAGCAGCGAGCTTGCCGTCGGGATCGTTGCGGTATAGTCGGCTTCAAGGAGTGTGAATCATGAAACGTATTGCCATTGTTGAAGACGACGTTGCCATTCGCCAGAACTACGTTGATGCCCTGAGCCGCAGCGGCTACGAAATGGAATCCCATTCCAGCCGGGCGGAGGCTACCGCAGCGTTTCGACTGCGCCTGCCAGACCTGGCAATACTCGATATTGGACTTGGTGATGAAATCGACGCCGGTTTCAGCCTTTGCCGCGATTTGCGGGCGCTGTCACCAACCTTGCCGATCATCTTTCTTTCGGCCCGCGACAGTGATTTCGATGTTGTGTCCGGCCTGCGCCTGGGGGCTGATGATTACGTAACCAAGGACGTCAGCATGCCTCACCTGCTGGCACGCATCGCCGCTCTGTTTCGCCGGCTCGAGGCGGCCCGACAGCCGTCGCGCGCCGAGGATATCCTGCACCGCGGCGCCTTGACGCTGGATATCAACAAGTTGTCGGTATTGTGGAACGGGAAAGAGGTGCCGCTGACCGTGACTGAGTTCTGGATGGTGCACGCGCTCGTCAAGTTTCCGGGTCATGTCAAGAGCCGTGACCAATTGATGCGCGAGGCCGAGTTGACGGTGGATGACAACACCATCACTTCACACCTGAAGCGCATCCGCAAGAAATTTAACGCTGTCGACAGCGCGTTTGATGAAATCGAAACGGTTTACGGCATCGGTTATCGCTGGCATACCGTCTGATCCGATGATGCATTGCTTGACCGGGCAGCGTTCCTGTCGCCGGGCACCGGAAAATTTATCGCCGTCCGCCTCTCGCCTGTCGGGAACGCAGACTTTTTCCGCGGTCGAAGGGTACACCGCACCATGAAAGTGCCACTATTCTTTCGCAGCATTCGGGCGCGTCTGTTGCTGATTGCGTTGCTGTTGCTGTCGATTCCGGCCATCGGCTTCCGCTTCATCCAGGCAATGGATGGCTATCTTCGCGATGGCCAGCAGCAGGTGCTGTCGAGTTCCGCCAGACTGCTCTCTGCCACGCTTTCGGACCGTCCGCAGCTTTTTCAGGCGGCGCCAGGCACGAACCCGGTGGAGGAAACCGAGCGCCGGCAGTTGATTGCGCTATTCAGCAGCGCCGACCCGGAAGCTGCCGCCAATCTGGGAAACGCCTACTTGCCGTCGGAGGACATCGAGCGCATTCTCGCCGTCGTTGCCAGGGGCAGTTCGCGGATATGGGTGGTGGACAAACATTCGCAAGTGCGCGGACTGGCCGGATCGCTTGGCAACTCGTCTGGTGCACAACCGCAGTCCGGTGAACAGTCAGCAAGCTGGGGATCTACTTTTTTTTCCGCGACGCTGCGACCAATGGTCCGGGCCTGGTCGGCGGGTCCGGCCACTAAACACCATGAGGATCCGCAGGCGGCACGGATGGCCGTGATGTCGCAGGTGGACCGGGCGCTGGTCGGCGAGCCGACGTCCCGCTGGCGCGCGGCGGCTGGCGGCGCACCCGTTATCCTGTCCGTTGCGCAGCCAATTTGGCAGCGCGATGAAATCGTCGGCGCGGTTGTTGTTGAGGAGATGACCGGCGGCGACCAGTCGCTGCGATCAGCCGCGCTTGAGTCGCTATTGGCCACCACCCTTGTGGTGTTTGCGGTCGGATTCGGCCTGCTATTGGCATTTGCCTGGCGACTGGCATATCGGGTACGGCGGCTGCAACGCGAGGCAGACGGCGCAATTGATGCGCATGGACGTATCCGGGGAGATATCGGCGGCACGGCGGCACTGGACGAGATCGGCGCGCTGTCCCGCACACTGAATGCAACCTTGCAGCGGCTGCGACGATACAACGAATATCTTGAACTGATGGCTGCCCGCCTGTCGCACGAATTGCGAACGCCCGTCGCTGTTGTCCGGTCCTCCTTGGACAACCTGCGTCACAACCTGCGGCCGGAGGAACAGCAGGTGTACATCAGCCGCGCCGATGAAGGCGTCAGTCGGCTTGCGTCGCTGATATCGCGGATGTCGGAAGCGACCCGCCTCGAAAACATGCTGCAACATGCCGAGCGTGAACGTATTCCCGTGGTTGAAATTGTTCGCGGCTGCGTGGATGGCTACCGTGTTGCATATCCCGGGCATCGCTTCGAACTTGAGGTGTTGGCGGAAGAGTCGACGTCGATTTCCGGCAATGCCGACGCGGTTGCGCAAATGCTCGACAAACTGGTCGACAATGCGGCAGATTTTGCACTGGCCGGCACGCCGATCGGCGTGAGCATCAGGCAATCCGGCGGCCGCGTCCATCTCACCGTCCAGAACCAGGGCCCACTCCTACCTGCGGATGCGGCATCGGTCCTGTTTGTTTCCATGGTATCCGCGCGCAACGCCCAGCCGGCGACAGCGGGCCATCTCGGGCTTGGCCTGTATATCGTCCGAATGGTTGCGGAGTTCCACGACGGCACAGTCGCGGCGGGAAATCTGCCTGACGGCAGTGGTGTTTACTTCACCGTCATGCTTCCCTGTTGAGCGGCGAATCACGGTCCAGAAAGACGAATGCCCTGCAAGCTAAGCTTGCAGGGCATTTGACTTAATAAGGTCTTGGCGATGACCTACTTTCGCACGGGTAAGACCGCACTATCATCGGCGCAACGTCGTTTCACGGTCCTGTTCGGGATGGGAAGGGGTGGGGCCAACGCGCTATGGTCGCCAAGAATTCGGGAGTTGTGCGTTCCAGGCATGTTGCCTGTTAGTGAACGTCCAACGAATGGGGTGGGAGAAGTAAAGAATGATTAGATTGTTGCGCGCTTTATTTATAACGCGATGATTTGGCTCTTCAGGTTCAGGTTTTACCTTACCAAACAATCCGGCTTTGCCGGTTGTTTGGCCTGATCAGCCCCAATCGAAATCGAAGATTTCGATTGATCACTTATCGTTATAGAGTCAAGCCTTACGGGCAATTAGTATCGGTTAGCTTA
>CAYQKN010000070.1:0-19379 GCA_964417885.1 uncultured Burkholderiales bacterium | reverse complement strand
AGGCCGTTTTCGCCCGGAAAGCCGCGCCAAATGGCGATCTGCGTTTTTTGCGTGGACCGGAGCTGTTGACTCAGCCGATCTTCACCAGTGCCTGCGCCAGCACCACGGCCACATGCACCGCTTCACGTTCGGCACCATCGGCAATCTGATGACGGCAACTGGTGCCGTCGGCGACGATCAGCGTTTCCGCGTTGGCGGCGCGCACCGCCGGCAGCAGTGACAGGTTGCCCATTGCCATCGAGACATCATAATGGCCGGCCTCGTAGCCAAATGCACCGGCCATGCCACAACAGCCAGACTCAACGGTGCGGCTCTCTAGTCCGGGAACCCAGGACAGCACCTCCTCCACCGCGCTCATCGCGCCAAACGCTTTCTGGTGGCAGTGACCATGCAGCAATGCGGTGCCGGCCTTGATCGGCTGCAACTCCAACCGCGCCGGATCGAAGCGCCCGGCCCGCTTTTCCGCCACCAGGAATTCTTCGAACAGGAAGGCACGCTCGGCCAGGCGGTCGGTCTCCTCGCCCGGCAACATGGTCTTGAATTCGTCGCGCAACGCCAGCAGGCAGGAAGGCTCGAGGCCAATGATCGGCACGCCGCGTTCGACATAGGGACCCAGTGCCGCCAGCGTGCGCCGGGCTTCTTTTTTCGCCTCATCAACCATGCCGGTGGCAAGAAAGGTGCGCCCGCAGCAAAGCGGCCGCTCGCCGGTGGCGCCGCCCACCAGGTCGACGTTGTAACCGGCCTTGTGCAACACGATTGCCGCCGCTTCCGCACTGATGCCGGGAAAATGCCGGCTCGGACCCTCGAAATAATTGGTGAAGGTATCCACCCACAGCACCACGTCCCGCTCCTTGCCGAAATAGGCCGGGGACCCGTCGGCGCGGGCCGCGCGCATCGCCTTCTGCCAGCGCGCCGTGCCGACCGACGACAGCAATGGCCGCCGCCACTTCGGCAGCTTGCGGCGCGCGGAAAAGCCGGTCAGTTTCTCGCCCAGCAATGCGGCACCCGGAATCCACTCGCGCAGGTTCATGGTCCAGGCAAACAGCGGCGCGTAGGGTGCGTAACGCGGCAGGTAGGCCACCAGCCGGTCGTGCAAAGAGTAGCCGTGGCGCTTCTTGTAGTGATGAAGAAATTCGATCTTCATCTTCGCCATGTCGACCCCGGTCGGGCATTCGCGCTTGCAGCCTTTGCAGCTGACGCAAAGTTCCATCGCGTCCTTGACCGCTTCACCGGTCAGGCCATCGGGCCCGAGTTGCCCGGAGATCGCCAGGCGCAGGGTATTGGCACGGCCACGCGTCAGGTGCTGCTCGTCGCCGGTTGCGCGGTAGCTGGGGCACATGGTGCCGGCGTCGAATTTTCGACAATGACCATTGTTGTTGCACATTTCCACCGCGCCGGCCAGGCCACCGTGTTCGCGCCAATCAAGTGCCATCTCACGCTGTTCGGCGGCATAGCCCGGGGCAAATCGAAACAGGCTGCGATCGTCCTGCCGCGGCGGGTTGACGATCTTGCCCGGGTTCATCAGGCCGCGCGGGTCAAACAGCGCCTTGATTTCACCCAGCGCCGCCGTCAGGCGCGGACCAAAGAATGGCGCAATCCACTCGCTGCGCACCAGCCCGTCGCCATGCTCGCCCGAATAGACCCCCTTGTATTCACGGACCAGCTGCGCGGCTTCCTCGGCAATGGCTCGCATCTTGTGCGCGCCGTCTGCGCGCATGTTGAGGATCGGCCGCACGTGAAGCGTGCCCACCGAAGCATGCGCGTACCAGGTGCCGCGCGTGCCGTGCTTTTCGAACACCTCCGTCAGGCGCCGCGTGTATTCAGCCAGGTGCTCCAGCGGCACGCAACAGTCCTCGATGAAGCTGACCGGCTTGCCGTCACCGCGCATCGACATCATGATGTTGAGGCCGGCCTTGCGCACTTCCCAAAGCGCTTTCTGCGCCGCGGCGTCGACCATCTTCACCACCGATTGCGGCAGTCCAAGATCACCCATCAGTTGCGCCAGGTCATCGAGCTTTTTCAGCATCGCGGCCTGTTCATCACCGGCGAATTCGACCAGCAGTACCGCGTCCGGCTCTCCGATCAACGCTGCGTCAATCACCGGCCGGAACGCGGGGTTGTTTCGCGCCAGGTCGATCATGGTGCGATCAACCAGTTCGACCGCGGTCGGGCCCAGCCTGACGATGTGCTGGGTCAGCTCCATCGACTGGTAGAAGGTCGGAAAATTCACCACCCCCAGCACCTTGTGCCCCGGCAACGGCGACAGCTTCAGCTCCAGCGACTTGAAATAGGCCAGCGTCCCCTCCGACCCGACCAGCAGGTGCGCGAGATTGGGCGCGGCGCTGTTGTAATGCAGCGGATCGCGTGGTTCGAAAATATCCAGGTTGTAACCGGCAACGCGGCGCAGCAGCGGCGGGAAGCGCGCGGCAATTTCATCCCGTTCACGTTCGCAAATCGCACGTATGCCGGAGACCAGGTCACGATAGCGCGCCGACCGCCCGCTCGCATCACCGCCCAGTTCGGCGAATTTCTCGATGGAACCGTCCGCCAGCACCGCGTCAATGCCGGCGACGTTGTGCACCATGTTGCCGTAGAAAATCGAACGCGAGCCGCAGGAATTGTTGCCCGCCATGCCGCCGATGGTCGCCTGGGCCGACGTCGACACATCGACCGGAAACCACAGGCCGGCGGATTTCAGCCGGGCATTGAGATGGTCCAGCACCAGCCCCGGCTCGACCACGGCGCGGCGGCTGGCGGCGTCGAAGGCGATCACATTGCGCAGGTGCTTGCTGCCGTCGATCACCAGTGCTGCGCCAACCGTCTGCCCGCATTGCGAGGTACCGCCGCCGCGCGGCAGGATGGCGACACCCTGTTCGGCCGCAATCTGCATCGCGCAGATTGCCGCGTCGATGTTGTGCGGCACCACCACACCCACCGGCATGACCTGGTAAATCGAGGCGTCGGTGGCGTACCGGCCGCGCGAGGCGGCATCGAACAGGACCTCGCCATCCACTTCCCGCTTTAGTCGTTCCGCCAGCGGATGGGCGGCGCCCGCCGTCGGCGCGAAATGGATCGGCTGCGCGCTCATGGCATCAGCTTGCGTCAGCCGCGCCGCCGGCCAGCGCCAGCGACACCACGGTCAGCTTGTGCGCCAGGTGGTCGGCCAGCAGGGCTTTCAACCTTGGCGCATCGCGCGCCATCAATGCCGCAAGGATTGCCTCGTGCTCGCGAATCGCCGCATCCCATCGCGTTTGCGAAAGATTGGCCATGTAGCGCACCCGGCGCACCTGGTCGTTAAGATTTCGGTAAAGCTGCGACAGCACGGTGTTGCCGGCCATGTCGATGATCATCAGGTGGATGCGCTGGTTGTGCTGGAAATAGTTGTCCAGGTCACCGCGCGCATGGTCAGCCAGCATTTCGAAATGGGTCGCGCGCAACTCGGCGATCGCAGCATCGGATGCCATCGCGCAGGCCAATTCGCCGGCCAGCGCCTCGAGCGCGCCCATCACCTGCAGGGTGTGCCGTATCGACGCCACATTGAGCGATGCCACCCGTGCGCCGCGATTGGGCAGCAATTCCACCAGGCCTTCCGAGGCCAGCGTGCGGGTTGCCTCGCGCAACGGTGTGCGTGACAACCCCAGCAACGCGGTCAGTTCGCGCTCGTTCAGCCGCGCGCCGGGCGCCAACTGTCCCTGCACGATCATTTCGCGCAGGCGCTCGGCAGCGGCCTCGTTCAGGGGCCGGCTGGTGACATTTTCCGGTGTGACAATTTCTTTTTGCATACAAAAATATTGGCTTCGGTCAGGGGTTTTGACTTTTATTTGCCTTGACAAGGGCAATCCGCTTAAATATTGTATACAAAAAACACCGAGCGTCAATCAACGTTTGTTCCCCGTCCCGGAGCCCACATGTCTTCACAACCCTATCAAGCCGGCCGCCACTTCCTGCAGATTCCCGGCCCCACTGCCGTGCCCGAACGCATCCTGCGCGCCATTGACCACCAGGTCATCGATCATCGCGGTCCGACCTTTCAGGAACTGGGCAAGGACGTGCTGGCGGGTATCAAGGAAATCTTCCAGACCCGGCATCCGGTCATCATCTACCCCGCGTCCGGCACCGGCGCGTGGGAAGCGGCATTGGTCAACACCCTTTCCGCCGGCGACCGGGTGTTGATGGTCGAGACCGGCCATTTCGCGTTCCTGTGGCACAAGATGGCCACACGCATGGGCCTCAAGCCCGAATTGATCGAAACCGACTGGCGCCACGGCGTCGACGCCGCCGTCATCGGCGCGGCCTTGGCGCAGGACACCGCCCACGCGATCAAGGCGGTCTGTGTGGTGCACAACGAAACCTCCACCGGTGTGTCCTCGGACATCCTCGCCGTGCGCAAGGCGATCGACCAGGCGGGACATCCTGCACTATTGCTGGTCGATACCATTTCGTCGCTGGGGTCGGTCGACTACCGTCACGATGAATGGGGCGTGGATGTCACGGTTGGCGGCTCGCAGAAAGGACTGATGCTGCCCCCCGGCCTCAGCTTCAATGCGCTCTCGCCCAAGGCACTCGCCGCGATGAAGACCTCGACGCTGCCGAAGTCGTTCTGGTCGTGGGAGGAAATGCTGGAGCCGAACAAGGCCGGTTTCTTTCCGTACACGCCGGCGACCACCATGCTCTATGGCCTGCGCGAGGCGCTGGCCATGCTGCGTGAAGAAGGCATGGCCAACGTTTACGCGCGCCACCTGCGGCATGGCGAGGCGACACGACGCACGGTTCGTGCCTGGGGCCTCGATATCGTCTGCGTCAATCCGGCCGAATACTCGCCGGCGCTGACAGCCGTGATGCTGCCGCCCGGTCACGACGCCGACCGCCTGCGCGAACTCATCCTCAATGCCTTCAACCTCTCGCTCGGCATGGGCTTGTCCAAACTGAAGGGAAAGGTATTTCGCATCGGTCACCTCGGCGATTTCAACGACCTCACCCTGATGGGCACGCTGGCGGGCGTCGAAATGGGGCTGGGACTTGCCGGCGTGCCGCACCAGAAAGGCGGCGTCGATGCGGCGATGCAATATCTCGCGCAATGCGCTGCCGAGAAATCTGCCGGTAAAATGGCCGCTTAGGTTTTCACCAATCATCTGCCCCAGAGCAGACAACGTCATCAACATTTAGGAGGATTCATGAATCGTCGCACCGTACTCGGCGCACTTGCTGCCGCCGCGCTGTCCCTGCCGCTGGCATTTTCAGCGGCAGCGCAATCCTGGCCGACCAAGCCGGTCAAGCTGATCAACCCTTTCCCGGCCGGCGGCGGCACCGACGTATTCGCACGGCCACTTGGGGCCAAGCTCGGCGCCAATCTCGGCCAGACGTTCATCATCGAAAACCTTGGCGGCGCGGGTGGCACCATCGGCGCGCAGACAGCAGCCGGCGCGGCACCGGATGGCTATACGTTTTTCATCGGCGCGATTCACCACACCATTGCCGAATCGCTTTACATGAAAAAGACCTACAAGCTTGAGCAGGCGTTCGAGCCGATCACCGTGCTGGGCTATGTGCCGAATGTGCTGGTGATCCACCCGAAGCATCCGTTCAAGTCGGTCGACGACGTGGTCAAGTACGCCAAAGCCAATCCCGGCAAGTTGAACTATGGCTCAGCCGGCAGCGGCGCCTCGCATCACCTCGCGGGAGAATTGTTCAAGCGGCTGGCTGGTGTCGACCTGGTGCACGTGCCCTACAAAGGCATCGGCCCGATGATGACCGATTTGCTCGGCGGCGTGGTCGACCTCGCCTTCGACGGCTTGGCTTCCTCCAGCGCGCAGATCAAGGCCGGCAAGCTGATTCCGCTGGCAGTGACCTCACCACAGCGCTCGCCGCTGTTGCCCAACGTACCGACCATGGCCGAACTGGGTTACAAGGACTTCACCATGACCACCTGGTACGCACTGTGGGGCATCAAGGGCACGCCGCAACCGATCCTCGACAAGATGCACGCCGAAACCGTCAAGGTGCTGAACGACGCTGACATCAAGAAGATCTGGGAAATGGCGGGCGCTGCGCCGGGTGGCCAGCCACCGAAAGAATTCGCCGCTTTCATTTCCTCGGAAATTGCCAAGTGGGGCAAGGTGGTGAAAGACTCGAACATCCGCATCGACAACTGATTGGATACCGGCCGGTTGGTGTGTAGCCCGCACCAGCCGGCGTAGATCCAGCACTGGCGCGGCTCCTGGCGGCATTTTGGCCTGGAGACCGCGCCAGTGCTTGTTTCTGCCCCTGCAAAACGGATTTGCCTCAGACTGCGCGGCAGGGCTGGCGCGCGGCCCCGCAATCCGCTGGCACGCAGCGCCGGGCGAAAACTGCCGGCGCGCTGGTACCTTCAGTTCTGCTTGAACAGGTGAAAATATTGCCGCGACACCGGCAGTGTTTCCTTGAGACCCTTGATATGCACCACCAGCTTCTCCGGCCCTTCGCGCACCGCCCGGTCAATGGCGTGGGCGTTGATGATGACGCCGCGATGCACCTGCCAGAACACCTCTTCGTCGAGCCCTTCGATCAGCTCCTTGAGCGGTGTGCGCACCAGCGCTTCGCCGTCCTTTTGCACGATGCGCGTGTACTTGGTGTCGGACTGAAAGAACAGCACTTCCTCGACATTGATCAGCTTGGTCTGGTTGCCGAGCGAGGCGCGAATCCACTTCAGCTTGCTGGCGCCGGCTTTCGCACCCTGATTCAGCAGTTGCCCGATCAGCCCGGTCAGGTCGACCGGCGCCGCCCCCAGCCGCTTCTTGATTCGCGCCACGGCCGCGACCAGGCGATCAATCTCGACCGGCTTCATCAGGTAGTCGGCGGCACCGTTCTCGAATGCCTTGACGGCATATTCGTCATAGGCGGTGATGAAAACCAGGTGCGCCGCGTCGCCGATTTCCGCCGCGACTTCCAGGCCGGTTTTGCCCGGCATGCGGATGTCGAGGAAAGCCACCTGCGGCCGGTGCTTGCGCCATAGCTCGAGTGCTTCGATGCCGTTGCGGGCGACGCAGGTCACCTCCAGTTCCGGCCAGGCCTCCTTGAGTGAGGCCAGCAGGCGGTCACGCATCAGTGGTTCGTCTTCGGCGATCAATGCGGTAGTCATGTCAGCCCTCTGAGATCATTGCGGTGTGGTCGGTGGCGGATCGGCCGCCAGTGCCTGCGCGTCGGCGGCAAGTGGCAAATCGATGGTGGCGATAAAGCCGTGCGGGTAATTGCCGGAAACGGTCAGCCGCGCCTGGTCGGCAAACAGCGCCCGCAGCCGCTGGCGAATATTGTCGAGCCCGACACCACCGCCGGAGTTGGCAATGTTCGGCCCCTCGCCGGTATCGGTGACGGTGATTCGCAGCCGGTCGCGCTCGCGGCGCGCCAGTACCTCGACATGGCCACCCTCGGGGCTCGGCTCGATACCGTGCTTGATGGCGTTCTCGACCAATGAGATCAACATCGCCGGCGGCACCGCGAGGTCCTTCATGTCCTCGGGCAGATCGAGCGTATAGCGCAGCCGGTCCGGCATCCGCGTGTGCATGATCGACAGGTAGGCATCGATCGACTTGAATTCGCGCCCCAGGGTGGCCGTCTCCTCGCGCAGGCTGGCAAGCCCGGCGCGCAAAAACGTGATCAACTGCGCGGTCAGCCTGGCCGCATCGGGCGCGCGCCCCTCTGCCAATTGCTGGACCGATGCCAGTGTGTTGAACAGAAAATGCGGTTCGACCTGCGCTTGCAGCAGCTTCAGCCGGGCATCCGCCAGCTGGCGCCCCATGCGCTCGTCCTGTGCCTGGCGCAGCAATTGTTCGTTGCGCCCCTGCAACTGGCTGCGGCGGTACTGCACGATGCTGACCATGAGTACGGCGTAGACCAGTCCTGCAATCAGGCCGCCGACCAGGACCTTCGGTGCCACACGGGCGAAATCATCGGTGATCATGGCCACATTGCCGGTCAACGCGAGATTGGCGCCCATCCCGCCCAGCAGCGCCCCGGCCGCCGTAATGCCGATCAGCAGCACGAAGCTCTTCATGCCGCTCTTGAAGCGCGACGGACCAAACCAGGCGCTGGTCAGTGCGACCGTCAGCGACATCACCGTCACGGCGCTGACACCGAAGGCACCAAACCAGCCGATATTCCGCAGCAGCAATTTGACCAGCACCGCAATCACCAGCCAGACCAGCACGATCACCCCGACGTAGCGTCGCCGGCGCCGCTGGAAATCAGCGTCGAAAGCCAGCAGGTCGGCGCGTTCGTGCGGCGTCAGGCGCGCCAGGCTCCTGGCCTCGGCGCCGGCATACCAGTGGCGCGCCGCCTGGATTGGATTGAAAGTTTTCATCTCAGGCGAGAGACTACCTAACCTGCATGACAGCGACAATGGCCAGGCGATGAACGACGACATGGCGGGATGGCTGGCGACCGGCCGGGTGGCCGGCGCCATGCCGGCCATGCCGGGCGTGTGTAAACTGTGGCCCAGCAGCAGCCATCACCCAATACCGGAGGACCGACGCATGGCCGACATCGAGCTGAACAGAACACATCACCTGGGACTCAAGGGCGCCCGCGCGGCGGCCGACAAAATGGCGGAGAAGCTGGGCGAAAAATTCGACCTGTCCGGAGACTGGCAAGGCGATACCTTGCACTTCCAGCGGCCGGGCGTGAACGGGCGGCTGACCGTGACCGACCATGACATGGATCTGCAGGTCACGCTGGGCTTCATGCTGAAAATGATGAAGGGTCCGATCGAAAAGGCGGTGCACGAACAACTCGACAAGGTGCTCGACGCGCCGCCGGTCAGGACGACCGCCAAGTCGCCGGCCACGGCGCGCAAGCCGGCGGCAAAGAAAAAATAGACGCGCTCAGGCGGCCTGCGCGCCGCCCGCCTGGCCGGCCGCGACGGTTCGCCAGAAGGCATTCAGGTCGCGCATCGCCAGCTCGTTCTCGCGGATGAAGGCATCGCGCTCGCGAACCGTCTTGGCGCGATAGTGCGCCGCCTCGCGCAGTCGGCCGACGCTGCGATACATCACTTCCATGCCTTCGCAGGAAACATAGACCTTGTTGGTCGGCCGGTTGGCATCGGCGATCTCAAACGCCTGTTCCAGCGCTTCAAGCGCCGGGTCGTACTGCTCCTGTGCCGCGTGCACTTTGCTGGTTTCAATATAGGTGTCGATCAGCCTCGGGCTCTGCCGCACCAGGTGGGCGCGCTCAAGCGTGGCGGCAAATGCGGCCAGCGCCTCGTCGTAGCGCGCCTGCAGTGAACGCAACTGCCCGAGGCAAAAAAGTGCGCGCGCCTGCGCGTCGATGTTGGCTTCCCGGTTGGCGATGTCCAGAACGTAGGCAATGCGCCGGTCGGCATCGGCCTGGGTTTCTTCGCGCTTGTCCTGCCGCGCCGCCTTTGCCCGCAGTACCGACAGGAATGCCTTGTTGCCCGCCATCAGGTAGGCAGGAGTCACCATGCCGGCACGGCCAGGGGAATCGTGCACCAGCTGGACGCCGAGGTCGTACTGGCCGTCGGCGTCATCGAAACGCTGCAGGTTGCCGTAGACCAGTCCGAAGGTATTCAACACCCGCACCATCAGCACCGGATCATCCAGCGCCGCGGCTTCCGCCCGGCAAACGCCGAGCATGTCCAGCACCACCTGGTCCGCGTCAAGGATGAAACTGGCGCCGCCGGCCATGGTTGTCAGCGCATACGCTGCGCCGCTGCGGTGGCGGGTCTGGCGCGCGAGCCGGAATGCGTCGATCGACGTGGCAATTGACTCGATGAACGAGCCATTGGCGCCTTGGCACATGGCGAGCGCGTTCAACGCCTCAAGTTCCGCCACCTGGCTTTCCTGGCGGGCCAGCCGGTAAGCCTGGCGGGCCAGTGCGATCGACGAACGGGTATCGCCGCGGCGGGCGGTACGGATGGCATGGTCACAGGCAGCTTGCAGCGATTCAGAAAGCATAAAACCGCGACGACGCCGGCGATTCGGCCCCGTCACGCTCCCGTTTGGCGATCAGCGCCGGTTGTGGCAATTATGCGATGCCCCGGCGCTGTTGACGAAAAAACTTTCCGTGCCGGCATCCCGCATTTACGGCACCGACTGCATCGTCCGGCAACCGCCGCCACCGTCAAGCGGCGGATACGGACCCGCGGCCAGGTGACTTGCCGGCCAGCTGCTCCCACTCGTCGACAATGGCGAATGGCCGGGGATGCTGATCAAAGATGCGATTGATCAGCAGCGTCTCACGCTCGGCGATGACCCGCAGGAACTCGTCCGCCCCTTGCATCTTGCGAAAGGCGGTAAAGCCGGCCTCCAGAAACTGCTGCATCTCACCGAGACCCGCCAGCTTGGCCGGCCCGTGCAGCATCTTGAGGGCGGTGTAGATCATCGGTTTTTTGACCACCTTGTCGAGTCCCTCCCCGACTGCCCGCATCAGTTCCACCTGATGCAAACGGTCCGCGCGCCGCCCGACCTGGTGAAACGCGGCCAGGTAGCTGGCCTCGGTCAGCGTTGCCTTGCCCAGCGCGGCGGCAACGGCCTGGTCAAACTCCTCGGCCAGCACATCCAGTTCAAGCGCACTTTCGACCACCTTGAAGGCAAACGCCGGCAGCAGGCGCTGCATGGTCGGATACATGCGGATCAGGTCGCGGTCGCGGATGGCAGAATCCTTGGTGCCGTACAGTTCGTCAAGAAAGAACGCCACGGCGGCGGCAAACCGGTCGTTGGCCGCCAGGTCGGCGTAGCTTCGCCGCAGGCGTACCTGCTGCCATCGCTTGACTGCCATGACCCGCTGGTGAAAACCGCGGCTGGCGGCCTCGTTTCGCGCCTCTGCACCGCGCAATTGCTGGAGCTGCTTTAGCCGTTCAAGCATCTGAAATCATTCTTATTTGTTGCGACGCACAAGATTAGAGCAGTCAATCTAATTCAGTTGCAGCCGGACGGAAACGCGCTGGTATTCTATGATTCATCATCGCTTATTTTGCGATCCGTTTTGCGAAAATTACTGCGGACCATGGACCTGAGCCAGCCGAACATCGATATCCCCGCCGCGCTGCATGATGCCTTTGCCGCGGCACGTCGGGCCTACGAAGGCGCACGCATGCCGAGCGCCGCGGCACGGCGCCAATCCCTGACCCGGCTGGAGCAGCTGCTGGTCAGCCATCGCGAGTCCATCGAGGCGGCAATCTGTGCCGACTTTGGCAATCGTTCGCGCCACGAAACCCAGCTGCTGGAAATTTTTCCTGCACTCGGCACGGTGCGCGATGCCCGCAAGCACGTCGCACGCTGGATGAAGCCGGCGCGCGCCTGGGCATCGCTGTGGTTCCTGCCGGCGCGCACCGAGATCCGGCCCCAGCCGCTGGGTGTGGTTGGCATCATCGTGCCATGGAATTACCCGGTGCTGCTTGCGGTCGCGCCGCTGGCCGCCGCGCTGGCCGCCGGCAACCGCGTGCTGGTCAAGATGAGCGAACTGACGCCGCAAACCAGCGCGCTGTTTGCCCGCCTGGTCCACGACCATTTCCCAGTCGATCAGGTGACCGTGGTGACCGGTGGCGCCGATGTGGCGCAGGCGTTTTCCCGGCTGCCGTTTGATCACCTTTTGTTTACCGGCTCCACCGCCGTCGGCCGGCAGGTGATGCAAGCCGCGGCCGAACACCTGACGCCGGTGACGCTTGAGCTCGGCGGAAAATCGCCTGCCATCATCGGCCCGGAATGCCGCATCGACGAGGCCGCCGACAAGATCCTGTTCGGCAAGTGCCTGAACGCAGGCCAGACCTGCATTGCGCCCGACTACGTGCTGCTGCCACGCGCGCAGGAGCAGGCCTTCGCCGTCGCGGCACAGCGGGCCGTTGCGCGGCTCTACCCGACCCTCGCGGCCAATCGCGACTACACCAGCATCATCAATGAACGCCATCTGGCGCGCCTGCAAGGCTACATGCAGGATGCCGCCGCGAACGGCGCATCGCTGCTGCCGCTGTCCGCAGCCGGCGAATCACTCGAAGGCAGCGGCAAGATCGCGCCGACGCTGGTGGCCAACGTCAACGACGGCATGCGCCTGATGCAGGAAGAAATCTTTGGCCCGCTGCTGCCTCTGGTGCCGTATGACAGCCTCGATGAGGCGATTCGCTACGTCAATGCGCGCCCGCGTCCGCTGGCGCTTTACTACTTCGGCAATTTCGACGACCACATCCAGCGGGTGCTGAACGAAACCGTCGCCGGCGGCGTGTCGGTCAACGAAACCCTGATGCATATTTCGCAGGAGTCATTGCCGTTCGGCGGCGTCGGGCCGTCCGGCATGGGCGCCTATCACGGCCGCTTCGGCTTTGAGACCTTCTCCAGGATGAAGCCGATATTTCACCAGTCATCACTTAACGGCCTGCACCTGTTCAAGCCGCCATTCGGCAAGCGGTTCGAGTCACTGATCAGGTTCCTGCTGCGCCAGTCATGAAGTTTTTTTCCCGCCGCGCGTTTCTCAAAACCGGCCTCGCCGGTGGATGCCTGCTGGCAGCGGCACGGACATTGGACCGTGGCGTTTTCGCGCAGGAATCAAGACCCGGCTCGCTCGATCTGAAAAAGCTGGCCAACAAGGACGCCGAGCTGATCGCGGCCCTGGCGCCCGCAGTGCTGCATGGCGCGCTGCCGGATGAACCTGCCGCACGCCTGGTCGCGATCAATGAAGTGATCGAGGCATTTGACCGCACCGTGGCGGGGCTTTCACCGGCGGTTCAGCGCGAGGTCGAGTCGTTGCTTAGCCTGCTCACATTCGCGCCCTCGCGCCGCCTGGTGGCCGGCGTCTCCAAACCGTGGAACGAGGCCAGCCGCGATGAGGTGGCGGCGTTCCTCGAACAATGGCGCCACAGCCGTATCAGCGTCCTGCAGCAGGGCTATCAGGCGCTGGCGCGGGTAATGATCGCCTGCTGGTACGGCAATCCGCTGTCGTGGGCGAAAATCGGCTACGGCGGTCCGCCGCACGCCGCCGAACTGGGCCTGCTGTGAGCGCGTCGACCGTCCCCGATCCGATCCGGATCGCCCTTGAGGATCGATCCCGCGGCTGGAAAGTGATCGACGGCGCGCGCCTGACGCGCGACTACCTGATCGAGTGCGACGTCGCCATCGTCGGCTCGGGCGCCGGCGGCGGCACCGCCGCGGAGGCGCTGACTCTGGCGGGCCTGAAGGTGCTGATGATCGAGGAAGGCCCGTTCAGGAGTTCGAGCGATTTCCGCATGCGCGAGCGCGATGCCTACCCGCAGCTGTACCAGGAATCGGCCGGCCGCCAGACCCGCGACAAGGGCATCACGATCCTGCAGGGCCGGGCGGTGGGCGGCTCGACCACGGTCAACTGGACGTCGAGTTTCCGAACCCCGCCGGCGACCTTGCAGCACTGGGAAAAATCGTGGGGACTGTCCGACTACACTGTCGAGCAGCTGGCGCCCTGGTTCGAGAAAATGGAAGCGCGGCTGTCGATCGCGCCCTGGCCGGTGCCACCGAATGAAAACAACGACATCCTGCGGCGCGGCTGCGAGCGGCTGGGGATTCCGGCGGCCGCCATCCGGCGCAACGTCAAAGGCTGCTGGAACCTCGGCTACTGCGGCATGGGTTGCCCCACCAACGCCAAGCAGTCAATGCTGGTCACCACCATCCCGGACTCCCTCGACCGCGGCCTGTCGCTGATTCACAGCGCCCGGGTCGAGCGCCTGGCGCACCGATACGGACGCATCACCAGCCTGGTTGCCCGCGGCATGGACAGCGACGGCGTGTCGGCCGGTCCGTGGAAAATCCGCGTCACGGCGAAACACGTGGTGCTGGCCGGAGGCGCGATCAACAACCCGGCACTGATGCTGCGCTCAGCGCTGCCCGATCCGCACCGGCGACTCGGCAAGCGTACCTTCCTGCATCCATCCGCCGTCTGCGCTGCGATCATGGACAACAAGGTCGAGGCTTATTCCGGCGCGCCGCAAACCATCTATTCCGACCACTTTCTCGACACCCTGCCGCACGGCGGGCCGATGGGCTTCAAGCTGGAAGCGCCACCGATTCATCCGATCCTTGCCGGCATCACCCTGCCCGGCTTCGGCGCCGGGCATGCCGCCTGGATGAAGCGGATGCCGAACCTGCACGTTGCCATCGCGCTGATGCGCGACGGCTTTCACCCGCACAGCGAAGGTGGCAGCGTGTCCATCCGCGCCGACGGCAGCCCGGTACTCGATTATCCGATCAGCGGATACGTCTGGGAGGGCCTGCGCCACGCCCTGGCGGTGATGACTGAAATCCAGTTCGCCGCCGGCGCCAGAATCGTGATGCCGTTGCATGAGGACGCCAAACCGTATCGCAGCTGGGCCGAGGCGCGGCACGCGATCGGCGGCCTGCCAATGCAGACGCTGCGAACCCGCGTGGCCAGCGCGCACGTGATGGGTGGCTGCGCGATGGGTGCCGATGCGCGCGATGCCGTCATTCGCGGCGACGGCCGCCACCACCAGATCGAAAACCTGTGGGTGTTTGACGGCTCTGCCTTCCCGACGTCGATCGGCGCCAATCCGCAGCTTTCGATCTACGGCATGGTGGCCCGCAACGCCAGCCGCCTGGCGCAAATGCTGCGCAAACCGGACCCGGGATTTGCCTGACCGGTGAAGGGCCGGCCTTTGGGCAATAATAGCGGCTTCGTCCACCGCCCCGCTCCTGCCATGGCCACCGAAAAAAAACCAGCCTCGACCGCCACTGATTCGCCTCCCGCCCAACCGCCGGCGCCCGTTGACCACCTGGTCAGCAGCAAGCACCGGATCCGCATCAACGGCGAGAACGTCGCCTACACCGTCACCTGCGGAACGGTGGTGCTGAAGGAAGACGGCGAGAAAGACGGCAATCGCGAGGCTGACAAGGCGCGCGCCACGCTGTTTTTCATTGCCTATACCCGCGACGGGGTCAAGGATGCCGCCAGACGGCCGCTGACATTTTCGTTCAACGGCGGACCGGGCTCATCCAGCGTCTGGCTGCACTTGGGCGTGCTCGGGCCGAAGCGGGTCAAGCTGGATAGCGACGGCAATGCCCCGCCACCGCCCTACCAGCTGGTGGACAACGACTATTCCCTGCTGGGCGAGACCGACCTGGTGTTCATCGATCCGATCGGCACCGGCTACAGCCGCATGCTGGATGGCGAAAAAGTGCACGAATACCACAATTACCAGCGCGACCTTGATAGCGTCGGCGAGTTCATCCGGCTCTACACCACCCGCAACCAGCGCTGGGCGTCACCAAAATTCATCGCCGGCGAATCCTACGGCACCACGCGCGCAGCCGGCCTGTCTTCGCTGCTGCAGGAAAAATACGGCATGTACCTGAATGGCCTGCTGCTGTTTTCGACCGCGCTCGACTTCAGCACCTTCCGCTTCTATGCCGGCCACGACCTGGCACACGTGCTGTTCCTGCCAACCTACGCCGCCACCGCCTGGTATCACGGCAAGCTGGAAAAACGGCTGCAGGCCAAGCCGCTGCGCGCGCTGCTGGACGAGGTGGAGGCATTCGCCGAGGGCGAATACAACGCCGCGCTGTTCCTTGGCGACAAGCTGCCGCCGGCCCGCCGCACCGAAATCATCCGCAAGCTGACGCAATACACCGGCCTGTCTGCCGAGTACATCGCATCGACCAACCTGCGGATCCAGATCCACCGCTTCTGCAAGGAACTGTGCCGCGACGAACATCGCACGGTCGGTCGCCTCGACAGCCGCTTCAAGGGCATCGATCGCGACGCCGCCGGCGAGAATTTCGAATTCGACCCCGCACACACGAATCTTGACGGCGCCTATGCCGCCTGCATCAACGACTACCTGCGACGCGAGCTGCGGTACGAAAGCGACACGCCCTACAGCATGATTTCCAAGTTGTACATGAGCTGGGATTTCGGCTCCAAGGACCAGCACCTCAATGTCGCCGAAAGCCTGCGCCGGGCGATGAGCAGCAATCCGCACATGAAGGTGTATGTCGGCTCCGGCTACTTCGACCTGGCCACGCCGCACTTTGCCAGCGACTACGTGCTGAACCACATGGCGCTCGACAAAAGCCTGGCCGCGAACATCACGCGCCACTACTACGACGCCGGCCACATGATGTACGTGCACATCCCTTCACTGAAGGCACAGGCGAAGCACTTGCGGGATTTCGTCCGCAAATCCGCGTAGCCGGGACCGGGGCCAGGAAACCTAGAGCCTGACTTTTTCGCCGGCCCGCGGAATCGACACGCCGGTCCATCCACGGCCGGTGATCTTCGCTGCCAGACTGCTGGCCGCCTGCGGCTCGCCGTGGACCACGAACGTCTGTGCAGGCGGCCGCTTGAAGCCGTCCAGCCACCACAGCAATCCACTCTGGCCGGCATGCGCCGACAAGCCGCCGATGGTTGCCACTTCGGCGCGCACCGGCACATCCTCGCCGAACAGGCGGACGTATTTCGCCCCGTCAACAATGCGCCGTCCGGTGGTACCGATCGCCTGGTAACCGGTGAACAGCACCGTGTTGGCGGCGCGTGGCAGGCGATGACGCAAGTGGTGGCGGATGCGGCCGGCATTGCACATGCCGCTGGCGGAAATGATGATGGCACCAGTTTCGATACGGTTGAGCGCCATCGACTCCTCCGGTGACTCGGTGAACTTGATGGCCGGATTGTTGTGCCCGCGCCGGCCGGGGCGACCCGCCAGCACATTGAAAATATCCAGCACGTCCTCATCCAGCACCGCGTGATGCTTCAGCATCAGTTCGGTTGCCTTGTGACCCATCGGCGAATCGACAAAAATGTTCAGCCCGCCATTGTGACTCTCGAGCCTGCCGTCGCGTGCCAGCTTGCACAGCACATACAACACCTCCTGCACCCGGCCGACAGCGAACGCCGGAACAATGATGTTGCCGTGCTTTTCATTGAGCGTGCGGTTGATGATTTCCGTCACTTCGCGATAGGTGTCATCAAATGAACGGTGGTCGCGGTCGCCGTAGGTCGATTCGATCAGCAGCACATCGGCCTCGGCGATACGCTGCGGGTCGCGCAGGATCGGCCGGCTGCGCTCGCCGATGTCGCCGGAGAAGACGATTTTTCGCTCGGCGCCGCCTTCGTTCAGCCAGACTTCAATGCTGGCCGAGCCGATGATATGGCCGGCGTCGCGCAGGCAGGCGCGAATGCCCGCGTGCGGTTCGAACGGCACGTCGTAGGCGATGGCGCGGTTATGCCTCAGCGTCGCCAGTGCCTGGCGGGCGTCGTACAGCGGCTCGGCCTCAAATTCCGGCCCGCGATGCTGGCGCTGCGCGCGCTCGGCATCCTTCAGCTGCACGTGCGCGCTGTCCACCAGCATTACCTCCATCAGGTCGGCGGTGGCGGGCGTGGCATAGATCGATCCGCGAAAGCCGCGCGCGCAAAGCCGTGGCAGCAGGCCGCAATGGTCGATGTGGGCGTGGGTCAGCAAGACGAAGTCGATCGCGGCGGCGTCGAAATCGAGCGCATGCAGATTCTTTTCCCAGGCATCCTTCTCACCCTGGAACATGCCGCAGTCAACCAGGAACCGGACCTTGCCGGATTCAACCAGATAGCAGGAACCGGTGACTTCCCCGGCTGCGCCCAGAAAGGTGATATTCATGTTTTGATTATCGCACCCGCAGGGCACGGGAGCCGCTGGTAGCGACCGGGGCCGCGAACATGGCGCAGAGGAAACTTGCGGCTAGCGCAAAGCAAACTCCTTCACCCGCGCGCGTCTCCGGGCAATTTCGGCCTGCGAGGTGCGCCAGTGCTGGAGTTTTCTTTTTTGCCCGGGGCCGCAGGCGGGCTATTTGTTGCCGATCCCGGCCTTGTCACCCCACAGCTGCTTCAGGCGCGCATCGCGGCCACAGCCGGTCCGATAGTAGTTATAACGGATCGGATTCTTGACGTAGTAGTCCTGGTGGTAATCCTCGGCCGGATAGAAAACCGTCGCGGCGGTAATCTCCGTGACTATCTCGCCCTTGAACGGCTTGCTGCGGTCGATTGCCGCGCGCGACGCTTCCGCCGCGGCTTTCTGCGCTGCATCGGTGTAGAACACACCGCTGCGGTACTGGCTGCCGCGATCGCAGAATTGCGCGTCCTTCACGGTCGGATCGATGTTGTGCCAGAACACATCCAGCAGCTTTTCATAGCTGATCCTGGCCGGGTCATAGACGATTTCGACTGCCTCGGTATGGCCGGTCCAGCCGCTGGATACCTCCTGGTAAGTCGGGTCCTTCTTGCTGCCGCCGATATAGCCGGAGGTGGTGGAAATCACCCCGCTGAGCTTGTCGAACGGCCCCTCCATGCACCAGAAGCAGCCGCCGGCAAAAATCGCGCGCGCCGTTTTCTCGGCCGCAGCGGCCTTGGCGGGTGCCGCCGGCGCTGGTTTCTTCGGGTTGGTCTGGGCGGAGACAGCGGCCAAGCACAGCGCGGAAAGGGTTGCGACAAAAGCAAGCAAACGAACGATCTTGGTGCGGCTCACGCGAGGCACTCCTTTGATTCGAAAAACAAGTGGGTCGGATGAAGGCCGGCGGCCTTTCATGTTCCGCAGACTCGCGGAAGATAAATCCAGCCGGTTACATGCGGTATGCTGATTATCCGACAACTTTCGTGGCCCCAGGTTCATGCGCAACTACCCTTACCGGCTGCTCAACGTGTTTGCAGAATCGACGTTCGGCGGCAATCCCCTTTGCGTTTTCGAGTCAGGCGACGGACTTAGCAGCGATGAGATGCAAGCCCTGGCGCTGCAGTTCAACCTGTCCGAAACCACCTTCATCCTGCCCTCGGCGCGCGCAACCGCGACGGTGCGCATCTTCACGCCGACGTTCGAAATGCCGTTCGCCGGTCACCCGACACTCGGTACCGCCCACGTGGTGCGTGAGTTGTTCAACGCCGGCGACGACATTTCGCTGGAAATGAAAGCCGGTGTGATCCCGGTCAGCGCGGACGGCAGCCGCTGGACACTCAGCGCCAATCCGCCCGTGTTTCGCGACCCCGCGCGGTCGAACCATGAACTGGCTGACCTGCTGGGCCTGGATGCGGCCGACGTGCTGGATGGTGCGCGCTGGGTCAACACCGGCTCGGAGCAGCTGATCATCCCGCTTTCAACCGTCGATGCGGTACGGCGCGCCCGCCCCCGACCGGATCGCCTGGCGGCGGTCGCAAGCGATAGCGGCCGGTCGATGGCCTATGTGTTCGCGCCAGCCGGCGCGGGCAAGCTGAGCTCGCGATTTTTCTTTCTCAAGCACGACAGCGTGATTGAAGACCCGGGAACGGGATCGGCCACCGCCAATCTGGGCGGCTGGTTCATCGGCCAGGGCTCGCCGCTACCGGTCGAGTTCGAGATCATGCAGGGCGAGGCGGTGAACCGCACCTGCCACCTGGGATTGAAGGTCAATGCCGCG